>NZ_JBIMJP010000006.1:0-106976 GCF_043674155.1 Streptococcus sp. A23 | reverse complement strand
AAAAAATTTTTTCGCTTTGATTATATCATAGGGAGGGAGTTTTTGTATTCTTTTGAGTTTTCGTATAAGAACTCGACCAGTTTAAAAAAAGTTCGTCAACAAGTCTTTATTTCTAGTTGTTGAGCTGAAACAGTCTATCCCCAGACTGTTTCACTCCCACCCCCGCACAGCTCAAACTGTCTGGTAGACAGTTTGAGGTTGGAGATAAAGCGAACTTTGTTCGCAACAGTCGTAATGGTCAGATTTGGAGTGTGAAACACAAGCAAATCTGCCAATCAACCACTGCGCTGAGATGTTGACACAAACTCTGAGAAGCGAGGCTGGACTTTCTGCCCAGCCTCTTGCTTTTTCAAGGAAATGGTGTTACAATGGTAATACCAAAGGAATACTATAAGAGGTAAGAAAAATGGCAGCTATCACATTGAAAGTATCTGAGCAGGACAAACTCTTTATGCAAGCTATGGCAAAGTTTGAAGGCGTGAGTTTATCAGAACTCATTCGGACTAAAACCCTTGAAGCCCTTGAAGACGAATACGATGCGCGTGTGGCAGACCTTGCTTGGGCAGAATACCAAGAAGACTTGGCGAATGGCATTGAGCCGATAACATTAGAACAAATGGCTGAGGAGTTGGGCATTGAGTTATAAGGTTATTTTGTCTGCTAAGGCTCAAAAGCAAATTCGAAAGATGGATAAAACGGCTGCAAGTTTGATTTTGCGGTATCTTTACAAGCATATTGACGGGTGCGACAATCCCAGACAATACGGAAAAGCCTTAACTGCCAATCGTTCAGGCCAATGGCGGTACCGTATCGGTAATTACAGGGTCATTGTCAGCATTGAGGATGATAAATTGATCGTAACAGCCCTTGAAGTCGGGCATCGGAAAGAAATATATAAATAGAAAGCCAAGACCTGTGTCCTGGCTTTTGCAGAATGAAGAAGATGAAAAAAGAGAAGATTTATATTGTTGAAGACGATGAGATGATTGTCCAGCTCTTGAAGCAGCATCTGGGAAAATCATATCAGGTGGAAAGTGTGCAGAATTTCCGGGCAGTCAGTCAAGAAGTGGTTGAGTTCCAACCAGACCTGGTCTTGATGGATATTAGCCTGCCTTATTACAATGGGTTTTACTGGACGACGGAAATTCGGAAATCCATGACCATGCCGATTATTTTTATATCTTCTAGCGACGATGAAATGAATGCAGTCATGGCCATGAATATGGGCGGAGATGATTTTGTAGCTAAGCCCTTTTCGCTGACTATTCTCGATGCTAAAATCGCAGCCTTCTTACGTCGGGTCAAACAATTTAGTAAGACAGCGGATTTGCAAGTGGACCAGTTTAAACTCAGTCCTGACGGGCGCTTTTCTGATGGTCAAACCAGTATCCAGCTCTCTCCGACAGAAACGAAAATCTTAACGCCACTTATGCAACAGGTTGGGCAGATTGTGAGCAAGGAAGTCTTGTTGGAAAGCTTGTGGGAAAACGAAGAATTTATCGACCAGAATACACTCAATGTCAATATGACCCGACTACGCAAGAAAACAGGTGAACTGGGTTTTGACCGCATTCATACAGTGCGGGGAGTGGGGTATCTTGTCAAATGATAGCCAAATTTTTAAGAGAATACAGGAGTTTATTGCTAGCCTACCTCTTGCTAGTTGGCGGTTTTATCCTGCTCTTCTATCTCTATCGGCTTCCCCTTACATTCTTGTACCAAGCTCTGCTATTTTCCTTGACCATCTTGATTCTTTTCAGTCTTGGTCTCTATTGGAAATTCCGCCAGCGAATGCAAGCCTTGGAAAATCTAACAGATAAGGACCTTGCCTTGCTGGATAAACCGTCTGATCTGGCCTATTTACAGGTCCTTTCAACGGAAAAGGAGCAGTGGCAGGAGCAGTTATTGGCCTATAAAACGCGTGAAGAGGATTTGCAGGCTCTGGTAAAAATGTGGTCCCACCAGATGAAGGTTCCTTTGGCTGCCCTATCCCTCATGAGCCAGACGGACAATTTACATCAGGCAGATGTTGACCAACAATTGCTGCGCTTGGACAATTACATGGCTAATTTACTCAATTATCTCAAGTTGTCCAATCAAGCTTCGGATTTTCGCTTCGAAATGGTCCAAGTGAGAGAAGTAGTGGTGGATTTGGTCAAGAAATACCGGCAACAATTTCTGCAACGAGATATAAGTGTCGCTATCGACGGGGATTGGCAGCTGAAAACAGACCGCAAGTGGCTGAGTTTCGCCCTATCGCAAGTCTTAGACAATGCCCTGAAATACAACAAAACAGGTGGTTCAGTGACCATTGCCTTGGACAAGGGAATCACGATTTCTGATACAGGATTAGGCATTTTGCCCGAGGATATTCCGCGCCTTTTTGACGAAGGTTTTACGGGCTATAATGGACGTGAACACCAGAAAGCCACTGGTTTTGGGCTCTATCTCACCAAGCGCGTCTTGCACCAGCTAGAATTAGATATTGATGTGGACAGTCAGGTTGAAGTTGGGACAAATGTGCGGATATTTAAATCAGATTAAGAGTTTGCAACCGCCTCCAAAAGTGCTATACTAAGGATAGTATTTCATTGGAGGTTTTTTATGTCTCATCATGTTTTGCAAAATGGATCCGACATTCGCGGGATTGCCATTGCTACTGACGAATATGCTGTTAAATTGACGCCCCAAGCAACCAAGGAAATTGTTAGAGGGTTGATTCATTGGCTGACCCAAAATCAGGAATTGTCCACGCTCTATAAAGAAGGAAAATTGACCATTGGTATCGGTCGTGATAGCCGTCTGAGCGGTCCAGATTTGGCAGATGCTTTTATCGAAGAAGCTGTTGGTCTGGGGGTTCAGGTGATTGACTTTGGTATGGCCACAACGCCAGCTCTCTTCATGAGCACCCAGTATCCGCAGTTTGCCTGCCACGCAGGGGTGATGATTACTGCCAGCCATCTGCCTTATTATTTTAATGGTCTCAAGATTTTTTCGCAAAATGGCGGAGCGGAACACGAGGATATTGACTATATCTTGTCGCATACGGAGGCATTCCCAGCCTTAAGTCTGGGAAGTCTGACCCATGCGGATCTGATTACGCCTTATGCCCAAGATTTGGTTGATAAGATTCGTACAGCCTGCGATGGTCAAGACAAGCCGTTGACCGGACTCAATATCATCGTCGATGCTGGAAATGGTGCAGGCGGTTTCTTTGCGGAAAAAGTTTTGGCCGAGCTGGGAGCTGATACAACGGGTTCACAGTTTTTAGAACCGAACGGCACCTTCCCTAATCATGTCCCAAATCCCGACAACAAAGAGGCCATGGAAAGTATTCGTCAAGCAGTACTTAAACAAGGTGCCGACTTGGGCATTATCTTTGATACAGATGTGGACCGCGCTGCCTTGGTTACCAAGTCAGGACAAATTCTCAATCGTAACAATCTAATTGCTGTCTTGGCTCAAATTACCTTGTCCGAGCATCCGGGTACGAGCATTGTCACCAATTCCCCAACCTCAGAACACCTAAAAGATTTTATCGAAAGTCTGGGTGGCAAGCAAATTCGCTATATTTCAGGTTATCGTAATGTGATCAATCGCGCCATTGCTGCCAACCAAGCTGGTGTGGATTGTCAATTGGCTATCGAGACGTCAGGTCATGCAGCCTTTAAGGAAAATTATTTCTTGGATGACGGTACCTATGTGGCTGCCAAAATTCTCATGCTTCTGCCTCAGTTGCAAAAGGATGGCAAGTCCCTGGATGATTTGATTGCACAGCTGAAACAACCTTTAGAAACGCAGGAAGTGCGCTTTAAGTTGGAGGTTGAGGATTATCGCGCGCTAGGTGAGCAAGTCATTGCCGACTTGCAAGCGACATCCATTGCCAGTTTTATTTTCAATCCAGAGAATGAAGAAGGAGTGCGATTTGATGTAACAGACCCTTATGGAGACGGCTGGTTCCTTCTCCGCATGAGTCTCCACGAACCGCTCCTGGTCCTTCAAATTGAAAACGACCAATCAGGTTATATGCTGAGCATTTTGAAACGTTTATCTGAATTCTTGGACGGCTATCCAGCTGTTAATCAGACAAAATTAAAAGAATTAGTATAATTAGATGAAAGTCAGCCACTTGGTTGGCTTTTTGGTGTTTTTCTGGCTAGTTTTAAGCAGTTTTGAAAACATTTACAAGATTTTTTCTTAAATTTTCACACAAAATGCTTGACTTATCAATAATTAGTGATAAAATAGACTTACAGAAAGAAAGTGAGGTACTTAACATGACACTCGTTTCAAATCCTACTCAATTAATTAACGCTTTGGACAATAATGAAAAAGAAATTGTTATCACACGTACCATGACTTTTGCAAGTTCCATCTATCTTCCAGCTGGTATCGACATCAAAGGTCAAGCACAAGAAAATGGCGTTCTGCCAACTGTATTCTTTTCACATTCTGATGGTTTTATCTTGAAAGGTGATGCTAAGATTTCTGATTTAACAATCTCAGCTCTTCAAGATAAGAAAGCTATTTCACTTGTGCCACAACAAGTTCGTGACAACTTTGGTCAGATTTCACTTGAAAACTTGATCGTGGACGGTCAAATTTCAATGATTTTCCGTGCACCAACCATGACTGCACATGTCGACACACACAACGTCTTGGTTCGCAAAGCAGATACGCGCACCTACCTTGAGCAACCACAAAAATATGGCGTAAACGTCCTGCAAGGTGCTTATACCCTTTACAATTTTAACCCCGATGCTAACAGTAAGATTACAGCAGCTATCAGTGAATTGAACGTCGGTCAAGACGGTCAACCTGTCATCGGATCTGGTGTCTTTATTTCAGGTTTCAATGATGCTGGTGGTCAAGTTGTGATGGATAAAATGGTCTTGGGTTCAGTTTATTCTACCGGTCTCCTTCCTCAAGGTGCGGCAGATTTCATCACCGGTGGTGTCTTTGTTGTCTATGGTGCCCATGTTCACGAATTGTATCAGCTCGGTAAAACCGTTACTTACGGCGTCAATGACATGGTCTTGGATGCTTGGGGAACTGTTGATAAATGGGTCGTAGAAGATGAAGTGATTTCCTACGGTCAATCTGGTGTTGGTTTCGTAAACTTCGGTACTGTCAATGATTTCCAAGCGAAAAAAGCCATTTCTACCTACGGTGTCGGAGCTCGCGCCTACAATCAATACGATGGTACCTTGAAAGTCGGTCATTTTGCTGAAATCAATACCTACAATGATGGTGCTGTTGGTATTCAAATTTCCAAAGAAGTCGGTGAACTGCATATTGAAGGCGATATTACGACCCACGGTGGTGTTGGCCAATCTCTTGTAAAAGGTGTCAACGTGGATCTTCCAGCCTATGCCTTTTCTATCAAAGATGGCGGTTACCTTCATGAACTTCATGTCAAAGGCTCTATCCTTAGCCACGGTGATAATGTTACAACTGTCACTATGGAAGAAGGCGGTCGTTTAGACCAAGTCGCATTGGATGGTAAAGTCGCTGCACTGGGCAACAATAGCAAAACCTTCAGCGATGAAACTGTTGAAAAACGATTTTAAGAATGAAGCTAAACGAGCCTAGGATTTCCTGGTCTCGTTTTTAGTAGTAAATTCCGATTAGAAAATTGGCATAGAAAAATGAGATTGGAAGTCCAACCTCATTTTTTTCTTCTGAAAGCAAGTTGTTGCAAGAGCGAGATAATTGGTCCAGTGAAGAGCATGGCAATAATTGTTCCTTCGCGAATTCCTAAAAATGGATTACCAAAGAGGAAAGAGAGAAGAAGCGCTGTTACAACCATTCCAATATCACAGGCCAATTTGACGCTAGAAAATGGTTTATTGGTCACTTGGGCAATTGTTTTGGGCAACCCTTCGCCCGGCATGACAATCGTATCCGCATTGACCTCAACAATGACACCGATTGCCAAGATAAAGACAGAGATAATCAAGACAATCAACTGGACTGGATAAGATTTACTGGACAAGATTGGAGCGAGCAGACCGTAGAAAAAGTTAATAAACAAGCCAAACAAGGTTCCGGGTATTAACTGAATGAGGTAAGGAATTGCCTCGCTCATCTTCTTTGGACTAGCCAAGACGAGCTGAATAACAACTAGCAGGGCTAAGAAGAGCGCCGTGTTCAGACCGATGGATGAACCCATAGATTCTGAGACGACGTTGGGCACAGCAGCAATCGGCGATGTGCCGAGCAGGGATATTTTTGACATGGCAACAGCAATGGCCATGATTGTGATTCCAATAACAAATTTTACGATTTTCATAATTATATTTTAATACAATATCGACAAAAATCAAGCATTAACTCACTAATTAGTAGATTTGTTATTGACTTTTGTATAAAACAAATTATGTAAATCATAGTTTGTCCAATGCATTTTTTTGCTCATCATTGACAATATGGGTATACAAATCAGTAACTTGCGTATTGGCATGCCCCAGTTGATGGCTGACCAAGACCTGCGACTTGGTTGCATCATAGAGTCTGGTCGCAAGTGTGTGGCGGAGTTTGTGGGGCGTTACACGAATTTTGAAATCAGCCGAATACTTGGCAACCATTTTTTCAATAGAAGAGGCATCCATGCGATTGGGTATCCCACGATATTCGGAAAGAAAGAATGCGACGTCAGTCTTTTCTGCCTTGTAGCGTTGCTGCCGGATGGTCATATAGGCTTCCAGATAGGGCTTGGCAAAGCCAGCAATATTAACAGAATCCCGTTTACCACCTTTTCGAGTGACTTCGATAATCATCAATTTCAGATTAACATCCTTGAGGTCCAAATTGACGGCCTCAGACAGACGGACGCCAGAGGCCAAGAGCAGGGCAAGAATGGCTAAATCACGCTCCTTATTTTTTCGGAAAGAAGATTTTGCACGGTTGGAGAGTTTATTTTCGTATTCTGTGTCCACGTATTCCAGAAATTCCATGGTCTCGTCGCCCAAAAAGAGTTTCTGCTTGATATTTTCCGCCCGGGCAGCCAAGGTTTCTTTTTTCTTCTTGGTCGACACCTTTTTCATGACATTACGGTAGAAGTAGGGCTCACCCTGATCATTTTCCACTTCTTCGGTTAAATACTTGAAGAGACTAGAAAGTGCCGACAGAGTGCGGTTAATGGTGGTCTGCGACACACCATTCTGCGTGGTATTGGCGTTCAGCAAGGGGCGCTCCCGCAGATAAAGAATGAAGGCTTCCATATCTTTTTTGGTCAAATGTTCCAGAATATCCAACGGAATGTCAGCAATCCGTTCCACAGATACCAAATCTGAATCCTGTAACCACTCAAAAAAACGACGATATTCTTTGAGGTATTCATAAAGGGTTGTAAAACTATAGGGAACCGCCAACTTGGATTGGTAATAATCCAAGACATACCAAGGCATGATTTCTTTCAATTCCTCAATTTTTTCCAATAATAATTCACGACGCATGATGATTTCTCCGAGATATTTTATTTAAAATTAAGGATTGTATTTTGGAAGAATTCACAGCCTTCGCATTTATTTCGAAATTATAAAGTACATATTTTCGGCAAAAATTTTTTCTAGTTATCATACCAGTAGTATACCATAGTTTTATATAAGTTTCAAGAAAATTATAGTTTTTCGGAAAGATGTTATATAGATTTTCAACAACATAACCAAAAAAAATTTTTTAGTAAAAATCAGCTAAAAATGTACTTTTGCATATTAAATATTATGTAAACTATTTTTTATTTATTTGATAACTGCATCATTAACTCCATAGCTGTTTCTTGATTACGGAGATAGACCTTGATGCCTGTTGATTTGACCCGTTTTGTAAAGGCACTTTGACTGAGTTTCAGTTTCTGAGCTAGGGATTTTTGCTTAAAATGTTCAGAATAAATGCCAGTCTCTACCAATCTTAGGATGAATTCCTTTTGCGAATGACTCCACCGATCTCGCATAAAATCGCTGGTCGCTAAAAGACTGTTAATGACCTTGTCAATATGGGGATAGTCGGAAGAAAATCCGTTGGCTCTACTTCCGTAATCGTCTTGTGTCTGGACCAAAGTTAGAGCTTTCTCAGCCTCACGCTGAGCTTGAGAATTGCTTGAGAAAATGCTGGTTTTCTGCACTGCATCATCCAGATCACCCAAACCAATTCCTATTTGCAACTGATAACCTTCGGCCAGAGACAGATGTAAATAATCAAGAATTTGCAATAAATCCGCGTTGGGT
The DNA here is from genome assembly GCF_043674155.1 of Streptococcus sp. A23. NCBI lineage: Bacteria > Bacillati > Bacillota > Bacilli > Lactobacillales > Streptococcaceae > Streptococcus > Streptococcus sp. A23. The sequence continues at coordinate 98,748 of NZ_JBIMJP010000006.1, read as the reverse complement.
TTGACTTGAGCCTCTAGCAGTCCACCTCTATGGAGAGTAAAATCAGTCAATAATTGACTAGCATAAACCTGATTTAGACGACTAATAATCGTGAGAATGTTTATTTCTGTTTGTGATTGGCTTGATAAAGGTGTAATCTGGCCAGTAATCATCATCATTTTATTCATCATTCTATTTTAATGGAAAAATATAAAAATGTCCATTATAATGGAATTATTTAAAATATTTGTTATACAACTAGGTCATTACTAAACTTCTATCAAGACTGAAAGAAACTATACTAGCACTTACCTGACTTTTTTACCTTTTACATATTAAAACCCAGCTAAATTGAATAATCAGTCTAGCTGGGTTTAGTTAGTTCATTGTTGTACGGATAAATATAGATGAATAGAAGATTCTAGCGATTTGCCCAAGCGATATCAAGATTTAGAGTCTCTTGAGTTGTATATTGTGCGCGATATGGATTCCAAATTAAATTAGCTACTGACGAAACATTCTCATTAGTATAATATCCATCGTATTGTGTCAATCCATGAAGTTCAATGATATCATTAAGTTTTGCAGCGTAGGCTGTATCTGTTGCGTATGTACCAGTTAAAGCATTAGTAGCATCCAAGTAGCTACTGGTGTTGGAACGCCAAACACTGTTAAAGTGAGGTTGGCGAACAATGTTTACATATGTTTGAAGGGATACAGATTGTTCATTGTATGCTCCCTTGATACCAAATAAGTTATTGTACAGGGAAATTGATAACCCAGATTGTCCATAATTAGATTCATGTATAGCCTGTGCAATCATGACAGATGGATACAAATCATATCTGTAGCTTCAGCCTGTCGAATCGTCTTATTCCCAAATACAAATAAACAAATCGTTAAAATAGACAATACCACTGTCAGTAATATTGAGAGAGGATGTTTTTTCATTGATTGAAAATATTGACTTCTTGAATACTGCATAATACCTAAATCCTTTTTCATAGTTTAATGGTAATCATTATACAATTTTCAGACATTAATACTCAAGATAGTTTACTTTATAACTTATATTACAAAAAAAGTCTACATAACATTCGTTATGCAAACTTAATTGTTAGTTATTCTTCTACCCATACGGAAACCGAGCCTGGATTAACATAGAAACGCCCCCATCCATTTTCATCTAATTGAACGGTGTCTTGTCGATGACCGGTTGCATCTACAAATACTTTTCCAGCATTTAAAGTTCCCATATCCATGTCTTTGTATCCTTCATCTGCATTGCTGATAACGCAGGCTAGACCTTTAGGATGCTCATTATCCCCTTGGCAAACCCAACCAATACAATTTGGATGATCGAGATAATCAATCTGTGGACCGTAGGTATGATGTTGACGGATAGCAAGTAATTTATCCAAGATTTCATTGAAGGCAGCTTGTCCAAATTCACCTGAAATACCGTAATAATCACCGTAGAATAAGGTTGGCAATCCTTGTTGACGTAGCAAAATTAAGGCGTAAGCAGCTGGTTTGAACCAATCTGCGACTGTTGATTCTAGCGCCTGTCCACGTTGTGTATCATGGTTTTCGACAAATGTAACGGCAAAATCAGGCTTTGTTTTCACCAAGCTACCATCAAAAATGGTCCGTAAATCGAAAGATTGCCCTTCATTACCCGCCTGAAAGAAATTCATGTGGAGCGGAACGTCCACCAAGTCAAGTTGGTAATCTGTACCGTCGATATAACTTTGACTATCTGCTTCACTGTCTTTCCAATATTCTGCGAAAGCGTACAGGTCAGGCTTAATTTCTTGTCGGACAAATTCCATAAAGGAAGCGATATAATCTTCCCCAATATGCTTGGCAGCGTCAATCCGAAAGCCATCAACCTGAGTTGTTTCGATAAACCATTTTACCCAATCTTTGAGATGCTCTACTACTTCTGGGTGTTTGAAATCAATGTCATTGAACATCAGGTAATCGTAGTTCCCGTGCTCTCCGTCGACCTGATCTTGATTGGCCCAGCCCTTGTTCTCTCCTACGATTTGATAAATGCCCGTTTCATTGTGGGCAGCATCAAAATCAAGCCCTGTGAAATGATACCAATGCCACTTAAAATCATTGTAGGCATCGTTACGACCTTGGAAATCATAACCAGTATAACCCTTGATTTCATAGGGTTCAGAAAGACTTTCTTGCCGATTATCAGGGTTCATCCGACGAACTTGGAAGCTTTCTTGGTAGTCTCCACCAGCTTTGTGGTTGAGGACAATATCCGCAATCACTGCTATCCCTTGTTCGTTGAGAGCATGAATAGCAGCCAGATACTCATCTTTTGTTCCGTATTTGGTTGAAATGGTACCTTTTTGGTCGAATTCTCCCAAATCAAACAGGTCATAAATCCCATAGCCGACGTCATCTGGTCCTGTCGCTTTAAAGGCAGGTGGCGTCCAAACATGGCTAATTCCTAATTCTTTCAGATGCGGAGCGTCATTTTTTAGCCGATTCCAATGGTCGTGATCAGCAGGCAGATACCATTCAAAGTATTGCATTAATGTAGAACGTGTCATCAAATCTTCTTTCTATTTGTGGAGAACGGATTATTTACGCTTTTTCTTAGCTTTTTTCATCTTGTTGACTTGACGTTTCATGGCCTGCTCCATGGCAAATTTTCCAATCTTGCCTTTGAGCCCACCACCAAACATGGATGACATGTCAGGCATACCAGCCCCGCCTATCAGTTGGCTCATATCGGGCATTCCGCTACCACCCATCATATCTTCTAAGGCAGACATATCCATATTGTTTGGCATATTTTTCGGAAGATTATTAGGGTTAATTCCCATCTGTTTCATCATTTTGCTCATGTCACCAGACATCATGCCTTGCATGAGGGATTTTGCTTGGTTGAAATCCTTGATAAATTTATTGACTTCGACAAAGCTATTCCCTGAACCTTCCGCAATCCGACGGCGACGGCTCGGAGTTAATAAATCCGGATTTTCTCGTTCTTCAGGCGTCATTGAGGACACAATGGCACGCTTACGAGCAATCTGTTTTTGGTCAACCTTTAGATTTGCCAGAGCTGGATTGGTTGACATACCAGGAAGCATTTTGAGCAAGTCTTCCATCGGTCCCATGCTTTGTACTTGGTCGAGCTGGTCAATGAAATCGTTGAAATCAAAGGTGTTCTCGCGCATTTTTTCCGCCAGTTCCAATGATTTCTTCTCGTCGTACTCCTTGCTGGCCTTTTCAATCAGCGTCAACATATCCCCCATACCGAGAATACGAGATGACATACGGTCTGGATGGAAGGTTTCGATGTCCGTAATCTTCTCACCAGTACCAGTGAATTTGATAGGTTGGCCAGTAATGTGACGAACAGAAAGCGCCGCACCACCACGCGTATCACCGTCAATCTTAGTCAAAATAACACCAGTGATCGCCAACTGGTCATTAAATTCCTTGGCAACATTAGCGGCCTCTTGACCAATCATGGCATCGACTACCAAGAGGATTTCATTTGGTTGGACAAAGTCTTTAATATCACGCAATTCCGCCATCAGGGCTTGGTCAATCTGCAAACGACCGGCTGTATCGATTAGGACATAGTCATTGTGGTTGGCTTTGGCTTGTTCCAAACCTTGGCGCACAATTTCAAGGGCAGGAACTTGGTTGCCCAATTCAAAGACAGGAACGTCAATCTGTTGCCCTAGCGTTTTCAACTGGTCAATGGCCGCTGGACGGTAAATATCCGCCGCAATCAAGAGAGGACGCGCATTCTCCTCTTGCTTGAGTTTGTTGGCCAATTTACCGGTAAAGGTCGTTTTACCAGCACCTTGGAGACCAGCCATCATGATAACGGTTGGAATTTTCGGTGATTTGATAATCTCAGCCGTTTCCGAACCCAGAACCGCCGTCAATTCTTCGTCGACAATCTTGATGATTTGTTGAGCTGGATTGAGGGTATCGATGACTTCGTGGCCAATGGCACGCTCACGCACCTTCTTGATAAAATCTTTGACGACTGGCAAGGCTACGTCCGCCTCAAGCAAGGCCAAACGGATTTCCTTGGTCGCTTCTTGAATGTCGCTCTCGCTGATTTTTCCTTTTCCACGCAGATTTTTAAATACGTTCTGCAAACGCTGGGTTAAATTTTCAAAAGCCATGTGTTCTCCTTTTAATCTCGATTATCAATGCTGGTTAGGACAGAGATTTTTTCATGCAAAAACGCATCTTCTGGATATTTTTCCAAAATCTCATCGAAAATTTGGCTGCGCACAACATAGTCCGAGTACATGTGCAACTTCATTTCGTAGTCCTCTAGCAATTTTTCGGTTCGTTTGATGTTATCATAAACCGCCTGACGGCTCACCTGAAATTCCTCAGCTATCTCTGCTAAACTATAATCATCCGCATAATATAGCTCGATATAGTTCATTTGCTTGTCCGTCAATAAGGCAGCGTAGAATTCAAATAAGGCATTCATTCGATTGGTTTTTTCAATTTCCATAAACTTTATTATATCAAAAATTCTAGCGTTAATAAATAAGAAAATCCGTTTCTAGTGGGAAAACGGATCATTTGTTTGCATAATTTTATTTACGTCTATTTAGAGAGTTTTAAAACGAGCGAAAATACTCAAAAACCTTTGACTTTTTTGTCAAAATCGTGTATACGATGTACGGAGGTATACTTTTATGAATACTGTGAAAACGCGTAAGGTAGTAATTCACTGGCAGTAACCATTCCTAAAGAACTAGGTATTAGTGAGGGCAAAGAATTCCTTGTCTACAAAGGAGTTGATGATGTGATTATTCTTGCGTCCAAAATCCCTAATCCCTTTGACAATATGGAACCCTTCATCATGGAAAATGACTTTGAAGGGGAGGTGTTACTCGATAATGAAGGTTGAATATATTCCTCAAAAGCAGGATATTATCTGGATTGATTTTGACCCTTCTGCTGGCAAGGAAATTCAGAATCGCCGTCCTGCTTTAGTTATCTCCAGTCAAAAATACAGCCGAGCAACAGGTTTCGTCGCTGTCTGTCCTATTACACACGGTGCAAAAACTTTAGAGAGCCGCGGGCTATCTGTGCCGATTGACTCAGAAAAAGTCGCCGGATTCGTCAATCCTACGCAACTCTATACTTTTGATTTCATAGCTAGGAATGCCAGCAAAATCACACAGTTAGATACTTGGACTTTCCAGAAAGTCATTCAGCTTTACAATTATATTTTTGAATAGAGTCGAAAGGCTCTATTTTGCTTGCTCTTTTCCTAATTATTCTCCAAATAAAACTCAAAGCGTTCGCCAACGTACTGGCTGTTCACAAATTCAAAGGCCTGGCCGTCATCCAGGTAGGAAACCTGCCTCAGAGCCAAAATTGGCTGATTTTTGCTGATGTCTAGGTAGTTAGCCACCTTCTCATTGGCCAGCCGTGCAAAAATGGTCTGCTTGCTGGTGCCGATTTTATAGCCATTGTCCGTCAAGGTCTTGAAGAAATGGTTGGTCACTTCCTCCTTGGGAACGCTTTTAATCAGACGCTCCGGAATGCTGGCAACTTCATAAACGACAGGGACATTATCAGCATAGCGAACCCGTTCCATCCGGACGACATATTCCCCCTTGGTCAAGGCTAGCTGTTCAACTTCTTTCTCATTTGGTTTGGTTCGAGTATAAGACAAGAGCTTGCTACTCGGCTTTTTGCCCTGCAAGAGAACCAACTCTGTAAAGGAGGTCGTGCCGCGCATCTTTTCTTGAACCCGAGTGCTGGCCACATAGGTGCCGGAACCGACCTTACGCTGGAGCACTCCTTCTTCGACCAGGAGGGTGATGCCTTGGCGCAGGGTCATGCGGGAAACGCCGAACTCATCGGACAGGTCACGCTCGCTGGGCAGGCGCTGGCCAATCTTCCAAACACCCTGGTCAATCTGCTCCTTAATCTTATCGTGAATGGTAATATATGCTGCTTTCATTTGTCAAACCTCTCTCCGTCTAGTCTACCAAAATTAGACCAATTTTACAAAGGTCAGCTGTTTTTTATGAGTAAAAATAAGGCAGGCAAACAATGACTGGTAATCTGCTTTAATAAAATGAGTAAAATCTAGAAAAAAACGAACATGGGATTTCAAAAAAATCGCCATAGTTTGGAAAACTGATAATTGGCAAATATAGTTTGGAAAATGTTCGTATTTATGGTAAAATAGCTATCAGTATTTGAATGATTTTCAAATAGAAAGGGAAAAACATGACAAAACAAGATGTCCAAAAAATTATCGTTCTGGATTATGGTAGCCAGTACAACCAGCTGATTTCACGTCGCATCCGTGAATTCGGTGTCTTTTCAGAACTGAAAAACCACAAAATCACTGCTGAGGAAGTCCGCCAAATCAATCCGATTGGTATAGTTCTTTCTGGTGGACCAAACTCAGTTTACGCGGAAAATGCTTTTGACATTGACCCAGAAATTTTTGAACTGGGGATTCCAATTTTGGGGATTTGCTACGGTATGCAGCTGATTACCCATAAATTGGGCGGTAAGGTGGTGCCTGCTAGCGAGGCTGGTAACCGTGAATATGGTCAGTCAACACTTGAACTCAAGGCTGAGTCAGCTCTTTTTGCTGACACTCCTTCTGAGCAATTGGTTCTTATGAGCCACGGTGACGCTGTGACGGAAATTCCAGCTGACTTCCACTTGGTCGGTCTGTCTGCGGATTGCCCTTATGCTGCCATTGAAAATACCGAACGCCGCATCTACGGTATCCAGTTCCACCCAGAAGTTCGTCATTCCGTATACGGTAATGACATCTTGAAGAATTTTGCCTTTGGTATCTGTGGTGCGCGTGGTGACTGGACCATGGAAAACTTCATCGAGACTGAAATCGAGAAAATCCGTGCAACTGTTGGAGACAAGAAGGTTCTTCTGGGTCTGTCTGGCGGTGTGGACTCGTCTGTTGTCGGTGTCCTTCTGCAACGTGCAATCGGTGACCAGTTGACCTGTATCTTCGTTGACCATGGTCTTCTTCGTAAGAATGAAGGCAAACAGGTTATGGAGATGTTGGGTGGCAAATTCGGTCTCAATATCATTCGCGTAGACGCTTCTAAACGTTTCCTAGATTTGCTTGCTGGCGTATCTGACCCTGAGAAGAAACGTAAAATCATCGGCAATGAATTTGTTTACGTATTTGACGACGAGGCAAGCAAGCTGACAGATGTAAAATTCCTGGCTCAAGGCACGCTTTACACCGATATTATCGAGTCTGGGACGGATACGGCTGAGACAATCAAGTCTCACCACAATGTGGGCGGACTTCCAGAGGATATGCAATTTGAGTTGATTGAGCCGCTCAATACCCTCTTCAAGGATGAAGTACGTGCGCTAGGTACGGCACTCGGTATGCCTGATGAGGTTGTGTGGCGTCAGCCATTCCCAGGTCCTGGACTGGCTATCCGTATCATGGGCGAAATCACCGAGGAAAAACTCTACACTGTCCGTGAGTCAGACGCTATCCTCCGTGAGGAAATTGCCAAGGCTGGCCTGGACCGTGATGTGTGGCAGTATTTCACGGTCAATACTGGAGTTCGTTCGGTAGGTGTCATGGGAGACGGTCGTACTTATGACTATACCATTGCTATCCGTGCTATCACTTCTGTCGATGGCATGACAGCTGACTTTGCTAAGCTTCCGTGGGATGTCCTTCAAAAAATCTCTGTCCGCATCGTCAACGAAGTCGACCACGTCAACCGCATCGTCTACGACATTACAAGCAAACCACCAGCAACAGTTGAGTGGGAATAGAATAAGTTACTCAAAAAACCGCATGAAATAAAGTGTTTCATCGGTTTTCTTTTATCGTTAGCACCAGTTTAGCACCAAAATATAAAAACTACCAAAATTAATGGTAGCTCATCCTACTTAAAAGCAAATATATTCTTTCTCTCTTTCTCCTACCCTATTTTGGTGCCTTTCTGGCTCTTCAATCTTGGCTTGGGACTTGTCTTATTTGCCATGTCCATTTCTCGGGCTCCTGCTATTGCCCTCATGCCCGATTTGACATCCAAGCCTTTGCGTAGCAAGGCTAATGCCATCATCAATCTTATGGGTGCTGTCGGTGCAATTCTAACGCTCATTGCCCTAGCCCTGCTGGTCGATAAGTCAGACCAGCCTGACTATACTGACCTCTTCCTGACAGTTGGACTCATTTTGCTAGTCAGCTTTGCCATTCTCCGCTGGAAAATTGATGAGAAAAAATGGCCATCCCAGTCCAAAACGAAGAGTACAAGACTAGAGGAACGGGCGAGCTCGACAAGGAAGTCAAGATTTCCCTTTTTTTCCTGCTGGTGTCCATCTTCCTGTGGTTCATAGCCTACAACGGCATTACGACTGCTTTTTCACGCTATGCTATCGCTGTCTGGGACATGGATGCTGGCCAGGTGGCACGCTCGCTCATGCTGGCTGCTATTGCAGCAATCATTACCTATATTCCCTCTGGATTTTTAGGGACAAAAATCGGTCGCAGAAAGGCGATTTTATTAGGAATTTGCCTGTTTTCCACGACCTATCTTCTCGGTATCATCCTGGCCACTTTTTCAGCCCTGGTCTATCTGTCTTTTGCTATTATGGGGGTGGGTTGGGCCTTCATCAATGTTAATTCCCTGCCTATGATTGTAGAGATGAGTCATGTTGCGGATGTGGGCAAGTACACTGGCATGTACTACACTGCCTCTATGGCGGCGCAGATTGTGACTCCCTTCTCATGGAGTTGCTGGGATTGCCCTCTTTCCCTATGCCCTCCTCTTCTCCATCCTGTCCTTGCTGACAATGATTTTGGTCCGGCACGGGGATAGTTCCTAGAAAGGTTGCTATGCTTTATTTACTCGGATTCCTCATTCTCATTGGTTTATTGATTTTTTTGCTCAAGCCTCGCATGGGGCGGGTTGACTTTGGTCCCTTTCTGGGCTGGGATTATGCTCACAGGTTTTTTTATGATAATAGCGGAGCTGCACCGGAAAATAGTCTGGCAGCCTATGCTCTAGCTTTGCAGAAAGGCTACGGTATCGAGTTTGACATCCGGATGACCAAGGGACAAGGAACTAGCCCTCATCCATGACCCCAGCTTGCTTAGAACCTCTGGCATTGACCAAAATATCGAAGATTGCCACTATCAAAAACTGCAAAAATACAAGCTTTTCAATAGCCAAGAAGGCATTCCTCGCCTGGCTGATATCTTGGATCTGGTAGCAGGCAAGGTGCCTCTCATCGTAGAAACCAAGTCGGAGAGTAGGGACGTTCTGGAAGTCTGTCAGCGCGTGACCAGCTATCTGGACAGCTAGACAGGAGCTTTTATGGTGGAATCCTTCAATCCCCAGGTTGTCGCCTATTTTAAGAAACATCGCCCTAACTCTATTCGTAGACAATTGTCTGGTGATTTAAGTAGGCAAAAGGGGCTGATTTACTTTGCTATCAAGCACCTGCTGACTAATTGTCTCACACGACCAGACTTTATCACCTACGAGCATGAATTTCAGAAAAATCCATCGCTCAATCTAATTCGCCTGCTCTTTCGCATCCCTCTGGTGGTCTATACAGTAAAGACCCCTCAAGCATACATTAGCAATAAAAAACGCTTTGACATACAAATCTTTGAAGGCTTTGATTCCAAGGAAATGTAGTCAGAGCATTTCTTTTTAAAAATAAGTTTAACAAGTTTTACTTTTAACTGGATTTGCAGAAAATTTTCTGCTATACTGGTTTTATGAAAAAAATGAAACTTGGACAACTCCTGGATTTACCCACTTTTCACCAATTATACAGCATTCCTATCGAAAGAAAAGCCGAACAGCATGAGAATTATATAATCGTTTTTAGCCAGGGCGAAACGCTTTTTGTAGACAGCCAGAGTGAGAACGGTCAGACTTCCCAAGCCCGCTTTGCCAGTCATTTTACAAGGGAGCAACTCCTGATTGGCCTTGGTGCAGTCCCTCTCGATAGCTTGGATACCTGCCGTATCCTTGACATCCAGCCAAATATCAGCCATAGAGGTGCTACGACACCTTATTTGCTGGAAAACTATGGTAGCTTGCCTCATTTTAAGAAAATGGCAGAGCGTTACCGAGTTCATGAACGGTCGATCATCTTTGACCCCTACCGCTATTCTTACACGGTAGATGAGAAAAAAAATGCCAAGGACAGAGGATTTACAATCGTTGACCAGAAGGATTACGAAAAAATCCGTGATTTCAAGCCTTTCTTGCAAACCAATCGTGGCACGATCTATGCCCTTCCCTGTACGTATCATGACATCAAACGCCAGCAAGAAACCAAGATTTATATCATGGGCTGGTATTTTTATAACCAGCAAATCAAAATCTCCTGGAAACCGTCCCATTCACGAAAGGCCCGATGGCGCTCCTCGATCATCTTTATTGACAAGATTACTGATAAATTCTTCTTTCAAGGAGAACTCTATAAAAAGGGAAGCTTCCCAATATTCCTAGAAAATCTAGCCCTTTCCACTGGAACCTCTCAAAAATTCCCCGCAGTTAAACAGACCTATGACCACTTCTTGGACACAGTAAACCAGCAGAAAATTGGAACCGGTGTACGGAAAAGTAAAAACTGGGCATGAAACCCAGTTTTAGAATATTTACCTGTAGAGCTAAAGGACATTCAAATCTTCAGCTGTTTCTTATGGCTGGTGGACCAGTTGGTTTTCCTTATCATAGATTTTGCCATTTTGGTAGACCCAGTAGAGCGAACCGTCATTCCCTTGTAGCAGATTATAGGGAATAGACTCTGTCCGAGTATAATTTCCTTCAATGACAATCCAATCCTTGTCGCCTAAGATCATTTTGGCATAGTCAATGGTATCCTGCCCACTCTCTAGTTGGATCCCTATGTTTAATTCTGAAAAATCTTTTCCAGAAACTTTTGTGGTCTCAGAGCTACTGGTGCTAGTTGAACTACTTGCCCTTGTCGATGAAGAGCTGCTAGATGGGGAACTGCTGGTGCTTATCTGCCCTATTCTTGTTTTATTGGTGCAGGCACCTAAGAACATGGCAGATAGAAGTAAGATGGATAAACTGTTTCCAAACTTTCTCATAGCAAGACCTCCTACTCACGGTGAATGGTAAATCCTGTTGCTTGCTTGGTGGCCATGATCGTCATATCTGAAATCTGCACATGGGCTGGTTGATTCGTTATAAAAATGGTGCAGTTGGCAATATCTTCTGCCTGAAGTGCATCAATCCCTTGGTAAACTGTTGCTGCTCGCTCCTTGTCTCCATGGAAACGCACCTGGCTGAAGTCCGTCTCCACAATTCCTGGTTGCAATGTTGTCACCTTGATGTTTTTATCAATGGTATCAATGCGGATACCGTCGCTCAAGACCTTGACAGCAGACTTGGTTGCAGCATAAACAGCCGCACCTGCATAGGCATAAATCCCAGCAGTTGAGCCGATATTGATGATGTGACCATTATTGTTTTCTACCATTTGTGGCAAAATCTGGCGGGTCACAGTCAACAGACCACGAACATTGGTATCAATCATAGTCAACATATCAGCCAAATCATATTCTTGGAACTTATCCAGTCCCAAAGCCAGACCAGCATTGTTGACCAAGACGTCCAACTGTCCAACTTCTTTCATAATCTGCTGGCACTGCTCTATAACTTCTTCTACATTTGTTACATCAAACACAGCCAAAGTCACATTGATGCTAAAACTTGTTTCCAAGTCCTTTTTAATCGTTTCTAGCTGTTCCTTCCGGCGCCCAGTAATAACTACATTATCACCGTTTTTGGCAAAGGCATATGCAATGGCCTTCCCAATTCCGCTACTTGCACCAGTAATCATACAGGTTCTTGTCATCTTGGCACACCTCCGTTCATATTTCTATTATAACACTTTTTAAGAGGGAGGGTTAAAAAAGATTGATAAGGCGCATCAGATACATGTTAAATTGGACCTGGCGTGAATAGTACATATTGCCCCCGTTGACATAGAGCTTGCCGCCATTGACAAGAGCAAGTGGATGCCAGTAGGTATAAGTTTCTAGACTAGTATTACCCAAACTTGGTGCGACTACTGTTTTGGAATACTCCTCAGCCAAATTCAGGGAGTTCTCACCTCCATTTGCAGCCACATAATCAATATAGGTCTGCCCAAAATTGTAGGCCTGAACTGCCGTCCAAACATCCACCCCACGTTCTCCTGCCAGCTGCAAATTCTGACTGAGATAGATAACACCTTGGCGGATGCTCTCCTTGCTATCTGTAATGGCATTAATGTAGCCTGTCGCAGATTCACTGGACTGCATAACGTCGACCTGTTTTCCCTTTGTCTCTGTATAAATCATAGCCAGTACCAATTCTTCATTTGCTGCGGTATCATTTTCAGCCAGGACTTCTTGGACCAAGGGCTGAAAAGTCATGACCTGCTCAACCGCATGATAGGTCTGGTACAATTGATAACAAAGAAAAACAAGGACGACAAGAAAAATCGTTCTTGTAATTTTTTTCATTTATTTACTCTTAATATCTTCGATGTTTTTAATCAAAATGGAGTAGGTTCCGTTAGGATTTTGGATGAACTCCACCGACTCTGCATCCTCATAGACTGAATTCGGTACAATCAGCTCGATGCCATTTGATAGGGACAATTTCTGATTTTCAAATTTTTTGAGCTGACGGCTGGCATCAATCTCATCAAAGGAAACCTTGTCTGGGATGACTTCCTTCAGCTGGTCGACAAAATTCAAGCGGGCTGTGAGATTGTTGTCAAAAAGCTGGTCGGCCAATTTCTCAGGCGATAACTCATTGTCCTCTTCCAAATGATTATAGATAGCCGACTTGACCTTGGACTGGAATTGGAAATCCCCTTGATGAAAACTATCCGCAATTTTTTGTGCGGTCTGCTCAAGGGCCTTAATGGATTTTTTGGCAGAATGGGCTGGCGTAACTTGCAAAAGATTATCTGAAAAATAGTTGAGAAAGGCTCCGTTGTGCTTGATTCTCTTCTCAATCAGGTGGTATTTGTAGGTCTGCAAGTTGATGATGAGGGCTTCGTCAGGTGCGGAGCCTGGACCAGGCAGATTGTTCTGGGTAATCTTCAACGGGCTGTCGCTTTCCGAGCCAACGTGGGCCAGGTTTTCACGCAGAGAAATCCGCAAAAATCCAAAATGTTCAATTCCATTTTTCTCAAAAGCCACAAAAATCAAGTCATTGGTCTTAAGGTTTTCAGAAATTGAAAACTCTTCCTTCCAGAGATTGGCAATTTTGACCGAATTTTCCATCAGATTTCCTGACAGATTTTCTAGGAAGGGATTTTCCGAATCAAATTGGCCAGTTTTGGCCTCGTCTGAAAAGACACGTTCAATTTTTTTGCGTAAATATTCTTCTATTTTAGGACTGACAGTCAAAAGCTGGTCGGCAAGGACCAGCTCTGTATCGTCAGGACTAAATTGATGTATGATTGCTTGTTTTACAAATATATCCATTTTTAATTTTCATAGAGTGGGAAGCGGTCTGTCAAGCTGCGAACATCTTGGCGGACTTGTTCCAACACAGTTTCATTTTCAGCATTTTTCAAGGCTGTAATGATGAAGTTAGCTACCTGGCGGCACTCTTTTTCCTTGAAACCACGAGCTGTCACAGCCGCTGTCCCGATACGAATACCAGAGGTCTTAAATGGAGACAGGGTTTCAAAAGGAATAGAGTTCTTGTTAAGGGTAATGCTTACTTCATCCAGCAAGTTTTGGGCAACTTTTCCGTTTTCAACGACTTTGGTCACATCAACCAAGAAGACATGGTTGTCTGTTCCACCAGAAATAACACGGAAATTCTCGTCAGCTTTGAAGACATCTGCCATAGCCTGACAGTTTTTGATAATCTGGCTTGCGTATTCTTTGAAGGTTGGGTCCAAGGTTTCCTTGAAGGCAACAGCCTTAGCAGCAATAACGTGCTCCAATGGACCACCCTGCATACCTGGGAAAACTGCAGAATTGATTTTCTTAGCCAAATCTTCGTCGTTGGTCAAAATCAAGCCACCACGAGGACCACGAAGGGTCTTATGAGTGGTTGTTGTAACAATATGAGCATGTGGAACTGGATTTGGATGAAGACCAGCTGCAACAAGACCTGCGATATGAGCCATATCTACCATCAAGTAAGCACCAACTTCATCAGCAATTGCACGGAATTTTTCAAAATCAATGGTACGAGAATAGGCAGATGCACCTGCAACAATCAATTTGGGTGAGACTTCTTTTGCACGAGCCAAAATTGCATCGTAGTTCAAGACTTCTGTCTCCTTATCAACACCATAAGCTACGAAATTGTAAGTCTTACCTGAGAAGTTGACAGGAGAACCGTGGGTCAGGTGACCACCAGCAGACAAATCCATACCCAAAACAGTATCGCCTGGCTGAATGAGCGCCATATAGGCTGCAGCATTAGCCTGGCTACCAGAATGCGGTTGTACATTGGCAAAGTTAGCACCGAAAATTTCCTTAGCGCGCTCAATAGCAAGATTTTCAATCACGTCAACCACTTCTGTACCACCGTAATAACGTTTACCAGGGTATCCTTCCGCGTATTTATTAGTAAGAATAGATCCCTGAGCTGCCATAACAGCCTTAGAAACGACATTTTCAGAGGCAATCAATTCAATATTGTGTTGCTGACGATCTTCCTCGTCCTTAATCGCATCCCAAAGTTCTTTGTCAAATTCTTTATAATCAACTATATCGAAAATCATCTATGATACTCCTATTTTATGGTTAGACGTGGGTCAATCTGCAAATTCAATTTCAGGTACAGCAGCCAAAATTTCTTCCTTGGTGATGGCACCTTGACGCAAAATTCGTGCTTGCTGACCAGAAAGGTCCAAAATGGTCGAATCTACACCAGTCAGGGCTTGATCATCCTCAAAGCCAACCAGCTCTTGAGAAAACTGGGCCTGAATATCCTGGAAATACCTTCCGCTTTCTTTTCCTGATAAATTAGCAGATGGACCAATGAGAGGGCCAATCATGTTTATCAATTGTAAGGTTTTTTCGTGCTTTGGCACCCGAAAACCTACAGTTGCCAGACCCGAATTTATCCAAACAGGAACATTTTCGTTCGATTTTAGGATAATTGTTAGGGGACCAGGCATAAAACTATTATACACTTTTTCAAGAAAAAAGGGAGGATTTTGACTAAAATAATGAATATCGTTCAGGGTTGACACATTTAGGTTCATAGCCTTGTCACGCGGACGTTGTTTGAGCTCGTAAACATGATTGACAGCGGTTTCCGACAGGGCCTTGGCAAAAAGCCCGTAGACGGTCTCCGTCGGCATAATGACTGCACCGTCGTTTTCAATTATTGTTCGGAATTTATCCATTATCATCAGCAACCACCTTTCTATCCTGGCCAAACTGGTCCTTCAGTACTCGGACATTTTTTTCTGGGAAATGCTGACGCAGCAAATCAGACACCTGCTGCCCTTGTTTGTAGCCAATTTCAAAGTAGATTTTTCCATTATTAGTCAAAAATTGACCAGCTTGCTCAATGATATTTCGATAGATAGCCAAGCCATCTTCTTCTGCAAAGAGCGCTACATGTGGCTCTGATGCAAGGACATTTAGCCCGACCTCAGCCTTATCATCTGGCGAAATATAGGGCGGATTGGAGACGATGATGTCAAAGGTTCCAGAAATATTTTCAAACAAATCGGACAGGATAAACTGGACGTCAACCTTGTTGCGCTCAGCATTTTCCTGGGCTAAAGTCAGTGCGTCGGGTGAAATATCTACTGCAACTACATCCCAATCTGCTCTAGCATGAGCAAGAGAAACCGCAATAGCACCGCTGCCAGCTCCAATGTCCAAAACTCGTAAATTAGCTCTGCTATTTTCCGACAAAACCAAATCAACCAACTCCTCTGTCTCAGGTCTCGGAATGAGCACCCGCTCGTCCACCTTGAAACGCAATCCGTGAAAGTCCTCGTAACCAAGGATGTACTGAGCTGGCTGATGCGCTTTGAGCTGCTGAAAAATCTGCTCGATTACATCCCGCTCCTCAGCCGACACTTCTTGACGAAGTAGCAAGACAAAGGCGGTCAGATCAAGATTTTTCAGACCTCGATAGACAAAAGAGAGGCTCTCAGGCTCCTCTCCCACTGCCAAAAGCTCTGCCTCATAGACAGAAAAAAGTTGGGCGTATGTCATTACTTATTCAGCTCTTCCAGTTTTTGCGTTTGATCATAGAGTACCAAGGCATCGACAACCTCATCCATCTTACCAGACAAAATGGTGTCCAGTTTTTGCAGGGTAAGACCGATACGGTGGTCGGTCACACGGTTTTGCGGGAAGTTGTAAGTACGAATCCGCTCCGAACGGTCACCAGTGCCGATGGTTGACTTGCGCTCAGCATCTTGCTCGTCTTGGGCAATTTGGGCAAAATGGTCAGCCACACGCGCTCGGATGATTTTCATAGCCTTGTCACGGTTCTTTTGCTGGGTACGCTCTTCCTGCATTTCGACCTTAATGTTGGTCGGCAAGTGAACGATACGAACGGCAGTCGCCACCTTGTTGACGTTCTGACCACCAGCACCAGAGGCATGGTAAATGTCGACACGAAGGTCTTTTGGATCGATGTCATATTCCACTTCTTCTACTTCTGGCATAATTAGGACAGTTGCTGTTGAGGTGTGGACACGACCTTGGCTTTCTGTCACAGGGACACGTTGGACACGATGTGCTCCTGATTCATACTTGAGTTTTGAATAAACGGATTGACCAGAGACCATGGCAACTACTTCCTTGATACCGCCGACACCATTATAAGAAGCCTCCATGACTTCAAAGCGCCAGCCTTGGCTTTCTGCGTATTTTTGGTACATGGTCAACAAATCGCCAGCAAAAAGTGCGGCCTCATCACCACCAGCTGCACCACGAATTTCCAAGATAATGTTCTTGTCATCGTTAGGGTCTTTTGGTAAAAGAAGGATTTTGAGCTTTTCTTCATAAGCCTCTTTATCAGCCTTAGCTTGTTTGAGTTCTTCCTTAGCCATTTCTTCCAAATCAGCATCGCCAGAAGATTCTTTAATCATCTCTTCTGCATCGATAATGTTTTGAAGTACAGTCTTATATTCGCGGTAGGCTGTTACTGTATCACGAGTCGTAGCTTCTTCCTTAGACAACTCCATAAAACGCTTGGTATCGCTGACCACATCCGGGTCAGACAACAATTCACCAAGTTCCTCGTAGCGATCTTCCACCGCCTGTAATTGATCGTAGATGTTCATAAAATTAAGATACAAAGCCCGTTAAACAAGCACAGTCAAAATAGGAATTTCGGCCAAGTGTTACAAACACTTGGAGAAATTATCTTTTTGACACAGCTTGTAGGGCGTGTTCGATTCCTTTCTGTAATATGTAGGTCAAGAAACAGGCACAGTTCGTAGCCCGAATTCAGTTCCTTTCTTAAAATTTGGAAGGAACACACTTCTAGTTATCTTATATGCGTGTTCCATTCCGATCTCTAAATATGGACAGATTTGTAATTCCATATTTCTTTTTATGATTCAAAATGGCTAAATTTCTGGCGAAAAATAATGTTTGCGGCAAACTGGGATATAGGTTTCGTTGCCTCCGATTTGTATTTGCTCTCCCTCGTAGGTCGGTTTGCCGTCCTGAGTTCGCAAGACCATGGTTGCTTTCTTTGAGCAATACTGGCAAATGGTTTTGATTTCTTCAATCTTGTCCGACAAGAGTAACAAATGTTTCGAGCCTTCAAACAATTCATTTCTAAAATCATTTTTAAGACCGAAGGCCATAACTGGCACACCGAGTTCGTCTACCACACGGGCCAGGTCATAGACGTGATGACGTCGGAGAAACTGAGCCTCGTCGATGAGGACACAATAAGGAAGCGGGTCCATTTTCTCAATATAACCAAATACATCCATCTGGTCGTCAATGGCCACCGCATCTCTTCTCATACCAATTCGACTAGAAACGATTCCGAAAGCATCACGGGTATCCAGTGCCGAAGTCATAATGACAACGGGTTTTCCCTGCTCCTCGTAGTTGTGGGCTACCTTGAGAATTTCAATGGTCTTACCAGAGTTCATGGTACCGTATTTATAGTATAATTGAGCCATTTTTCCTCTTCCGTTCTAAAATTTCACTTCCTCCATTTTATCATAAAATCACTATTATGGGAAAGAGAAAAACAAGCCCAGTTGAGCTTGTTTGGAAATCATGGCCACATGAATAAATTTAAAACCAACTCTAATAGCATCTCACCCCATTTGGGCTTCCATTTATAGAGAACCAGGATGGTGTAAATAGCAGAAAACAATGTTATGGTTACCAGTATGGGTCCGATGATGGTGCTGATTGGAAACACTGCCATTGCAAAATAAAGGGTAAATAGACCTAGTAACAAAGCTAAGATGATGCGGTATGCAGGTTTCATAACAGTCCCTCCTGTTTTATCTACTCGCAACCAATTCCGTCGCCATCTCTGTCTAGGTGACTTCCATAACCAGGTTGACCTTGATAGACCGGAGCTGCTCCTGCTGCTCTCGCTGCCTTACAGTTCGGATAGTAAACATTGCTCGCAGGTGCTTGCGCAAAACCATGGATTTGACCTTGTGATTGAGCCGCCGCTTGAGCCTGGGCTGCAGCTTGCTCTTCAGCAATTCGTTTGGCCTCAGCCGCCTGGCGCTCTTCCTCCTCTTTACGAGCCTTTTCTGCGATAGCCTTCTCAGCATTCCAGTATTTGATGACAACCTTGCTATTTTTCTTATAAACAGTATCCTTCTGGGAATCCCAAGCCTTCCCATCTATTTCAATAACGCTCACCTGACCATTTTTACTGATATCATCTGTTTCGGTAGCAACTTCGGAAATCTGAGTGAAGCCCGCAGCAGTAAATAACTCCTTATTTTTTTCTACTGTTGCATTTGAAATATTCTTAGGTACTTCAGCAAAGTTTGAAAAATCATAGTAACTGATGACGATTGGCGTTGCTTTTTTTAAGATAATATCTTGCTTGGTATCTAGTCTTAGTTTCTCACCATCTACTGTAATATCGCGGATGGTCCCGTGTTTTGATTTGTCCTTTTCTTCAATTTTATCCCACTTTACCTGTGTAAATCCGACTTCAGTCAGGGATTTTTCTAAATCTGCCTTATTTTTAGTCTCCAAAGCATCCTGTGGAAATTTCAAATTGTCCTTGCTAGCATCAAAATAAGTTACTTTGACAGGAAGACTTGTCGAATAAAAGTAGCCTTTCTGATAGGAATAGAGACCAATTTCCAAATTCTCTACTTGATCGTGCTTGTCATTATTTCCATCTGCCAACAACATAACAGAAGATAGCTCAATATTGTCAAACCCTGCCTCTGTCAACTCTTTTTCAAGCTCAGTGACATTTCCAGGATAGGAAAGATTGCTTATTTCAACCGCATCATCTTTCGGGGCATGATAAGATATGGAAATCGGTACATTTTTTGAGGCAGTCCCTTCTTTCCATTCTTCGCCATCAACAAGAACAACTTCTACCTTACTACTTTCATCAATTTTTCCGTACTCTAAATCTGCAATTTTTAAACTTTCCTTGATATTTTCAAATCCAGCCTCTTTATAGATTTGTAGAACTTTTTCAATAGGTTGGCCGTAAACTTGTTCTTTCGCCGGCAACTCAGCAGTCGTCAATTGAATTCCTGCAACACTTGTTACCAGCAAACCACCTACTACAGTAGCTGTTTTTCTGTTGAAAATCTTTCTGATTTTACCTTGATTTTTAATCTTACCTAGCATATCTATCTCCTTTCTTTCACAATATTATTATATAGAACAAAGGATAAAATTGCAATTATTTATAAAATACTTGAATAATTTTTTTACTGTGATAAAATATTCAACAAAAAGGAGAATTTATATGCCATTTGTACGTATTGATTTATTTGAAGGTCGCACTGAGGAGCAAAAAATTGCCCTAGCTCGTGAGGTGACAGAGGTTGTTTCGCGTAATACCAACGCCCCGAAGGAAGCTATCCATGTCTTTATTAACGACATGAAAGAGGGAACTTATTTCCCGCATGGCGAAATGAAACGCAAATAAGTAAAAACTGACTTGTCTTCTTTCAAGTCAGCTTTTTCTTATTGCTTATCATTTTTTACAATATATCGTAAGCGTAGATTCAAGGAAATCCCGCAGGTGAATATCCCGACAATCAAGCCAATCCAGTAAGCTTTTGGTCCCAAGTCCGTCAGACTATCCAGCAACCAGGCAATAGGGAAGGTCATGGACCAGTAGGACACTAGGCCTAGCACAAAGGGAAAGGTGGTGTCCTTGTAGCCCCGTAAAATCCCCTGAATCGGTGCTGTAAAGGCATCTGCCAGTTGGAAAAAGAGGGCAAAGACCAGGAAGTCAGATGTTAAGGCGATAAATTCAGGTTCTATACCATAAAGACCTGCTACCATTTCCCGATTAAAATAAAGGAAAGTCAAGGTCAGACTGGCAAAGAGAACGGCTGTCAAGCGGCCAATCAGACTGTACTGCTGGACATCTTTCAGGCGTTTTGCCCCGTGTTCGTAGGAAACCAGAATAGGCAGGGCCATGGAAATGCTGAGCGGGAAGGCATACATGAGAGTCGCAAAATTCATAGCTGCCTGGTGGGCCGCAATGGTCTGCGCAGAATATTTGGACATGTAGAGCCCGACCACTGCAAAAATGGCTACTTCTGCGAAAACCTGCAGACCGATGGGAAGACCGATTTTTACCCCTTCTTTGAGCATGGCAGGATTAAAGGATGTCCAGTCCCACACTTGGTAGGATGCAATCTGCTTATTTTTCCTCATGACCAGGACAACCACTGCTAAGACTGCCCAATAAGCCAAAGCAGTCCCAAGTCCAGCACCTGATCCGCCCAGGGCCGGCAGTCCCAATTTCCCATAAATCAAGAAATAGTTAAAGAGGCTGTTAAAGGGAACCAGGAGCAACATGAGGTACATGGACAGTCGGGTCAGACCGAGGGCATCGAAAAAGGACCGGCAGACGCTGAAGATGAGAAAAGGCGGGATGCCAATGGAAATATAGTAGAGATAGGACAGAGCAACTCCTGCAACTTCAACATCTAAGCCCAGCCAGCTCAAAATAGGCCTAGCAAAAACAAAGACCAAGATATACAAAATTAAGGCTAAAAAGCCAGACAAATAGACAAACTGGTGAAATTCTTCGCGAATCTTGTTCTTATCGCCCTTGCCCAGATGATGGCCGATAATGGGAACCAAAGCCGATACAATCCCTGTTAAAAAGGAGAAAAATGGGTTCCACAAACTGGTCGCCATAGAAACACCCGCCAAATCAAGGGTACTAAACTGTCCCGTCATCATGGTATCGATGAAAGAAGCCGAAAAGTTAGCAAATTGATAAATCAAAATCGGCAGAAAAATTTTTAGAAAGAGAAGAAATTTTTCTTTTAGAGTTTTTGTTGGATACATAATAAGTCCTTTAATCTTAGTCAATCTATTGTATCAAGAAAAGGACCTGCACTGCAAGTCCTCTATTTCATTAAATAACATTTTAAATCGAGTCGCCGTTCCAGATAGAATTTTTCACGACGACATAGTCCACATGGCGAAGGCTATTCAAATCACGACCACCTGCGTAAGAAATGGATGACTGCAGGTCCTGTTCCATTTCCACCAAAGTATCCTTGAGATGCCCCTTAGCTGGCAGGAGAATTTTCTTGCCTTCTACATTTTTATAAGCACCTTTTTGATACTCAGAGGCCGAGCCGTAGTATTCTTTGAATTTCTCGCCGTCCACTTCAATGGTTTTACCCGGACTTTCAATATGCCCTGCAAAGAGGGAACCAATCATAACCATGCTGGCACCGAAACGGATGGATTTGGCAATGTCACCATGCGTACGGATACCACCATCCGCAATAATGGGTTTACGAGCCGCTTTAGCGCACCAACGAAGGGCTGCCAGCTGCCAACCACCTGTACCAAAGCCTGTCTTAACCTTAGTAATACATACTTTACCCGGACCAATGCCGACCTTGGTTGCGTCAGCACCCGCATTCTCCAACTCACGAACCGCTTCAGGCGTCCCAACATTTCCTGCGATAACAAATGTCTCTGGCAACTCTTTCTTGATATGCTTGATCATCTTGATGACACTGTCCGCATGACCATGCGCAATGTCAATGGTGATAAATTCGGGCACATCGTTTTTCAAGCTAGTCACAAAATCATATTCGTAGTCTTTGACACCGACCGAAATAGAAGCAATCAAACCTTGGTCATGCATCCGTTTGATAAAGGGAATGCGTCCTTCTTCGTCAAAACGGTGCATAATGTAGAAATAACCGTCCTTAGCCAGCATCTCCGCCACATCCTCATCAATAATGGTCTGCATATTGGCTGGAACTACAGGAAGTTTGAAACTGTACTTACCCAAAGTCACCGTCGTATCCGCCTCAGAACGGCTGTTTATGATGCACTTGTTGGGAATTAACTGAATGTCCTCATAGTCAAATACCGGCATTTCGTTGTACATAGCTTTACCTCATTTTCTGAACTATCTTACGAAAAATACATTGTTTTTTCGTTTTTAAATCAACTTACAGAATAAATTATATACTATCGTTTGGTTTTTGTCAAATATAAAGCCATACAAATGATTAACGTTCGTTTATTCTCGTTTATTCAACGTTTAGAACGTCACTTCATTCGTATTATTCGATTTTTGAGAATATTTTAGAACAAATTCAAAAAATCATTCTTGTTTTCTGAATGAAATTACCCTAACAATCGAAAAAATCTCCAAAAACTGAAGATTTTTTAATCAAATTCATATAATTGAGGAAATTTTGCGCATTCTGGATTTTTCGGATGGCATACTTCCCGTCCAAAATAAATCATGGCCTGATGGGCTGGGAGCCAGAGTTCTGGTGG
The DNA here is from genome assembly GCF_043674155.1 of Streptococcus sp. A23. Classification (NCBI taxonomy): domain Bacteria; kingdom Bacillati; phylum Bacillota; class Bacilli; order Lactobacillales; family Streptococcaceae; genus Streptococcus; species Streptococcus sp. A23. Next base: position 75,794 of record NZ_JBIMJP010000006.1, on the reverse strand, counting down.
CAAAACTTCCATGACCCGTTTTTCTGTTTCCAGTGGCGTAGCTGATTTTTTGACAATGTCATGGTGTTTGCAGATGCGACCGACATGCGTATCCACCGCAAAAGCTGGGATGCCGAAGCCGACACTCATGACGACATTGGCGGTCTTTCGCCCTACTCCTGCCAAACTTTCCAATTCCTCGCGTGTCTGTGGAACTACACCGTCAAATTGATCCAACAACTGCTGGGCGCATTCTTTGAGGAATTTAGCCTTGTTATGGTAAAGACCCAAGCGTGAAATATAGGGCTCAATGTCTTTGACCTCGGCTGCTGCCATAGCCTCTGGTGTCGGATAGGCCTCAAACAAGGCAGGTGTTGCCTTATTGACCGCCGCATCTGTCGTCTGAGCAGACAACATGACCGCTACCAGCAGTTCGAAATGATTTCTAAAATCCAAACTTGGCTTGGCGTCTGGATAGAGGGCAATAATTTCTTCAATTACTTTTCGTGCACGTTTTTTTGATAATACCATGTAAACCTCTTTCTTGATTGTTTACATTATACCACGAAATCTATTTTCCTTAACTTAAAAAACACTTGGTCCGTTAACCAAGTGTTATCTTCTACTTCCGATACATTTTAAATTGTAGGAAGAGGTCATTATAGAGACCGAGCATTTCCTTACCCAGATTATCATAGACTTCCATCTCTTTCATGGTTTCCTCGGAAGGATAGAAAGCCTCGTCATTTTGAGTTTCTTCATCCAACATAGCCTTGGCTGCAGGAATCGGCGTTGAGTAGCCAACATATTCCGCATTGCGCAGGGCATTTTCAGGACGAAGCATGAAGCTCATAAAGGCATGGGCCCCGTCGATGTTCTTGGCTGTCTTTGGAATTACCATATTATCAAACCAGAGGTTAGAACCTTTTGACGGTACGACATAGTGCAGGTTTTCATTGCCATCCAGCATTTCACTAGCCTCACCTGAGAAACTGACAGCAATAGCCGCCGCATCCTGAATCATGTAACCCTTGATTTCATCAGCAACAATAGCTTTGACATTCGGAGTCAAGTTATAGAGATGTTCCGCAGCTTGGGCAATTTCAGCCTTATCCTGCGAATTGAGACTGTAGCCGAGAGATTGTAGACCAAAGCCCATAACCTCACGGACACCGTCAATCAGCATGATATTGTCACGATATTCCTCAGACCACAAATCCTCCCATTCCTGTGGCGGATTGTCAACCATGGTTTCATTGTAAACAATTCCCAGGGTTCCCCAGAAATAAGGAATGGAATAATCATTGTTCTCATCAAAGCTGAGCCCCATAAATTGCGGGTCGATATTTTCCAATCCCTCAATTTTCGACTTATCCAACTTGATCAGCATATCTTCTTCAGCCATCTTAGAAATCATGTACTCAGACGGCACAGCCAAGTCATAGGTTGTCCCACCCTGCTGAATCTTTGTGTACATGGACTCGTTGGAATCAAAGGTCTGGTAATCAACCTGGATACCGGTTTCGGCGGTAAATTCGTCCAACAATTCTGGGTCGATATAATCACCCCAGTTATAGATGACCAATTTATCAGTGGTTCCTTGGGTAGAATCAGCCTCTAGTTTGCTAGAAATTCCCCAAAGCACGAGAATGATAGCAAGAATACCAACAAAAAATGATGTCAACCGTTTCATTAGTTTGCCTCCTTCTCACGCGAAATAAAGTAATAACCTACGACAAGCACAATACTGAAGAGGAAGACCAGGGTGGACAGGGCATTGATTTCCAAAGAAATCCCCTGACGAGCCCGTGAGTAAATCTCAACAGACAGGTTTGAGTAGCCGTTTCCTGTGACAAAGAAGGTCACGGCAAAATCATCCAGCGAGTAGGTAAAGGCCATGAAGTAGCCTGCAATAATGGCTGGAGTCAAATAAGGCAACATGATTTCTCGGAGCATTTGTGGTTGCGTTGCCCCCAAGTCATAGGCTGCGGAAATCATATCAGCATTCATTTCTTTGAGTCGTGGCAAGACCATGAGGACCACAATCGGAATCGAAAAGGCAATGTGGCTGAGTAAAACAGAGACAAAGCCCAGCTGGAAACCAATCATGGTAAAGAGAATCAGGAAACTCGCACCAATCATAACGTCCGGTGCTACCATGAGGATATTGTTGACCGATAAAAGAGCATTCTGAAACTTCTGCTTGGATTGGTAGATATAAATGGCACCGAAGGTCCCGATAATTGTCGCAATCAGCGAGCTGAGGAAGGCTAAAAAGAAGGTTTGAGCCAAAATCAACATCAGGCGACTATCTCCCAGCATGGCTGAGAAATGCTCTAACGTAAAACCAGTAAAGCCATTCATATCCCCACCTTCATTGAAGGCATAGAAAATCAAATAGAAAATTGGCAGATACAAGACAAGGAAGGCAATGGTTAGATAAATCTTTGCAAATTTTTTCATTTATTTCTTCCTCTCTTTCGTTAGCCACATAATGGCCAGCATGGCAAGAATCAAGACGACACCAATGGTGGAGCCCATGCCCCAGTTCTGGGTTGTCAAGAAATGCTGCTCAATGGCTGTACCCAGCGTAATCACACGGTTACCACCGATAAGGCGGGTCAACATAAACAAGCTCAAACTTGGGATAAAGACCGCCTGCACACCTGAACGAACACCATTCATGGACAGAGGAAAAATAACTTTTGTAAAGGTCTGCCAAGGAGTTGCCCCCAAATCTCGACTAGCATTGATAAGATTAGGATCTAAATCATCCAAGGCATTGAAAATCGGCAAAATCATGAAAGGAATTTCAATATAGGCCGCAACAGTGATAAATGAAAAATCTGTAAAGAGAATTTGCTGGGCACCCAGGCCAATAAATTCCAAGAACTGATTGACCGAGCCGTGTTGACCAAAAATCCCGATAAAGGCATAGGCCTTAAGCAAGAGGTTGACCCAAGTCGGCAGGATAATCAACATGAGCCAGAGCTGCTTGTGCTTGAGCTTGGTCAAAAAATAGGCTGTTGGATAGGATACCAGCAAAGTAACCAAGGTAATCAAACCTGCGTAAAAAATGGAGTTAAAACTCATCCGCAAGTAAGTATTATTTGGCGAGTTAAAGTAGGTTTGGTAGTTGGCTAGGGTAAAATTGTCATGAATATCAAAGAATGACTTAAAGACAATCAGGGCAACAGGCGCCAGTACAAAGAGGAAAACCCATAAAGCATAGGGGATGGCAAAGAGCTTAGAGGTTTTCTTCATTGCGTTCCTCCTCAATGGCATTGATCAAGCCATCTTCCACTTCTTCGACTTCTACATATTCCTCGATACGGGCATCAAATTCTTCTTCCGTTTCGTTGAGACGCATGATATGGATGTCTTCTGGTTCAAAGTCCAGACCGATGACCTCACCGACAATAGCCTTGCGCGTCGAGTGAATCATCCACTCATTGCCCAAATCATCATAGGCGATGATTTCGTAATGAACCCCACGGAAGAGCTGGGTATCCACCTTAACCTGCAACTTGCCTTCTTCAGGCAGGGTAATCCGCAAATCTTCCGGACGGATGACCACTTGTACCTCTTCATTTGGACGCATACCACCGTCCACAGCCTCAAAACGCTTGCCGTTGAACTCAACCAGGTAGTCCTCAAGCATGCGACCAGGCAGGATATTGGACTCCCCGATAAAGGTCGCTACAAAATGGTTGATTGGCTCATCATAAATGTCAACTGGTGTCCCTGATTGAACAATTTCACCATCATTCATGACGAAAATCCAGTCAGACATAGCCAGCGCCTCTTCTTGGTCGTGAGTAACAAAGACAAAGGTAATGCCCAGACGCTGCTGCAATTCACGCAATTCGTATTGCATCTCGGTCCGAAGTTTCAAGTCAAGAGCTGATAATGGCTCATCTAGCAAGACAACGCGCGGTTGGTTGATGATTGCTCGCGCAATGGCCACACGCTGACGTTGACCTCCAGACAATTTCTGGATGGCACGGTTCTCATAACCAGATAAACGAACCATCTGCAGAGCCTCTTTGACACGGCGATCAATTTCAGCCTTATCAACCTTGCGTAATTTTAGTGGAAAAGCCACATTTTCAAAGACGGTCATATGCGGGAAAAGGGCATATGATTGAAAGACAGTATGGACATCCCGCTTGTTGGTCGGAACATCATTGATCCGCTGTCCATCCAGATAAATGTCACCAGACGTCGCATCCAGGAGACCTGCGATAATATTCAAAATCGTTGATTTACCGGAACCAGAAGCACCAAGCAAAGTGTAAAATTTGCCTTCTTCCAGTTCAAAACTAATGTTTTTCAAGACAGTTGTTCCACTGTCCTCGAAGACCTTAGAAACGTCTTTAAATTCAATAATTGGCTTTTTCAATTCTCATAAATTCCTTCTTTAGGTAAACTAACAGATTCCAGGCTCTGTTGGGCCTATACCACCTCGTGGGCAAGAAAACTACCCGTCATACTACCTGCTACGATAAGCCTCACCCCTCAACTGTACCGATGATTACAAACTATCGCCGATAATCCGAACCTCTCTCTCCAAGGTTACTCCTGAAAATTCTTTGACTGTTTCAATGACATGAGCAATCAAGTTTTCATAATCCTGAGCTGACCCATCCGCTACATTAACCATAAAGCCTGCATGCTTTTCCGATACTTCCACACCGCCAATACGATGCCCCTTGAGACCGGCCTCCATGATGAGCTGGCCAGCAAACATTCCTGGTGGACGCTTAAAGACAGATCCACAAGAAGGGTACTCCAGTGGTTGCTTAAGTTCGCGCAAATGTGTCAATCGGTCCATTTCATATTTGATAACCGGATGATTACCAGGCTTCAAGGCAAATTTGGCAGATAGGACAATTGCCCCATTATCCTGCAGGATAGATGACCGATAACCAAAGCGCAAATCACGATTGTCCAAGGTTTCGACATAACCAGCAGGAGTTAAAATTTGTGCAGATACCAAGATATGGGCCACTTCACCACCATAAGCACCGGCATTCATATAAACAGCACCGCCGACACTACCAGGAATGCCGCAGGCAAATTCAAAGCCAGTCAAGGAATGAAAGAGGGCAACCTTGGTCGTCTCAATCAGGTTGGCACCTGCCTCAGCCTCAATCGTATAGCCAGAAACCGTCACTGAGTTAAGCTTATCCATCCTGATAACAAAGCCCCTGATGCCACCATCACGGACGATAATATTACTAGAATTTCCTAAAACCTGCCAGGGAATACCTTCACGATTGGCAAATTCTACGATGCGTACAATCTCATAGCGATTACGTGGAAAAGCCAGGTAGTCTACTGCACCCCCGACTTTTGTATACGTATATTCCTTTAAGGGCTCATCAAATCGAATATCGATTCCCTCAAGCTCCTGTCTAATCTTATCATTCATTATCATTCTCATTTCAAAAATAGATATACGGTTCATATTATACCAAAAATTTAACTAGATTACGATTATTTTTGGACAATTGCATCAAAAACAAAAAATACAGTTCCCTCAAGAACCGTATTTTGTTTAGGATACCTTAATCCCGTCTTTATCTACCTGTAGGATATGCACACTGCCGTCCAATTCAAGCTTTTCTATGGCAAGTTTAATGGCCTCTTCCTTATCCTTAGAGGCTAGTACCATAACGGTTGGACCTGCTCCAGAAAGGTAGGTTGCATAAGCACCCAACTCCTGAGCTGTTTGCTTGATAGGGCAAAATTCCTTGACCAAGAGTTGGCGATGAGGTTCGTGGAACATATCTGATTGGATAAGTTGACCAGCTTTTTCCAAATCACCGGCCATAAGACTGGCAATAGCGACGTTGGCAATACTGCTTGCTGCCACGGCCTTCTTATAGCCCATCTGCGCTGGCAGAACTCCACGGCTTTCACTGGTCCGCAGAGGATAGTTGGGAATAAAAGCGATAAAGCTGGCCTCTGGGAAGTCCGTCACAACAGCATGGACTTTCTTATTGACATAGCTGGCAATAACTAGATTTCCATAAATGGCTGGCGCTACATTATCCGGATGACCTTCTATCTTAGTTGCCAATTGCAACTTTTCTTCCTGGCTGAGGTTCAATTGACCCAATAGATTGGCCAACTCAATCCCTGCTACAATGACAGAGCTGGACGAACCCAAGCCACGGGCCAAAGGAACATCGCTTGTCATTTTCAAGCAGTGAGGTGGCAGGTTTTTGGAAACTTTCAAAGCTGTCTTAATCAGCAGATTACTCTTATCAGATGGAACATGCTCTAGGTCATGCTCAATAAACCATTCATCTGCAGGCGCTAGAATTTCAATGGTCAGGTATTTTGAGAGGGCAACACCGACCGAGTCAAAACCTGGTCCTATATTGGCTGAAGTAGCTGGAACTGTAATTTTCATTCTTATTCTCCCAAGACCTTGAAGGTATTTAAGACAGTGAAGTCCTCAGCCTGGGCAAGCTTTTCAGTCACATTTTCTAGCTGGGTCTTGCTCATCTCATGGGTCACGATAACCAGACGAGCTGTCTCACCGTTTGCCTCCTTCTGCAGAATTTGCTTGAAGGAGATTTCTTCAGAGTTGAAAATTTCTGCCAAACGGAGCATTTTTCCGTTCTGGTCAGATGCTACGATAGAGAAATAATATTCGCTCATCACATCAGACGGAGCTGCCAACTGGAGCGAACGGCTATACTCATTAAATGCTTTGCCAATCGTACCGTCTTTCAGGCGACGAACAATGCGAATCAGGTCGGCAGTCACGCTAGTAGCTGTTGGTTTTTGTCCAGCACCTGGTCCGTAGTACATAGACTGGCCGATACCAATGGACTCGACAAAGACCGCATTCATAACGCCATTGACACTAGCAAGCGGGTGATTTTTTGGCAGGAAGGTTGGTGACACTTCTGCTGCAATTCCCGAAGCTGTTTCACGAATATCCCCTACCAACTTTATGACATAGCCAAGCTCTTGTGCTACTGCTACATCTTCAGGTGTGATATTGGAAATTCCCTTGTGGGCAACGTGGTCAAAATCAACAGTCATACCAAAGGCAAATTGGCTGAGGATAACGGCCTTATAGGCTGCATCAATTCCTTCAACGTCGTTGGTCGGATCTGACTCTGCGTAACCTAGTTCCTGGGCTGTCTGCAGGGCTGTTTCGTAAGTCCATCCTTCGTCTAGCATCTTGGTCAGCATGAAGTTTGATGTCCCATTCAAGACACCCAAAACGCGGGTAATATTATCCGCAGCAAGAGAATTGACTAAGGTACGCAAGACTGGAATACCGCCTGCAACCGCTGCTTCGTAGTAAAGGGCCAGTCCTTTTTCCTGAGCCAGAGTACGCAATTCACTGCCATGCACAGCCAACAGGTCTTTGTTAGCTGTCACGATATGCTTGCCTGCCTCCAAAGCGCGTGTGATGAAAGTTTTTGCTGGCTCGATACGTCCCATAAGCTCAACGACAATAGCAATGTCGTCATCTGCCAAAATCTCGTCAATGTTGGTAACGAAATCATAGTCATGGCCTGCAGCCAATAAACGCTCTTTTTCCGCATCGTCCTTTACAAGAACCTTTGAAATCTCTATGCTGTCTTGGGCTGCTAATTCAATCTTTTCCTTATTTTCTGTCAGAAGGAATGGCACACCACTCGCTACCGTACCAAACCCCAATAATCCAATCTTAACTACCATATTATCTCCTTAAAACTATTTTTCCTATTATACCAAATATTCTGACTATTTGGCAAAAATTTTGGTATAATTAAAGTAGTAAGAAGAATTACATATATTGAGGTAGTGAATATGGCGAAGAGGAAGCATGGGCGGCACAAGCATCAAAAAGTGAAAAGATTTCCAGTAATATTTACTCTGCTGAGTGTTCTGCTGATTGGAACCCTTGTTTTTTGCCTCGTCTACTTCTATCAAGACCCAGGATCCAGAACAGACTTGGTCCAGCAAACTCCAGAAACCCCTAAAGAAGAGATTGATACGACTCCTTCACAGAAAACTGGTCCTGAAGAAGTAACTTGGGTTAAGCAAAAAAGTCCGGTCCGTCTGCCCATTCTGATGTACCATGCTATCCATGTCATGGCTCCTGAAGAGACTGCCAACGCCAATTTAATTGTGGATCCTTCTACGTTTGAAAGTCATCTCAAGGCCCTCCAGGAAGCTGGCTATTACACCCTTTCACCTGAAGAAGCTCTGCGGGTTCTAAGGGACAATGTAGTTCCTGACGGCAAAAAAGTCGTCTGGCTAACTTTCGATGATAGTCTCTGGGATTTCCATAGCCATGCCTATCCTTTACTTAAGCAGTACCAGATGAAGGCTACCAACTTTGTTATCACTGGTTTTACGGAAAATGGCACAGCGGGCTACCTGACTGTCAATCAGATGCTGGAGATGAAAGAGCACGATATGTCTTTCCAAGGTCATACGGTCAATCATCCCGACCTGGCACAAAGCAGCCTTGAAAGCCAATCCATTGAGTTATCCTACTCCAAACAATTCCTAAACCAGCAACTTAGTCAGGAAACCATTGCTCTAGCCTATCCTGCTGGTCGCTATTCAGCCGATACCCTGGCTGTGGCAGAAAATACCGGCTACCAATTGGGATTGACCACCAACCATGACCTGGCTTCTGTTGATAACGGAATGCTTAGTTTAAATCGTCTGAGGGTATTGCCAACGACCACTGCCGACATCTTGCTAGAGATGATTCAAGCCGACTGACATAGAGATACAAGAAAAGATGACCTCATACGAAATCATCTTTTTCTTTTTATATTCCCTTGGACTGCAGCAGCTGCGCATCAAAGTCTGTTGCTGGGCGCCAACCCTTGGCTAATAAGTCTCTGATATGGAGTTTATTATAGAATACCGCCATGACAATATTGACGATAAAGACAAGATAGCCCTTTTCTATTGAGTAGGCGTAGTTACCAAGAGCTGCATTGGCCAGTAGCATAATAGCCGCCCATTTCCAATCCCGTCTATAGACGGCAACCCACATGGTAAATAACAGGGTCGTCCAAGAAAAACCAAGGGGAGCCTGTTTAAATTGTCCCCGATGATTGGTCAGATTTACTTTCATTTCTATCTCCTCTTCTAATGGATAACCCTATTATACACTAAATAGCCTGGGTCATGAAACTTCTGCTTTCCAAGACTTTGACCATAGCCGCAGCTGTATCAATGGCTGTAAAGAGTGGAATACCACCCTCAATGGCTGAGCTACGAATGATTTGACCATCCGAGTCTGCCACACGCTTTTTACCAACTGTATTGACAATGGCTTGAATTTTTCCAGCTCGAACCAGACTTGGAATGTCGAAACCACCTGCATCACCAACTTTATTGACCAAGGTAACAGGAAGTTCGTGGTCCGTCAGATAGGCTGCCGTTCCGCTAGTCGCAAAAATACCATAGCCCAAATCGTGGAAACGACGCGCCAGCTCCAAGGTTTCTTCCTTATCTTCATCCGCAATGGTAAAGACGACATTGCCAAATTCTTCCAAGTGCTGGTAGCTAGCTTCAAATGCCTTGTAAAGTGCTTTTTCAAGCGTCACATCTGAACCCATAATTTCGCCCGTTGACTTCATTTCAGGTCCCAAAAGACTGTCAACCTTCGCCAATTTTGTGAATGAGAAGACTGGAGCTTTGACGTGGACCTGCTTGCTTTCTGGATAGAGACCGTCTGCATAGCCAAGTTCTGCCAAGGATTGACCCAAAATCAATTTGGTCGCGACTTGAGCCATCGGAATGTCTGTCACTTTTGACAGGAAGGGAACGGTTCGGCTGGCACGTGGATTGACCTCGATGACATAGACCTTTTCGTCCTTGATAACAAACTGAATGTTCATCATACCGATACAGTTGAGACCAATAGCCAATCGCTTGGTGTAATCAGCAATGGTTGCTTGTACCGCTGGCGACAGGGTTTGCGGTGGGTAAACTGCCATCGAGTCACCCGAATGGACACCTGCCCGCTCAATGTGTTCCATAATTCCCGGAATGAGAACATCCTTGCCATCAGAAATCGCATCTACTTCACACTCTTGACCAACGATATAACTGTCAACGAGAACAGGGTGCTCAGGACTAGCCTTGACCGCCGTCCGCATGTAGGAACGTAGGTCATTTTCATTTTCAACAATCTCCATGGCACGCCCACCCAAGACATAAGATGGACGGACAAGGACTGGAAAACCAATTTTGCGGGCCGCCTCAAGAGCCTCTTCTTCATTAGTTGCGGTTTGACCTGGTGGCTGCGGGATGTCCAAGTCTTTCAGAGCTTTTTCAAACAAATCGCGGTCCTCAGCCCGGTCTAAATCTGCTACCTGAGTTCCCAATATCGGAATACCAGCCTTGGCAAGCGGTTCAGCCAAGTTGATGGCTGTCTGCCCACCGAATTGCACAATGACACCTTTGGGCTGCTCCAAATCAATCACATTGAGTACATCTTCCAAGGTCAAAGGTTCAAAATAGAGCTTGTCCGAAACCGAGAAATCTGTCGAAACAGTTTCAGGGTTGGAGTTCATGATAATAGCCTCGTAACCTGCTGCCTGAATGGCTTTGACAGAGTGAACCGTTGCATAGTCAAATTCAACCCCTTGACCGATGCGGATTGGCCCAGAACCTAACACAAGGACCGATTCCTTGTCTGATTTGATGGATTCATTTTCCCAAGCATAGGTTGAATAGAAATAAGGCGTCGCACTCTCAAATTCTGCTGCACAGGTATCCACCATTTTGTAAACTGGGACAATGCCATTTTCAGTCCGGAGCTGGCGAATGTAGCATTCCGTCCGCCCCCACAGCTCTGCTATTTTACGATCTGCAAAGCCGTATTTTTTTGCTTTTTTGAGGACATCTAAGTTATCAAAATGCGTCGCCAATTCCTGCTCAAGCTCTATAATATGCAACAACTTATCAAGGAAGAACAGGTCGATCTTGGTTAATTGGGCTAGTTCCTCAATCGTATAGCCACGACGAATGGCCTCAGAAAGGTAAAAGAGTCGGTCGTCCTGCGCTTTGACAATCTTTTCCACTAAGTGATCGTCCGTCACTTGGCTGAGTTCTGTCATTTCATTGTGATAAACACCGATTTCCAAAGAACGGCAGGCTTTCAAAAGGCTTTCTTCAATGTTCCGTCCGATGGCCATGACTTCCCCTGTCGCCTTCATCTGTGTTCCCAGACGGCGCTCCCCTTTTTCAAATTTATCAAATGGGAAACGGGGGATTTTAGCAACTACGTAGTCCAAAGCAGGCTCAAACATGGCATAGGTTGTCCCAGTTACTGGGTTAATCATTTCATCCAAGGTCAAACCAACCGCAATTTTTGCCGCTAATTTGGCAATAGGATAGCCAGTTGCTTTTGAAGCCAAGGCTGACGAGCGTGACACGCGCGGATTAACTTCGATGACATAGTATTTGAAACTATGGGGATCCAAGGCCAACTGGACATTACAGCCACCTTCGATTTTCAAGGCGCGAATAATGCTGAGGCTGGCATCGCGGAGCATCTGGTTTTCAATATCCGAAAGCGTCTGCGTTGGGGCAAATACAATCGAATCTCCTGTGTGAACACCAACAGGGTCAAAGTTTTCCATGTTACACACCACGAGTGCATTGTCTGCCGCATCGCGCATCACTTCGTACTCGATTTCCTTGAAACCTGCAATTGAGCGCTCAATCAAACATTGAGTTACTGGCGACAATTTCAAGCCATTTCCTGCGATTTCGCGGAGTTCTTCCTCGTTGGCACACATACCACCACCTGTACCGCCCAGCGTGAAGGCCGGACGTACAATGACAGGGTAGCCGATAGAATTGGCAAAGTTCAACGCCTCATCAACGGTCGTCACAATTTCAGACTCAGGAATGGGCTGATTGAGATCCTCCATCAATTGTTTGAACAAATCGCGGTCCTCAGCTTGGTCAATGGCCGACAATTTTGTTCCCAAGAGCTCAACACCCAGCTCTTCTAAAATTCCAGCCTTGGACAATTCCATAGCCATGTTGAGACCTGTTTGTCCACCAAGGGTTGGCAAGAGAGCATCAGGACGCTCTTTTCGCAAAATACGACTGACAAATTCCAGCGTAATCGGCTCGATATACACCTTATCCGCAATTTCCTTGTCGGTCATAATTGTTGCGGGGTTAGAATTGACCAGTACAACGCTGTAGCCTTCTTCTTTCAAGGCCAAACACGCCTGCGTCCCCGCATAATCAAACTCCGCAGCCTGACCAATAATAATCGGACCAGATCCAATCACCATAATTTTTTTAATATCGTTTCTTTTTGGCATAATGTATGATACAAAGCCCGTTAAGAGGACAAAGTGAAAATAGGAAATGCAACGCTGATGCTTCAAGCATCCAGACGACGTTTATCTTTTTCACACAGTCCTTAGAGCATGTTCGAATATTAAAATCAAATCGTACTCGAACCTGTATCTTCTCCTTTCTATTTGTCAACTCACAGGTTGACATTAAATAAGATAAGTCCGACGTTAGGAAAGTCAATTCGATACTAATTGGCTTTCCTAACTAGTGCAAGGGATAGCCTGACCTCCATAGAGGCAGGCGTAGGGAAATAAGTTGCGTGCAACCATTGACCTGTCCCTTGCCTTTCTATTTTCTATCTCTCTGGATAGAATTAAATACCTCTCTGACGCTTAGCAACCATTCAACTAGCGTTCTTGCTTAAATGAATCCATCAAGTCCATAAATTCGTCAAATAAATAGCTGGCATCATGCGGACCGGGTGCTGCATCTGGGTGGAATTGCACTGAAAATCCGGGAAGGTATTTGTGACGGACGCCTTCGACAGACTTGTCGTTGATTTCCTCGTGGGTAATCATCAAGCAATCCGGCAGTTCCTCGCGTGACACTGCATAACCGTGGTTTTGACTGGTAAAATCAACACGTCCTGTCGCAATTTCGCGCACGGCATGGTTAAATCCACGGTGACCGAATTTCATCTTGTAGGTCTGGGCACCATTTGCCTTCGCATACAATTGATGGCCCATACAAATACCGAAAATCGGAATCTTCCCTTGAATACCACGAATCATATCAAGCGCCTCTGGAACATCATCTGGGTTCCCCGGTCCATTGGACAACATAACACCGTCTGGAGCCAGAGCCAAAATTTCCTCTGCGGTCGTGTCATAAGGAACGACAGTTACATTGCAATCACGCTTGGCCAATTCACGTAAAATCGAATGCTTGAGACCAAAATCGATCAGTACAACGCTCCGACCGACACCCGGAGCAGGATAGGCTGTCTTGGTAGACACCTGCTCAATATTATTGGTCGGCAAGACTGTCGCCCGTAGCTGATCGGTCAAATGTTCAACACTATCTCCAACATTAGCCAAGGTCGCCTTCATCGTCCCGTGCTGACGAATAATCTTGGTTAAAGCTCGCGTATCAATCCCTGAAATACCGGGAATTTTTTTAGCTTTCAAAAATTCATCCAAGGTCAATTGGTTGCGCCAATTACTAGCACGACGGGCCCACTCACTGACCACCACACCCTTACAAGTTGGCGTGATAGATTCGTAATCATCGCGATTGATACCATAATTTCCTACCAAAGGATATGTAAAGGTCAAAATCTGACCGTTATAAGATTGGTCGGTAATGGACTCCTGATAGCCTGTCATTCCAGTAGAAAAAACCAGCTCTCCAGTCACATCAATATCCGCTCCAAAGGCCTCGCCCTCGAAAATTGTTCCATCTTCTAAAATTAATCTTCTTTTCGTCATATCTACCTCGTTGATTCTCTCAGGAATCCTTTAACGTTTTGAAATTATATTCACAAAGGGGGCAGAAAACCAGCCTTAGTTAAATGTGCCGAGCTGTGAATACAGGTTCTATACCTTACCATTTACAATCGCCTCCAAAATCGCCATTCGGACAAAGACGCCGTTTTGCATCTGACGAACAATCCGCGATTTGGGAGCCTCTACCAGCTGGTCATCAATTTCAACATCACGATTGACAGGCGCAGGGTGCATAACAATCGCCTGTTCCTTCAAGCGCTTGTACCGTTCCCCCGTCAATCCATGTAGACGATTATAGGTTTCTTTTGAAAAACTTTCTGATCCATCGTGGCGCTCATGTTGGACACGCAGAAGCATCAAGACATCCACTTCCTCGACAATATCATCAATCGCAACATGTTGACCGTAGACATCAAATTCCGCCGAATACCACTCTTCTGGGCCGGTAAAGTAAATATCTGCCCCCAGTCGCTTGAGGATTTGCATGTTGGACTTTGCAACCCGCGAGTGAGTAATATCGCCTGCAATGGCAATTTTCAGATTTTCAAAGGTGCCAAATTCTTCATAAATGGTCATCAAATCCAGCAAGGACTGGCTTGGGTGTTGCCCAGAACCGTCCCCACCATTGACAATGGAGGTCTGGATGCTCGGACTATCAATCAATTGTTTGTAGTAATCAACCTCGGAATGGCGGATGACACAAATATCAACGCCCAAGGCTGACATGGTTAAAATGGTATCGTACAAGGTCTCGCCCTTGTTGACCGAGCTGGTTCGAGCATCAAAGTCAATCATGCCCATATCCAAGCGCAGCTCCGCCATTTCAAATGACTTATGCGTTCGCGTCGAATCTTCAAAGAAGAGATTGGAGGCATAATACTTCCGACTTAATGTAACGGACTCGCCTTTCTTGAAAGCCAGTCCGCGTTGAATGAGACCCAACACCTCTTCATTCGAAAGTGTTTCCATTGTTACCAAGTGTTTGAGAGAAACCTTACCATCTACAATTGTCATGATACTACCTGCCTTTTTGTGCCTGACCTATTCTGCCTCTACTAATAAAACTGCGTCATGACCGTCAATTTCAGTCATGTGAACGATAATTTCCTCCACCCGACTGGTCGGGATATTTTTCCCAACATAGTCCGCACGAATTGGCAATTCCCGGTGGCCACGATCGACCAAGACAGCTAAACTAACACGAGCAGGTCTGCCCAACGATACGAGATTGTCAATGGCGGCACGAATGGTACGTCCAGTGTAGAGAACGTCATCCACCAAAATAACATCACGATCATTGACATCGGCGGTGATGCTGGTGGTATCTTCTTCTACTTTCACATCGTCGCGGAAGGGCTTGGTATCTAATTCTCCCAGAGGAACATCAATTCCTTCCAACTGTTTCAGACGTTCTTGAATCCGTCGGGCAATGAAAACACCTCGTGTCTTGATACCAGCCAAGACGATATTGTCCAAATTCTTATTGCGCTCGATAATCTCATAGGTGATACGGGTAATTGCCCGTTTCATGGTCATATCGTCTACGATTTCTTTGGTTTTCATTCTAAACCTCCATAAATATGATACAAAAAAACTCTCCCTTTCAGGAGAGTTCAGAAAATACAGGACCAGTGCATGAAAAACTCCAACAGAATTTCCCATCTTGTATGTCCACATTTGCTCAATGCTCTCCTTACCTGTCTCTCTGGACAGCACTTAAAGGATTTCTAGCATCAGTATAGCACACTTTACCTACGGCGACAAATTCTTACTGTAAAAAATTTAATAATCTTCGTATTTTGCTTAGAATGGTGCTGATTTAGCCAAAAAAGACTGTGGTTTTAGGGATTTTACACCCGCCAAAACATAACCAAAGAGCAGATAGGTCACAAAGATAATGGCGCAGTAGGTCAAAACGTAGTTCCAGCCATACTTGGGAACATTGAGAAAGAAATAGGCAAAAGGACTATCCTTGGCGTCAGGAATAGGAATTTTGAGGAAAAATCCATTGACCAAGCCAAAAGCCATGTAGGCAAGTGGCAGACTGGTCCACCAACGGGGTCCAACCACTTGTACTGTCCCTGCCGATCGACAATGAGCGTATCCAGCAAGAAATAAATAGGAACGATATAGTGGCAGAGAAGATTTTCTACGCGCCAAAAATGCTCAGCCAGCGGTGCCAACATGATATGATAGACCACACAGGTTATCATGATGGACATAGTCACACCAGCCTTGATTCGCAGAAAGTTCTGGTCTTGCAAATTTTGGCCCTTGTTCATGGCATACACCATATAAACAGCAAAAACCGCCACCAAGAGATTGGACAAAACCGTATAATACATGAGCATACCAATGCCGTACTTGGCAATTTCCAAACCAGTCCCTGTAATGGCTAAAATCGCCAGCAAACAACGACTGTAAAATAAAATACTTTGATTCTTCATAGTTTCCTTTCTTATGTTAAAACCTTTTTCAGACGTTCCTGAGGTGAAGGCGGACGGAAGTAAACTTTCTTGTTTCTAGGTTTACTCCTCAAACAGTCCCCTAGACTGTTTGAGCTACCTACGGAATTCCATACCTAGTATTTGAGCCTTTTGTCGCTTTCTTATTTCCAAGCAACAACCTACGAAGTTCTGAGAGACCTTTGTAGCCCGAAATACTCCGAATGCCTGAAACGATAACGTTTCAGGCATTTTCATCACAGCGGAAAGTCGCGGTTTGGGCTCACTCCGCTCGCAAAATAAAATAATTTTTTGTTTTATTAGCAGAGCTACTCAGATTATTTGAGCCAATTCATAGTTTGTCTACGTCTTGAAAAGACTGGATTTCCCAGTCTAAATGCTAAATCTTCTTCACAAATTCTGATTTGAGTTTCATGGCTCCAAATCCGTCGATTTTGCAGTCGATATTGTGGTCGCCTTCAACGATGCGGATACCTTTAACGCGCGTGCCTTGCTTGAGATCCTTCGGTGCGCCTTTGACTTTCAAATCCTTGATCAGCGTCACTGTATCTCCATCAGCCAAGCGATTGCCATTGGCATCAATAGCGACTGGACCGCTCTCTTCCTCAGCAACCTCGGCTGGGTTCCATTCGTATGCACATTCTGGACAGACCAAAAGCGCGCCGTCCTCATAGACATATTCTGAATTGCACTGTGGGCAATTTGGTAAAGTTTCCATTCTCGTTCTCCTTCTTTTTTATCTGTATCAGTCTATCATCTTTTTGGAAAATGGGCAAGATGCTCTTATTGTCACTACTGAGTGGCTTGACGTAGTTTTTCCAGTGTTTCTTGGAAAATAGCTGGCGCGTCAGCCGTAAATTCTACCAGCTCTCCCGTTCTCGGATGGGTAAATCCAAGCGTCTGAGCATGCAGAAATTGACCCTGCCCCTTGAGCGTTTTACGTGGTCCATAGGCCTCATCGCCAGCCACAGGATGACCGATATAAGCCATGTGAACACGGATTTGGTGGGTTCGTCCCGTTTCCAAGGTCAATTCAACCAAGGTATAGTCACCGAAACGTTCCAAGACTTGAAAACGTGTGACTGCTTCCTTGCCCTTGGCTGTGACTGCCTGTTTCTTACGATCTTTCTCCGAACGACCAATCGGTGCCTCAATCATACCACGGTCATTTGGTAGGTTTCCGTGGACAATGGCAATATATTTGCGGAGGGATTTCTTGGCTTTCAATTCCTCAGCCAACCTGGTGTGGGCCTCGTCGTTTTTAGCAATCATCAGCAAACCGGATGTGTCCTTGTCAATCCGATGGACAATGCCCGGGCGCAAAACGCCATTGATAGCCGACAAATCTTTCACATGATAAAGCAGGGCATTGACTAGCGTACCCGACGTGTGACCAACAGACGGATGCACCACCATGCCTTGTGGCTTATTGACCACGGCAACGTCCTCATCTTGGTAGACAATATCCAAGGGAATGTCCTCTGCTACATAGTCTACTTCTTCGACTTCCGGTACTTGGTAGGTCAGGACATCGCCTGCTTGCACACTATATTTTGCTTTTTTGGCTTGGCCATTGACCAAAACCAGACCAGCCTTAATTTGTTCATTGGCAACCGACCGTGACAGGTCTGTCAAGTCTGACAGAGCCTTGTCCAACCGAACGCCACCAATCTCAACTTTTACTTCCATTACTCTCTTCTTTCATGATACAAATAAACAGGAGCCCAACTCCCACCGACAGACACATATCAGCCACATTAAAGACCGGGAAATTGATAAAATCCAGCTGGAACATATCCACCACGTAGCCCAGACGGAAACGGTCGATAAAATTTCCCAAAGCCCCCGCCATCATCAAGGACAAACTGAACAAGGTCAAGAGATTTCCCTTGATATTTTTGACATAATACCAGACCAAGCCAATCATGACAACCACTGTAACAATGGTGAAAAACCACTGCTGTCCCTGCAAAATAGACCAAGCCGCACCATAATTTCTCAGATAGGTCAAACTCATTAAACCTGTCAAAAATTCCCGACTGGTGTGCAATTCAATATTGGCTACGGTCCAAGCCTTGACCAACTGGTCCACACCGATAAAAGCCACTGCCAAAAGCGGCAATCCAAACTTACGCATTTTCTTCCTTCTTCTTATCAAAATAAGCCTGCATGGTATCGACAAAATCAAGCGCACAATGGCTCAGTTCATCGCCAGCCCGCTTGACATAGACCATGCGGTTATCCGTCTTCCCCTTAAAGGGAATGACCGTAATCCCATTGACCGACTCGTCATCCAAAAATCCCGAACCCGTCGCATAGGCGTCCGTCCGCTCTAGAATCCCGTTCAAGGTAGCGCGATCCGTCACATCAAAAACAACCGACGAATCCGACGTGTCAATCAAATTCTCAGAATAATAAAGATAAGCCTCTTTTTCTTGGGTAAATCGGACCGTTGGCAAACCAACCAAATCCTCAGCCTCAATCTCTGCCTTTGCAGTCAAAGGATGATCCTCCCGCAGGTAGATATGGGTCTGAAACTCCGCCAACTCAATCACCTGCAAATGCAATTTATCCAGCTTTTGCATAATCCCCTTGGTATTGCGATCGTTGAGATAAATAATTCCCAGCTCACTATACCCCTGCGCCACCTCATCCAAAATTTGTACCGTAGTCGACTCAAAAATCCGAAAATGTGGATATTGAGGATGCTGCCGAGAAAAATCCGTAATCAAGGGAGGCAAGAAATCATAGTGCTGACTGCTGATAGAAAAAGTTTTTTCACCTTCTTCTGATTGCAAATAAAGATGCTCAAATTGATCAAAGCCCTTGACTAAACTCTGAGCCTTCTCATAAAATTCCATTCCTTTTTGGGTCAAAAAAGTTCCAGAACTGGTCCGACTGAAAATCTGAAAACCTAGCTCTTTTTCTAAATCTTTGATGGAAATGGATAGGCTAGGCTGAGATACGTACATTTTCTCCGCTGCCTCACGAAAAGTCCCGCTGTTGGCAATCGCCACCACATAGCGCAATTGTTGAATATTCATCAACTCGTCCTTTCTTCATTCCATTTTACTATCTTTCTATTATACCACATAATAAAACCACCAGCAAAATTGCTGGCGGTAAGTGACTATAACTTTTTAATCATGATAAGACAGGGATTCCATTCGTCCCGCAAGTTTGGAAAAACTTCCAACTTAGCAAAGCCACAAGATTGATAAAAGCCAATCGTCTGATCATATTCTTTAGTACTTTCAGGTAAGCCAAACCACTCAGGTAAATCGGCTAATACCGTTTTAATAATCTCAGCTTTTTCAACTGAATCCCTTATTGCAACAATCTTCATTATTTTCTCCTTTCGGAGGTTAATTTGCCCTAACCTCCTTACTCTTGATTTCTTGTTTTCTAAAACATCTTACTATTCCTTTCATTTGAATCGCCTCCCTTCATTCTATTATATGGTAATTCTAGCATCTATTGCCCTTGTTAGTCAACCTATATTTACATATTCATTTTCAACTGATAACTTTTTATATAACTACCAATGCCTGACCATTTCACACCAAGCCCTTGGTAAATGAAAAATGGGTATCAAAACAAAAAAAAGGCCTTCCGAAATCTCGGAAAGCCTATTGTTTGCTATTTCTAGCTCAACTCTCTCTTTTATTTCAAGGAGAGTTGCTAAAAAGGTTCGAACCTTGCCTTTCATTTAATTCAAAAAGGCAAGAAAAAATGGTCCACTGGACCATTTTTTTACTTAGCGATTGGGTAAACAGATACTTGTTTCTTATCGCGACCTTTACGTTCGAAGCGTACAACGCCTTCTACTTTAGCGTAAAGAGTGTCATCTCCACCACGACCTACGTTAGCTCCTGGGTAGATTTTTGTACCACGTTGGCGGTAAAGAATTGAACCACCTGATACAGTTTGGCCGTCAGCAGCTTTCGCACCAAGGCGTTTCGCTTGTGAGTCACGACCGTTTGACGTTGAACCTCCACCTTTTTTGTGGGCCATAAATTGCAAGTTAGCAAGATTCAAGTTTAACATATGTTATTCCTCCGAATTTCTGTAATGATTGCTTCAAGCTACGCCTTAAGCGTTGATAGCGTTGATAACAACTTTTGTGTAAGGTTGACGGTGACCTTGTTTGCGGTGGCTACCTTTTTTAGGTTTGTACTTGAAGGTAACAACTTTTTTCTGTTTACCTTGTTTTTCAACAGTACCAACAACAGTAGCGCCTGCTACGAGTGGAGTACCCACAACAGTTTTCTCACCACCAACAAGAACTACTTCTTCGAAAGTAACTTCTTGACCTGCTTCAACGTTCAATTTTTCAACGTAGATAGCTTGACCGACTTCAACTTTAACTTGTTTGCCGCCAGTTTTAATGATTGCATATGTGCTCATTATGCACCTCCTATGAATTTTAGGGCTCAGCCCGAATTTAATGTGAAGACTCGCCTAGTACCGTGGGACGAACCACTTAAACGGTATTCGTGCGGTTGCACAGGATGTGTGCATAGTCAACCCTTGTAATATACCAAAAAACACTCGCTTTTGCAAGTGTTTTGTATGATTTTTTTACATTTCAAAGCTTTCACTGGTCTGTTTGTTTGGCAAGAAGAGCGAGAGCAGGATGCCAACCACTGCTGGCATCAGCCATGATAAGGATTGTCCGGCAAATGGCAGAGCTCCAATCAGGTTTGAAATTCCTGACCAACCAAATTGTCCAGCCAAGACTTCTACTAGCGACAAGACTGTTACCACACCAACTGTCAGCTGCATGCCTGGTTTTGACAGAGGCACAAATTTGTTGACAATGGTGATTAAAACAATACAGATGGTAATTGGATAGAGAACCAAAAGAACAGGAACTGAGAAAGTGATGATATTGTTCAAACCGAGGTTGGCAATCCCAAAACCAATCAAGGTAAAGACAGTTGCATACACTTTATAACTAAAACGTGGGAAACGCTCCGCGAAAAATTCACCTGAAGATACGATCAAGCCAGCTGTTGTCGTGAAACATGTCACGATAACCATAGCTGCCAAGAAAATCTGTGCACTTGGCCCAAAGATGGCTTGTGTTGCTTGCGAAAGAATGTAAACACCTTTGTTAGTATCTGATACCAAAACATCAGCAGGCACAGGGAAATGATTTCCTAAGAAAGCCAAACCAACATATAGTGCTGAGAAAGCTAAGGCCACAACAAGACCAACTGACCAGATGGTTGAGACGTATTCCTTCTTGCTAGAGAAACCAAGTTGTTTTAAGGTATTGACCGCTACCACACTAAAGGCAACCGCCGCAAGAGCATCAAGGGTATTGTATCCTTCAATAAATCCTGTACCAAAGGCCTGTCCAACTGAATAAGCTTCTGCTGCTGGCAGAGGACTGGTCGAACCATATTTGGCAATACCTAGCACCACCAAAATCACAATCAAAATAGCAAAAACAGGGGTCAAAATTCGTCCGATACTGTTCAAGATTTGAGACGGTTTAAGGGCAATCAGGTAGGCTGCCACAAAGTAAAGAGCTGTAAAACCAAACAACCAGAGACTCGGATTCCCATCGCCCAATAATGGCGCAATACCAATTTCGAAGGACGTTGTAGCCGTACGCGGAATGGCAAAGAAGGGACCAATGGCCAAATACAAGGCAACAAGATAGCCCGTTGCAAAAGCCGGTGAAATCTTGCGAGAAATTTCATGTACATAACCTTTGGGATTCAATGTCCCGACAATCAGGGCAATGACAGCAATACCGACACCTGACACAACAAATCCTAATATAGCTGGCCAGAAATTCTCACCAGATAAGACACCAAGTGCAGGTGGGAAAATCAAGTTTCCTGCACCAAAAAACATACCAAACAGGAGTAATCCTGTTAGAGCTCCTTTTTTCATAAAAACTCCTTCTTATCTTTTTCGAAAGTCCATTATACCACAAAAATTCGATTTTTTCCGAACGTTAGGTTATTAAGGTAACGACACCTAAGTCAAATAATTAAAAAACGCATCAAATCAAGTTAAAATTAACCTTCATTTGATGCGCGAATGAATTTCTTTCTAAAGCTGTCTATTCTTTCCCAACCGTGTCAGACATTAAACTTCATCAACAGTTTACAGTAAATCTTCGATTAAATTGTCAATCTCATCTTTTGCTTCCACTTTTGGAGTAATTTCTGTCACAATAATTCCTGCAACAGCACGTTCTACCAATCCTTCTACATCCATGCGAGCTTCGTACTGCTCGACATGTTTGATTTTCGGATTGGTTTTTGGACGGTCAGGGGCAAAGATGGTACAGCAATCCTCAAATGGCTGGATGGAAATATCAAAGGTATCAATTTCCTGAGCAATATCAATGATTTCCAACTTGTCCATGGTCACAACTGGACGGATAACAGGTGTATTTGTCACCGCATTGATAGCCTGCATGGATTCCAGGGTCTGACTTGCCACTTGTCCTAGACTTTCACCATTGATAATAACCATAGCACCACGCTCTTCCCGTACTCGGTCTGTAATCCGCATCATGAAGCGGCGTGTCAAGGTCATCAAATAAGCTTCAGGTGCTTTTTCCTTGATTTCTTCCTGAATTTCTGTAAATGGTACTTCGATAAAGGTGATATTACCACCAAAGGCAGTCAATTTACGGGTCAAATCATGGGCTTTTTTAAGAGCACCTGGACTAGTGTATGGAGGGCTAGCAAAGTGAAGAGCTTCAATTTCTACCCCACGTTTCAGTGCTAAATAGCCCGCAACAGGCGAATCAATACCACCTGATAACATAAGCGTTCCTTTTCCAGATGTTCCAACTGGAAGACCGCCTGCCCCCTTGATTTCTTCATGGGAAATATAAGCTGCGTCTGGACGGATTTCCACTCGCAAGGTAATATCTGGCGACTTCATCTGTACCTGTACATTTGGAATGGCTGTGAAAACCACATCTCCTAGGACTTGGTTAAGGTCACGGCTATCCAATTCAAAGCTGTGGTCGCTACGACGCGCAGCAATCTTGAAGGTCATCCCTTCCTTGTAAATGGACTGCATAATCTCCACAACCGCTTCTTTCAAGGCTGGAACAGACTTCTCAATCTTATAAGACGGTGCGAAATTTTGGATCCCAAAAATCTTCTTCAAAGAAGCTGAAACTTCCTGATAATCTGCCCCGTTCAAATAGACATGACCACGATCACGGTCAAAATAAACGGTCACTTCTGGGTAGACAGAAAGGACATGTTTGATATTATTGCGGAGTTTGTTGACAAACCGCATCTTGTTTTTCCCTTTGGTTGACAATTCGCCATAGCGAATCATAATTTCTGAATAGTTCATTCTACCTTACTTTCTGTGTATTGTGATAAATTTGCTTGAAAATCGTGAGGAATTGCTCGATTTGCCCCATGTCATTATCATCGTCTAAGCTGATACGGACGGCCGTTTGAGCCAGCTTCTGCGGTACTCCCATGGCAATCAAGGTTCCAGCCGGTTTTCCAGCCTTGGACGAGCAGGCTGAAGTGGTCGAAATGTAAATCTGGTGGTCTTCAAAGGCATGGACGATGACTTCACCACGGATATTTTTAATGCCAAAGGTCAAAATACTTGGTGCAAAATTATCCATGCCTGAAAAAACAGTCACATGGTCAAATGTGCTGAGTTCTTCCAAGAGGATTTGCTTCATGGCAGACAATCGTTTCTGGCTATCCTGCGCCTTGTCCAAACTGAGGCGGAGCGCTTTAGCAGTTGCTGCAATACCAGCCACATTTTCCGTTGTTGATCTCTTGTCACTCTCTTGACCACCGCCTGTCAAAAGCGGAGAAATTTTCTTACCAGATTTGACATAGATAAAGCCGACTCCACGAACTGAATGGAATTTATGACCAGAGAAGGTCGCAAAATCAACGCGTTCCGTCAAAAATCGTTCTGTCGGGATTTTAGTGATAGCCTGAACAGCATCCACGTGGAAGGAAATAGTCGGTTTGTCCATCAGCAAGTTTGAAATTTCCGCAATCGGCTGGATAGAGCCAATTTCATTGTTGACTGCCATGACGGATACCAAAATCGTATCGGGACGTAACAAGCTCTCCAATGCCGAAACGTCCACAAACCCTTGGGCATTGACCGGCGCAAAATCCACCTCAAATCCCTGCGATTGGAGCCAAAGGGCGGATTCCTTGACCGCTGGATGCTCAATGTCAGACACAATGATATGCTTGCCCAAATGCGACCGTTCAAAGGCAACCCCCTTGAGAACCCAGTTGTCCCCCTCTGTACCACCAGAGGTAAAAAAGATTTCCTTGCTATCCTTGCCTAGCAATTCTGCAATTTGCTTACGGGAGGCCTCTAAGATACGGGTCGCCTGACTGCCCAAATTGTGCAGACTAGACGGATTGCCCCAAATTTTTGTCGCTACTTCTGTATAGGTCTTGAGCGTCTCAGGATAGACCTGAGTCGTCGCTGCGTTATCAAAATAAATCATGATATCATTCCTTTGTTTGCAATAGTCCTATTTTATCACTTTTTACCAGCTTTTGCCAACCATCACTACGAAAAGACAGCCCACGGACTGTCTTGCATACCTATAAAATTTCTTTCAACCGTTCGATGTCAGCCTGGCTAGTTGACCAGCTAGTTGCAAAGCGTATGATACTGTGACTATCGTCATATTTTTCCCAGAAACTGTAAGCAATGCCTGATTCAGACAATTTCGGCAACTCTTCATTTTTGACAATAATAAACTGCTGATTAGTCGGCGAATTGAGATAAAACCGATAGCCTTTTTCAACTAAAACTGCCTTGAGTTGCTCTGCCATGTCGATCGCATGCCGTCCGATGCTCATATAGAGATCATCAGTGAACAATCGATCAAACTGGACTCCAATCAATCGTCCCTTAGCTAACAAGGCACCGTGATGTTTGACAATAGATACAAAATTCTTTGGCTGATTATTCTTTGTAAATACAAGAGCTTCTCCCAACAAGGCGCCAAGTTTTGTCCCTCCGATGTAGAAGACATCTGTCAGCTCTGCTATGGCCTGCAAATCAAGATCCGTATCGCGTGCAGCAAGCCCATAACCCAAGCGAGCACCGTCTAAAAAGAGCGGAATATTGTGCTGCTGGCAAACTTTGGACAAGTCTTCTAACTCTGTTTTGCTATAAAGCGTACCATATTCAGTCGGGTGAGAAATATAAACCATTCCTGGATGAACCATATGGGCATGATTAGCATCAGCATAGAAATCTTTGATGAAATTATCAACCTCACTTGCCGTTATTTTCCCTTCATGATGCAGCAGTGTCAAAACCTTGTGTCCAGAAAATTCAATAGCACCAGCCTCATGTGTAGAAATATGCCCAGTATCTGCAGCAATCACACCCTCGTAGGATGCCAGCAAGGAATTGATAGCGATTTGGTTGGTCTGTGTTCCACCTGCTAAGAAGGTTACTTGAGCATGAGGACAATTTGTAGCTTGGCGGATTTTCTCAATTGAAGATTCTGTGTGGCTATCAAGTCCGTAGCCTGCTAATCCCTCGTCATTAGTAGTAATTAGAGCTTCCAGTAAAGCAGGATGAGCTCCCTTATTATAGTCATTTTCAAAATGTAGCATCTTTATTTCCTTTCAGGAGTTTCAAATTTTATGAACAAACTATGAACAAGTGCAACAAAAACCCTTATAGGATAAGGGTTTTCGCCGTTATATTATCCACCCTGAGGGAACAGGATGGAAAATCATGTAGTGATATGATACCAAAATATGTAAATTTAAGCAATTCTTTTACTACATTTTCGACCTATTCATACTCATTTTTCTAAACTTTTGGGGCAGATTTGGGGCGGTAGTCTTAGCTACCTCGTTACTGTATTTTACTGTATTCTACTGTATTTTGGCAAACAAAAAACCCCCCAGCAAACGCTGAGGGGTTTTTGAAATACAATGATAGCGGTTGGGCGGCGTATCCAACATCTCAGGTACTCTTTCGAGTGCGTCAGGAGCCTTTCTGACCTCGTTATCATTCTTTACATCCAGTTTACTACTTATCCACCATTTTGTCAAATGGTTTGATACGACCGTTTCTCTTCATGTGATTTAGTTTAGAATTTGTGACATCATAAACCGAAGCTACAAAGAAATAGTTGTTTTTCTTATCCAGCTTGACAGCAACCAGTACATTATCTGCGAGAACTTTGATAACCTCGAAACTCTCTGTTTTGACATTCTTGTTCTGACCTATGTAGTCTGGCGCATTCAAAATATCAGTAATATCTGGAATATATTTTATCATATTTTGATGTCTGCTTTTTAACATATGCTTTTCAAGGTTTTCTTCATGAATCAGAATGTCAGTTGCAGAAGTTTCTAGCCCTACTATTTCCTTGATTTTCTGACTGATTCTTACATTGTATTTCATAATCTTTATTATACCACATTCCTTTTCACAAATCATAATCCCCAGCAAATCGCTGGGCTAAAATTATAATCGTACTGCGCCAAAAGATTCCACGGTCGCATCGCCCCAAATCCCTAGAGCGTAAAAGGTGCGGATTAAGTACTGCTGGTTATCAAGAGATACTGTGAGTGTATCTGCAGGGTTATATTTTGCATTAGACCAATCATAGATTGCTACATCATTGACTGGATTAAGCACAATATATCCATCACGATACCATTGTGCTACCCCGTTTGATGTCTTCCATGTATTGAGCTGGACAGACCTACATGCTGTTCGAATGATAGCATAAGTTAGCGGTGCGGCAGCCAATGTCGTGGTTGACGCTTCGAGCGCAGCAGCCTGACCAATTCCAAGCACACCACCAGTCTCTTGGACAGGGATTTTAAGTGATTTTCGCAGTTGTAAAATGCAGCCGTTGTCGAAATATACTTGATAATACTCGCCCGCATCGTCAGATAGCGGTTCGCTGATAGCATATCCGGTCGGCGCATGTCTTAATACTTTGACAACAGCTTGACTTTCTGATGGTACTTTTAAACTATCCAACCACTCCTTCTCACCGCCGACAAAACCATTGTCAACAGCAATCTGATAAGCAGATTTGCCGTCTTGGCCATCATTGCCAGGCAATCCTTGAGGGCCTGGCGTCAGCTGAATATTTTCTAAGCGTTCGGAAAGGGCGCTAATTTGACTTCTAAGCTCGCTATCATCGTACTGGACTGATTGTTCCTGAGACTGTTTTAAGACGCTAATTTCCGCCAAAATATCGCTAATTTGAGTAGTTAAAGGCCCGTCATCATATTGCGGGATAGTTAACTTACTCGCTAGTTCATCCAAATCAATCTGGCCAGTTTGATAGTCTGCTAGCTTTTGCTTGATGTACTCATCAACGGTCAATAGCTCGGCAATCTCATCTGTGATGACATCCCCTAGATTTTCGTTGACTGTCAAAACGACCGAGTTAGTCGATGGAAAGGCATATCCAGCATGCTCAACCTCAACGATGTAACTGCCGACTGGCAGTGTATTTGGCAAATTAAATGTGACCTGGTTATCAACGACCTCAGCATCATACTCAATCTTGGCTTGCCCTTGGATCAGTTGGATTTTAGCTGGACCATTCAAAACGGCATTATCATCCGTCTTTAATTTTAACTTAAAGATGGATGATGTATCACCTTGCTTAATAACGGAACCGTTAACCCATGTCAATCTAGTCTTATCGCTCATTTAAAAGTCCCCCATGCAGCGCCATAGCGTTTCCCATCTTTAGTTGTTCCAGTCGCCACGTAGTTACGCATTCCACTACCGCCAACGTATGAAATCCAGACGAAACCATCAAAATCGACAACAACTTCGTCATACTTGATTGATTGCCCTTTTTTGTAGGTTGCCACAATCTGTCCAGATGTGTTTGGCGCACGACGGACATTGATTGAATCGACTGTGACAGTAAACACGCCAGTTTCTTTGTAGCGTCTGCTCCCTGCAGCAGGTTTCGGCGCTGTTGATTGACTAGAATAATTTAACCTAAACCAACCAATAACATTGCTATAGTCTCGTTGATGCTTGCGAGTAATTCCGCCGCCACCAATCTCCAACTGGTCATTGATACCGTTTCGATTATGGTCAGAATAGCCGTCGATATTCTGCTCAACGGTCGACATGCCATTCACATTAGCAGAGATACACACACCGATATGGCCAAAAGGGTCATTAGGCCCGAACTGCATGACAAAGAAATCACCAGCCTGTGGGATTAAATCAGGCTTGCTTGTGTCATTATAAATCACAGGCAATCCCAGCTTCTTAGCCCTGACCAGGCAATCCTTGGCGTTTGTATAGGCCATATTCAACTTACCACCCGTCAAATGTTGCATGATATGGTCAATCAAGGCCACACACTGTCCACCGTAGGGGTTCGTTGGCACAGTGACCTTACGACCGACTAAAGAAAGGGAATAGCTTACTACATCATTTGCTGTTGTCATCTTCTTTCTCCTCCAAAAACGGATAAATCACAAAGGCAATGGGCGCTAAAACAACTAGCGCCACTACTACCAATGTTGCCTTGACTACTTTCATTCCCGGTCATCCTTCGGAACGCTGTAGGTCAATGCCTGCACACTATCCTCGATACCAGCGGTGGTTGGGTCATTGATAACTCCAAGCAACACAAGCAAGGTAAGGGCCGTGTTAAATACTTCTGATATATTGTCAGGCAGTTTTAGACCTAGTTGTTGTGCAAGCAATACCACTGTTGCAAGAATTGCTGTTAGTGTCGCCTTGTTCTTATAGCGTAGTTTCCAGTTAATTTTATGCATATCAATTCTCCTTCAGGATAATGCGTTTTAGTTCCCGCACATCGTCACCCAGGCTTTTGACCTGCTCCGCAAGGACCAAGATAGCTTTGTTCTGCTCGTCATGATTATCAAGTCGGCGATTAGCACTCTCTTTAAATTCCTTGAGATTTTCGATGTCCTTTTCCAGGATTGTGATGCGGTTTTCCTGCTTTGTGATTTTGGCCGAAAAATTGGTCCACAATCCGACGACTGTGGACACAAATCCGACCAAGGCATATACATGCTCTGGTTTAATGTGCATAGGCTACCCCTCCTTATCTGCTTCGCCTACACCAATCTCTGACAGTTCAAGTAGTTCCTGAACTTTAGCACGATACCGTCTTGGAACCTGCTCCAAAGTAATCCAACCTAACTGTACTTGCATTGCGAAATAATTAATCATCATTGCTTCTCCTCCTTGATATAAATTAAATAGTTTCTTCAGTAGGCTCTTCATCTTCTATAGCCCCCTCTTCTTCCTCTTCTGGTGGCAAAATAATTGAATTTACAATTGTTGTCACCATTCTCAACATCTCACGGTTTTCATGCGTGAGTTTTTTCATTTCTATCGTTGCCTCGTCTAACTCAGCAATTTTCTTATCAACAATACCGAACTTCTCATTCTCTGCCCGTTTCGGGAAGAAATTGTTATAAATCCAATCACTACCCTCTTCGACCAATTCCTCGTTGGTCTTGTTGATAGAATCGCTAGGCAAAAGGCAGATAATCTGCGAACCCTGTTCATCTGTCAAGACCAACCGTGTATGTTTCGGGCTACCGTCAAGGTGGTAGTCCAGAGATTTTGATGCGTAAATAAAATCCATAATGTATCCTTTCTAAATTTGCCACGTTACTTGAGTGGTTATTGTCGCGTTATATTCAGAGCAAACGATAGTTCCACTTGAGTGTATTTGTACTTTAGTCGTTGCTTTACTTGAAGTTGGCACAATGAAGTCTGTTGTCGTGTTTGCGTTCGGAACATATTGTGACGGTATCGTGCCTAAGTTGCTTATGGCATTGTAGCCTGTATTAAACCGGGTTATCCTTAGACTCACAACACTACCATTAACTTTATAATCACACCCTGCGACCCCGGTAGACACCCACGTTGGCGCAGGTTTTTCCAATGCGTATTCTTTCCACGGTTGCCAGGCACCGTTTAACTTAACCCGATACCAAGAGCCAACACCGTTGAAATCAACAGCTTCTTGCAAGACCCAAGCTCGACCGGCATCGTGCCCTGTAACTCGGACGTAATACCAGGAATGCGCTCCTGCCTTGCTCGGCTGGTTTGCAAGTCCACTGCCACGGTAAAAGCCTGTTGTTGTAACGTTGTTCCAATCGCCAGTAACCTGGATAGCAACTCCATTATCTTCCGACAACTTATGTTTCTGGCTACCGATTAAGTCCGTGGTTGCTAGTTGTTTCCAACTGCTCCAATTTCCTCGGTTGATTCGCTCGCGAGTGTATATTTTCTGGGTTGTTGTTCGGCAAATTTGGTAAACCCATGACGCTGAATTTGTCGGGTTTGTTTCGTCCATACGGTGAGAATTGATGACTTCCAAAACTCCCCAGATTGTGCCAGTTTCTTGAGGTGGTCTGCCGTTTGGTTGGCCAGAAAAATTGTAAAAACCCGCTACTGCTGTAGTATTGAAATCATTTGTGTGCTTAGAACCGTAGTGTCCTACCATCATTCCATGCATGATGATATCACAATCAAAATAAGCTGGTAGACTGCCGTTTCCTACATCTAGGACACCCCTAGTCCATTCTTTGCCAACGGCTAGACCGTGTTTAGATATGGACACTGGCACTGCCTGCACCCCAACCCTGTATTCAAACGTTGAAGTATGGAAAGCGTCAGATAGTTTACCGATAACTAAGTACGTCTTGCCAGCATCGTAGGTACCATCTAAGGTTGCAGTCCAATTGATTTTTTCGTGTTCTGTTGCACCAGTCCAGTTAGCTGAGCCACCAACATTATTCGTGCGTTGATTAGTCTGGACATCCACAACATCGAAACTCAAACGTGCTGTGTTCTTTTGCATAGTTCCGACAGTAAGCGGTGCAATCTTTAGATTGCGAATGACATTGATTTTCACATCATCTGCACCCGTACGCTCACCTCTAAAAGAGATAGCGGGTACATGATAAGGTAGATAGTTTATCTCTACCTCTCGCCTGTCAGACTGCCTGCCACGGCTATCTGTGACATACGCTACAACCTTTGCTCTACCAGAAAAGTTTGCGTTCCCCGTGAGGCCGTTATTGGCTGTTGTAGACAATGTTGTTGCCTGCCACTGGTTGTTGACCCAGTGTTGGATTTCAGCCCGATAGGAGACAATCTGGGAGCCGTAGATGCCGTTTGCACCAACAAAACGTGGGCGGATATTTGACTGAGCTTGAACAAAGGTATTGGCCCCTAAATTCAAAGCTTTTGCCTTATCATTGCCATCTGTCAGTGTTAAGCCCGTAAGGGTTGGTTTAACCGTGCTAGGTAAATACAAGTTATGCTCATAGGTGCGCTCACCATTCTTCGTACCATTGACATAGGATTCAACCCGTATTCTCGCTATTCCAGATGATGAATTGGGTATCTGGGGTGCCAATTGTGCTAGCGTTGGTGTCCAAGTTGCTGAGGTTGTGGCATTCTCAGATATTGTCCCTGATAAGGTCCCGAACGACCAGTATATTTTGTGAGTTAGCGCCTCTGTTGAACGGGAAATTGCGATACTCACTGGATTGCCTATCACATTCCCCGAAATAGTTTCCGTTGAAGTTTGAGTAATACTCGTTATCCTGTGCGTCTCTGCAATGCCGTCGTGATAAAAATTTGTACCGTTTAATAGTAACTTTATCGGTATTGACCGACTCCCTTGAGCATCATGCACAAATGTTAACGTCTTATCGATTAACAACCCTGTTGGATTTTGTTGTATCCAGTAGTTGTAGTGCGAGTATGCATAGCCGTCAGGTATATTCCAAACATAGTCAACGCCATCAACAACCAATGTGCACTTGGTTGGCATACTAGAACTTGGACTCCGATTGTTCGACCACTGTGCCAGTGTCCCTTTTTGCGTAGACGGAACCAAGTGAGCACGAACCCTGACCGTTGTAGTGTTGTTGTTTCTGTTTTGGCTAACTTCGTCAACAATGACAACTGTTTTGTAAGTGTTATATACAGACACTTTTTCATACATTACCATCTACTCCACATACCTCCACACATTTATATCTGGATTCCGTCTCGATTGTTCAAAACGGAATTTCCCAACCTGCAAACTATCTGTCAACACACCGTGAGCTGTTTTCATCAGTCCGTTAGCTATGGTTGCAACTGCCACCCCTGCGGACATGAGTTGGATGCCTTCGGGTGTAATTTGAATATAGTCAGTATTATCCTTATTACCCAAGGTCACACCATCTTCCGAAGCCCTCAAATAATTATTGACAAAATTCAACATCAAAGCATTTTCGCCCAGGTTCTTTTCTAGTTCAACAATCCTAGCTTGAGACTCGAAGAATGATTGAGACAAACCTGCTACTTGGCCATCAGACCGTTCCACAAAAGAGCGATATTCTCCTAGCCATGCTTTGACTTCGCTTGCAAGTGCCTTAGCCTCTAGCTCAACTCGGATTGCCTGTGCTTGTTCTTGTAACTTGAGGTTATTGTAAGCAGCGTTTTCCGCTTCTTTTCGGATACTTTCTTCTACATCTTCTGGAGCAGGAGACCAGTCTGACGGGCTAGAGGCAAGCTCGAACTTAGGTCTTCCTGCCATAGCTGTTCCGCCAACCTGTATATACATATCAACCTTATTCAACCCAGTAACAGACACACCTTGAGGTATTTGTCGTGTGACACTAATCCGTTCCCTTGGTAGGTTTCCTGATACAATCTTTTGGCATTGTAAATAGAGGTTGCCACCGTTGGAAAGATTCAAGCGTAGCTCACAGCCAATCCTAGACCGACCAGAAGCATCAGGGACTAAGTTTTCGCCCTTGATGTCCAAGCTAATGGTCACATACTTTCCAGAATAAGCATAATCAAGGAACTCTGGTGTCACATCAAAATACTTACTTCCTGTTGTCGAATAAGTATCACTTTGAAGGATGTAATTCCTTCCACCAAGTTCAATCTTCGCCCATCTATCCGCCCAGCGATACTTGGTCTTGTCCGTGCTGTCAGCCTGGGTGTAATCTGAGTAATGCCCGATATAGCGCTGACCATTATCAGAAGTTGTCAGACCAGTACCATCTGCATTATCGGAGTAAGCAAAGTGGACATAAGGTGTTCTTCCGTCCGCTCCTTTAGGACCAGGCACTCCTTGAGCACCTGTATCACCTTTTTCACCCATCTTAGACACGGAATACGCTGTTTCGGTATCGTTATCCGTGTATGTATAGACCGTCCTCGTCCACAGATATCGACCACTTGGTACACTAGGCACCTGCTCACCCCAACCAACGGTAGGGGCGGAAGTTCCGCTAGTTGAGACAGCATAAGCAATGGCTGTTGACCGAATTCCCACCCCGTCTTTCCCCGGTATACCATCACGACCATTATTTCCGTCTCTGGAAATATAGGTCTTTTGATATCCAGTTTCCGTATGATTATCGGTGTATGTCCAGACTGTCTTAGTCCATAGATATTGACCTTTAACTAGAGTAGGAACGCTTGCTGACCACGATGTGGGTTGGATAGTATCGCTTGGACTCATGCCGTAGGTAACGGTTGTTAAACGAATTCCTACACCATCACGGCCCGCAATACCGTCATTACCTTTATCGCCTTTATCACCCTTGGCGCCATGAACACCGATAATAATGGCCGAACTGGTCTGGCTTGTACCATCGCTGTATTGTGTCACTGTGTAATTCCACAGATACCTCTTAGACTCACTAGTGTATTGAGCTGTAGTTGTCCAACCGCTCGTTGATGCCGTCACGCCACTACCTTGATTGGTTGCCAAGAAGTAATGCGTGGTAGATTCTATTCCTCGACCAGTTTCTCCCTTGAACTTAGCCCATGAATACAAGCGATAGTCTCGTGGGTCCTCTCCTGTTGGGTTCGTATCCAGGTAGGTTGTACAAGTACCGATATAACTTTTATTGGTTGAGTCAGATACGCTAAAACCAACACTACCATCTGCGCTATTGGCATAGGCTGTATGTACTATCGGTGTCCGTCCGTCTGCACCAGCAAGCCCTGGTTGGCCAGATGCACCGTCGTTGACATTGACAAATGACACCGCTTCTCTGGTAAGCTCTCTGTCTCCCTGCATGGCTTTTACAAGCAACACAGCGGTTTCGCCAACTTCCCTTCCGTCTACCTGGAAAGATTGTCCTGTGGTCGACTGGCCCTTAAATTCCCAAGTCCAGGTCACATCCTCGATTGGTGTTCCACCTTTATACAACCTAGCTTCCACTACAGAATGACCGATACGGTTTTTAAAGTATGTACCGTTTGAAGTCAGCACTTTGATGGTGTATGGTCTTGCGGATTCCACCATCTGTTCCAAGCGTTTAATTAAATCGGTCGACACACGGCTCTCTAATGCTCTAGCATTACCAAAGGTCGTTCTGTTTGAGCTAGGGTTAGTAAAGCTGAGTGTTTGTTCAATAACCCTCGCTTCGATGACCAACATGGGGACGAACCCATCGTCTTGTATTCTTACCGTGTCACCGATGTTTAAATCTGCATACCCTTCTACCTCGTAGGTGATTTCCGGATAGGCAAACTTCTTCAACTCACGATAAGCGGTAGACCGTATCTTTTCTTGGTCTGCGCTATCAATTTCCATTGTCCGAGTTATCCACTGTTCGCCAGATTCCTTATCAGGAAAGGCCGAAGGAAACCTCTGAGCAGATAGCGGGGCGTAAAGCGTACCGCCTTTTTGGTAAAACTCAAGCTCTCCTTTTTCGTTTTTGACAGACCAACTTGACGGAGCTAACTGTATAACTCGTTCCCCATTTTTTCCAACTGGGGTAAGTGCATTGTAGATTTTAGAGTTGTCAACTGTCCGTTTAACTTCAGCTAGATTGACCCCTCGCACTAAGAGCAGGTCATCTCTACGGCGACCCACTCCCTGGTTTTTCTCTCCGTCATTGGCCTTATAAACGTTAACTTTAAAAGATTTGAGACTGGAATCATCGTAAAACTGAGTGTCAAAATCAATTTCCGCTTCAAAGTTACGGGCCAAGCTGATAAGTCGGGCTACTTTCGATTCTGTCCCATCCCACTCTAGCGTTCTGCGACTTTCTGATACTTCGTTGATGCCAATTGACATCTTCTCATAGCGTAATAGTCCCATGGCATTGCAGTATTCCGCAAAACTCATAGCCCTTGTAGCTTTAAAAGCACCAACTTCCGAATTGATTAAATCCAGGTTCAGATTCAAGCAGAGACAGTTGATTCTTGTATGTGTTTCGACAACTTTGCTGACATAAAATATATAATTTCTAGACTTGTGTTGGAAGCTGACGAAGGCCTTTTCGTTCAATTGTTGGTACACTCTCGAATAAGCCTTGTCACCTTCAACATCTTTCTTTGACACACTAAATTCAAATGTTGAACTACCAGTTTCAAGATTGCGATGCCATCTGTCGTTAAAGTAATTCAAAGTACCCTGCTTCTCGTTGTCGATAAAGGCAACTTTTCGGTACTGGTTGTCATGTATTGTTAACAGCATCTATAGCCACCTTTCTTCAAATGATATTTCTATCCTTGGAGGGGTCACTGAGAAATCAGACCGATATACTTCAATCGTAGACTTACCAGGCGGAATTCTAAGGAACCCCGAACCATGAACTAGGTCATTCATTCTGTCTAGGCCGTTTACGATGATGCGGTCAGTCTCACAGTTGATTTCAATTTCTGACCCCACTGGATAGCGATTAGGGATTTTTCTGGCTTCTGGGGTGTAATCCATTCGATAACTAATGGTATGTATACCGCACATCATCGGCGCAAAATTAAATGGCGAACTATCCTTTGCGATAATTACATGTACTTTACCAGTCTTTTTCCCTTTGATTTCTGGGATTTGTATCGTCCAATTCCCTCCAGGGAAAGTCAAGGTCACTGTCTGGTCATTTCTACTTAATTCCACGTTTCCACCTGTTGATGAAAAGGGATTAACTAAGTTAGCTGGGCGACCATATGTTAGGTAGGAATAGTTTTGATTTGTAAATTCTTGTGACCTTAAAACATTGCTTCCACCCTGTCCATTACTTGCAATTAAACGAAGTCGAACACTGTCAAAGACTTCTGTTTTCATGCACTCTACACCATAAAGGAATTGTCCTGCCGTATCCGATAACACCACATTGACACTTCCACCCGTCAAATTGAACCCCGATGAAAATATCGACTGGTTCCAAGAAAGGCGTTCGTTGGTTGTTGATGAAGCGTCTCGTGGAATAGTCCAAGCGATAGAGCTTGCACCACTTGAGACTGTCAGTCTCTTTTGGTTATTAGTACCAGGCTCGGTAATAAACGTAGCGTTATAGGATCCAGGAACACCAGGAACTGCTTGCCCTTTCGTCCCTGCATTTAAAGCGGTAGTCATATCTTTATAATCAAAGATAGACTTGGACTTTTGCACACTTTCAGTTTCAGTTGTAAATTGGTGACGGGTCCCGACCTCCATAAGGCTGTATTGGACATTATCCGTGTTAGCTTCGTTCTCCACACAAACAAATCCTAGATACCCATTTTCGTCCGTATGGACTGCATTGATAATTGGATAAGCAGGTACGCTTCCATTGTTTACAATGTCAAAGACCAATTTTCTATCTTCCACCTTGGGGGAGTTGTAGGTTTTATATGTATTGGAGTGTGCTACTCCGTCTGGGATATAAAATTTTATCTCCCCTTTCTGCAACCACCATTTCACATTCTCTGTCTCGATTCCACCCATAACAAAAGCCAGATAATACTTATCTGGCTCATCTGAAAATGTCAGTTTTGATAATGAAGTGGTGTGGAACACTTTAGCTAGTTCGTGCTTGGTATATTCGATACCCTTATCTTGGATGGAAAATTTCACTTTAATGATCTTGCCCGCTACTTTAACGCCTGTAACAGAAGCTCCAAGCTCTACTGATTCATTTAACATTAGGTTTCGTTCGTTACCTATTGGTCGAATCACATCTGTAATCCTCAAGACATTTGATAAAGAATATCCATTAAATTCAACATCGAATTTCGTCACGTAATCCTCCCCTCCATCATTCTTTCAAACCGTAAACTATTTTCTTGGAATTCCATCATAGGTCTACCTATTTCTGCAATCAAAGCGCCTGTATCAGTAACCATCTGAACTGGACGCTTTACAGCCTGCTCAGCTAACTCTAATGCTTGCTGCACTAACGAATTGGACTTGTCCTTTTCCGTTGCAACGTGTGCGAATTTCGCTCGTTCTGCAGATGAACGCAATGCGATATCGGAAGAAATACTGCCTCTACTACCGCCACCTAAAATATCCTCTGGTCTAAAACGATATTTCATCATCTCATCTTGTACATGTGCTAACGAATCAACAACATATCCTGAATTTCCTTCAATACCAACAGCGATACCTTGTGAGATATATTTACCAACACGGTCACGGAAAAGTCTTGCTGGCGAATGAATCTGCGCCTTAGCCCTTGCCGCTCTTTCAGCTTGAGCAACCAAAGCATTTGCTGCTGAAGTGACTGCAGCAAGCCCAGACAACATCCCCTGAGCCAATCCTTGGGCGATATGAGAACCAACCTGTTGCATAGCAGAAACTCCAGACATCCCTGTAGAACGGATAGCATTTACCATAGCCTTCATAGCACCCTGAGCACCAGATATGCCATTTTTTATTCCATTTGTCACGCCATCAGCTACGCCTTTACCAGCTTTTTGTCCTGCTTGCGTCATCTGACTAGCTGACTG
Organism: Streptococcus sp. A23; assembly: GCF_043674155.1. NCBI lineage: Bacteria > Bacillati > Bacillota > Bacilli > Lactobacillales > Streptococcaceae > Streptococcus > Streptococcus sp. A23. Next base: position 37,816 of record NZ_JBIMJP010000006.1, on the reverse strand, counting down.
CCTTACAATAGATACCATCCTGTTCATGCCGTTAGTAGTTGCAGAAACTGCTTGTTGGATAGATTGAGCAATTACAGACATCGCTCTTCCTGTTGTTGCCCCCAACGTCTGCATAACTCCTAAAACTCCGATACCAACAGCTTGCAATCTCGCAAGACCTTGAACAATACCAGTTAAGGCACCGCTTGCCGAAGATAATCCTCCAGATGTCGCCCCGATTGAGCCAAGACCAGTCGCTACCGCTGCAAGACTTGCTCCCATATCAAGAAGATTTAACTTCGTAATCCGCTCAATTCCCTGTGCCAATTGGTTGAAGCCTCTGCCTGCATTTAACGCAGCATTGCCGATTGAATCAAACACACCAGCAATCCCATCAAGGATAGTACGAACTGACTCACCGAATGACAAAATGACCCCTCTTGCTCCATCAAGAACGGTACGAATACTATCTCCTAACCCTCTGACAAGATTGGTCAGACTATCAATAATCGGACTAATCTGCGCAACCATGTCGCTAAACGCTTGAACAATCGAAGCCAAATGAGGAGCAACCTGTACAACCATATCGGCTATTGCAGGGATAAACGGAGCAAGTGCCTGCACTATCTGCACTATCGCATTGGCAATGATAGAGACAACTGTTGTGAAAGTCGTTGAAATAATTTCCACGATAGGAGTTACTGCTGTAATAATCTGAGAAATCCCACCAGCAATAGCCGTGACAAGACCAGAAATCGCACCGATTACCGAAGAAACGGCAGAACCAATAGCGACCGCCAAAATAGCGAACTGCGGAGCTACGCTACCAATAGCAACAATGACCATAGAAATCGCTTGACCAAAAGCAGTGACTAACGGAGCAAGCATAGCCAGTGACTGCGCCACTATCGGCAAGACCTCAGCAACCGTCACAATGGCTTGAGCAAAAGCGCCTATCAACGTACTTGCGACCATACTAAAAGCCGAACCGATAGCAGTAATGATTTGAGAAATACCCTGACTTTGAGTTGCCAGTAAAGCAAAACCAGCAGCAATAATAGCAACACCAGCACCAATACCGACCGCAGCAATGGCAACAGCACCACCAAAAGCCAACATCTGGGCAGGATTCAACATTCTCAAAGCTGAACCAATACCCTTAGCCGCTGTAGCAATGCCTGTGCCAATTCCCTTAAAAGCAGTAGATATTCCTGTACCAATTCCAGTTGCAGCCGTTTTGATAGCTGTACCAGACGACTTAATCACATTGGATAAACCAGAAAATACTTGACTAATGGTACTTTTTGACCTCTTAACCGCTTCTCCAGCGCCCCCCACCCCGTCAGCAGCATTCTTTTTGAAAAAACTAAAAGGATTGAAGGATTTTAGGAAGTTAAAGGCCTTGAAACCAGCGATTGCAGCAGGAATACCAACTAGTAAACCTCTGAAAATATTTCCGTCAACTTTTTGGCTAAATTGAGCAATTGCCGAAATGATCTCAGCAATGAATTTAACGACTTGACCGACCGCATTTCCGATTGTTTCCCAAGGTATCGCCCCGGAAAGTTTTTCGGAGAGGTCCAGTCCTGCCTCGCTCAAATCAAAGAAAGCTAGCGTTAAGGCTGTAACTGCCCCAGAATCTGCAAAACCAGCAAAGAAATCCGATATAGCTGCAGTTATATCCTGAATATTGAACATCAGATTGTTCAAAATGTTACTGATGGTCACAACGGCTGTATTCATGTTCGCTGGATCAAAGGTAAAGACCGACTTAAACATGTCGCCGATGCTGGACAAGGTTGCCTTGAAATTATCAAAAACACCCAAATCTCTAAAACCACTGGTTAGATTATCAAAACTTTTGAAGATACCGTCTATATTGATGTTCTCGATCGCCTCCGCGATGCCTATGATAAAATCAATCCCAACTTGGTTAAACTCCTGAAACTTCGGCAATAGCTTATTAGAAATACCATCGACCAAAGTATCTAACGCTTGAGAGACAGTCTTGGGCTTTCTTGCCATGTCTTCGAAAATAGAACCTGCTGCGCCCGCTTGTTTTAACGCATCAAAGAACGCTGTTGTTTCAACCCTTCCGTCTTTGATAGCCGTGGTTAACTCTCCATAGGTCATCCCCATTTTCTTAGCAACCTCAGCCATTGCTGCAGGTGCTTGTTGTGCAAGTATCCTAAAATCAGCGAACTGAACCTTAGAATTGGCAGTCATCTGAGTTACCTGTTGCGACAAAGATTTCATTGCCTGGGCTGGGTTTTCGGCAGAACCGGCTAGATTTCCCAATGCTGTAACTAGCTCTTCTGTACCTTCGACTCCAGTTGCTCGCAATTGAGCATAGGTAGAAGCCATTTCAGAAGCTGAATAAATGGTATCTTTTGCATAGTTTTGAAGACTACCGCGGACCTTGTCAATCTCACCAGTGCTCATGCCTATATTTTGCATGTTTCCTTCGAAACTCGCCCAAGCACCAGCTGATTCATTAAGGTTGGACACGATGCTCGAAATCCCACTAGAGACCATTGACAATCCGTTTGTAATTGCACTTGATACTAAGTTCGCTCCAAGAACCGACTTAAAAACAGACCCAACCTTTGAGCCTGTTTCGCTCAATCCGCCGAGAAGGGACTTTAATTTCCCAATCCCACTTTCTGCTTCGTTGCTATTAAAGTCCGCTTTAATAACAACTTTACCATCCGCCATAAACTACCTCCCTTCGTTAATAATCAATAAATTCAGGCAAGGCGTACTCATCTTGCAATTGACGCATCTTTTCTTTGTATTCCGGACTGTCGCCTTTTTGTTCTTCCCAGGTCCGAATTCTAATTACTTCTGCGAACTTAGTATCACTGGGCAACCCATTTAACAAAGCAAAAAATTTTTGCCAATGCAAAACACCCTGCATTTCAATCAAATCAATTTGATAAGCTTGTAAAAACGACGAATAGATATAATCGCCGTCATATTTCAAAGAAAATGACATATCTGCTTCATCATCATCCTCTTCCTCAACAGGTTTTCGTTTTATAAGATTTCCTGCTAAATCATATATAGGAGCTTGCTCTTTGGCCTTTTTGATAACGATGTGCTCATCTGATATAGCTTTATAAACTTCAAAAGCTGATTCAATTGATAGAGATGATAGCAAGTCCTCCGCACGCTTCTTCTGTTCCTTCGAATCCTGTCTTAATAACATTTTTAGGGCGATATGTGGTTGTAATAGTGGCGTAATCGCATCATCATTCAGCATTTCAAACAGTCGCAAGACATTGTCGAAAGCTAAATCAAGAGGGTATAACTCTCCATCTATCTCTAACACATCATCAAAATTCCTAGACAGGTCTATCATTTCTGTTTACCAATATAGCGCTCTATCAATTTCTTGTTTTCATTTGAAACCTGCTCTTCTTCAATGCCTGACAAGACCTCAAAGAAATAATTCAAAGTGTCGATTGTTGAGTGACCGGATAGTTCATAAACCTTATCAAATGACCCTTCGCCGAATACACCATCGTAAGCAAGACGGAGTAACTCACGGACTTTATCCATATCTTCCTTACCATCTTCTTTTACTATTTCTTGCCCTTTTTTCTCAAGATCTTTTCCGAATTCACGCATTTTATTCAAATTTTCGTCACTTTTTGAGAACTCTAGTTGAAACTCCCCGAAGTCAATTGGAATGACCTTATTTTTGAGATTGATTTTTACCATTTTAAAAGCTCCTTTTTATCATTCAAAAAAAGAGAGGGTTTCCCCTCTCATGAAATTAACCTGGTACCACAGAAGTAGTCTTAGGTTTTTGGTTCCAAGCAATTTTACATTTAAATTTTTCAAATTCTTTCGCATCACCATCGCCGATTTCAATTTCAGACACTGTTGCAACACCAGATTTAGCGGTCTTGCCATCTGCAGAAATCTCTTTGTACCAACAAAGGCGTGCATCGCCAACTTCATCTTCCAATGATGCGATAAAGTCCTGTGCTTTGTCACCGATATTGCGAATACCCTCAAACGTACGACCACGTTTTACACTAGTAACAGTTGTAATTGGTGTCCCATCACCAGCGAAATCTGCTTCTTCTTCTGTCTCCTCTTCAATTTCTGGAGAAGAGGTTGTAATATCTTTTGCTAACCACAAATAAGCATCTTGATTTGGTTCAACCAAAGGACTTTCTGGGTTGAACGGAGCAACAAAATGCTTTCGTAGGGCGTTTTTATTTTTTGCCATATTTTTTAATTCCTTTCAATTTCTAAACGAGCTGTAATTTCCAGCTGATAAATATAGTAGCCTTGCTCATCTAATTCATTGAGCGATGGCGTATTGATAACAGATAGACCTAGAAACTCATACGATTGGTTTTGACTAGGCAAGTTCAAATCAAAGCGTGTTAAATCTGCATTGATTTCCCACAAGATTGCGTTTGCTTTCTGCTGATCTTGAGACTTAACTGCAATACCAAAATTCAACGCAACTGTTTGATTGCCTGCCAAATCTTCCAATTCAATTGCACCACCAGGCATAGGATAGAGCGCTAAATCTTCTGTTTCATCGACATAATCTACTCTTGCCGTTAGTGGCAAAGATAGAGTATTTAGATGATGGCATAGGACTTCTAAAAAGTCATTGTTTTCAGTCATTTAATTCCCATTCCTTTCAAACAGGCTTCCTCCCATCGTTTCATGTAGATTGCTGAAGCTTTTTTATCCCAATACGGACCAGAACCAGGGGCTGGTTTTTGCGCCAATAACCTCTCTTTATTCGCGAAGAAGAATCGTCGCTGTCTATCCGAAAAGAACCCTTTTCGAACTTTTCCATGATAACGCAAACGAGCATACGGCGTTTGATACACAACTGAATCATTCGTTGTATATGCACTAGAACGCAATTCCCCCTTACGTTTTGGCACGAACCGTTCCATGTCCATTTTCATCTGACTGACTAAGGCTAGCCGTCCTCTTGCGAAAGCTTGAGGGCTGACTTTTTTCTCTAAACCTTTCAAATCAATCTTTACAGAAACTTCGACCATTAAATTACCTCTATTTCGTAGCAAAGGATTTTCTTTTGAAACGGATGATACTGAGGTATAACCTTCTGTACAATGTAGTCAATTCCATCACAAGTTACTTTTCCACCCAAAAAGGTTCGGTCAAGTTCGACTGGACAAAATTGTGGATAAACTAACACAACAGACGGATTAGACTCACTTCGGCGATTGCCAGAACCAGTGTTTTCATAGTTTCTGTCGAATTTTACCGGAGACAAAAAGAGGGGAATATCAAACTCTACATTCCCCCACTGATCTTTTCCGATTGGTTTTGAAATACTGACTGAATCCACTAAGGTTCGCTTATCTATCATAAGACACCCCCGTAAAGCCAAATCCAGCCCCTCTCAAGCAATTTAAAGCATCAAGACATAGGTTATACCTCTTGCCTGAATGGTTCGAATTTGAGCCATTCTGAAAGCTGACAGAAGTCCTTCCGACGGTCATACTTCCAAGAGTTGCTTTGTCCTCTGCTGTCAGAATGCCCGAACTATCCAAATACGCAATTTGAAATGCCATCGCTTGCTGCACTGCTTTTTTCCGTGGCGCAAAATCTGACTCGAATTCAACTTGAGAATAGAAATTTCCAATGAACTGGTCAATGGTTAATTGCGCTCGTGAGAGTAATTTTTCAAAATTATCCACAGTCTCAAAACCAAAGGCTTCAAATTCTGCTTCTGTCAGATACATAAGCTACCTCCACAGATACCGGAAATTAAATTTCCGGTTTTTCTTTCTTTTCGGACTTGACAGGTTCAAGGACCTTTCTGCCAAAATATGTATTGATTTCTTTTGCACGATTAGCAGTCAAATCAACTACTTCACCATCCAATACAGTTTTGCCATCCTTCTCGAACCAGAGGTTCTCTATTGCAACGTACTGAGCCATATTATCCTCCTACAATGTTACCTGTGACTTTGACGATAGCTTTTTTATTATCATCAAGAACAAAAGTACCACCTTTAGCTGCAGCTTGGAATTGGACCCCATCGAACTCGATGGCTTCAATGGTGCGGGCAGTTTGAATGCCTACAAACGGAATTACAATGCCGTCTGGCGCAAAAATTGCTAGTGTGCCTTCTGCAAAGTAACGCTCTGAAGTTTCCACGAGTGTGATATTTTTATATTTTAACAAGCCATTTGTATCTAAAGAAACAGAAGCACCTTTAGCATTTGTCACACTAGTCATATCAACAATGGCGTTGTAAACTTCTGCGCGCACATATGCTTTCATTGGTGCTGAGATTTCTTGGTTGACAATATAAGCATTGATTTCATTAAATAGCTTTTTGATCGTATCTTCATTCAAATCAGCAAGAATCTGCGTTTTACCTGCATTATCTGACAAGAATTTGCCAATTTTTACGTTCATGTAACGAACTTGAGCCTCTGACTGCAGTTTCATGCGATCAGCAATAGCAGCGTTCAGGTCATTGTTAACGGTGTAACGGTCGATACCTTCATGGATAGACAATGTATAGTCATATTCGACATCGGTATCAGCATAGATAACCTCTGTCAAGTTACCAAAACGAGACGAATTGGCAGTGCCTGTTCCGAAAGCGGTGTTGGCATCCTTGTTATAAGTCCTGACAACTACTGGAGTTGCGTTTGTTTTAACCGAGAAAGCTTTAGCGTTAAATTGTACTCCGTCCAAAGTTTGAATAGGAGCCAAAACACCAGAAAAAGCTTTCGTTGCGTCAAAGACAGTTCCTAAAATTTGACGATATTGTGGCGCGTATTGGCGCACAGGGAGATTTTGGTTATTTGTTGTCATATAAATATCCTTCCTTATTGTTTATAACTGTTAATAACAGCTTGGAATGGGTCATTGTTTTCTACTTGACCGTTTGCGCTTGGATTACCTGGAACAGTAATCGTTGGTTTCTTATCCTCAACTGGCTCTTGCTTTCCAAATTGAGGATATTTTGCAAGTACCTGACCGATTGCATCATCAATAGACACTTCGTCAGTTACCAAGCGTTCCGCAAGAGCAATCACATCATCCACAGATTCGGTATTCACTCCTTTGGATAGTGCTGCTAGTTTAGAAGCCAAAATCTTATTTTCAGCTTGTGCATTTGCGAGCTCCTTATCCTTAGCAGTCAAAGCCTCTGCCTGTTTATCTGCTTCACTCTTTTGCGATTCCTGCCACTTCGCATATTCAGCCAAAGCATTCTTTGCAGTTTCTACATCGGAAAAGCCTAGGTCCTTTATCGCTTTAGAATATCCGCTTTTATGCTCTTTGGTACTGATACGAGTAACATCCTCTTGACTGAATGTCTTTTCAGCCACCTCTTCCACGGTTTCAGTAGCGTGGTCTACTGTCTGTTCTTCTGCCATGTTGGCTCCTTCCAATAATAAGCGATTGGTCGCTTTATTTCCGTTCTTTAACGCCTGCGGATAAAGGCAAAAAGAAAACCGTATGGATTTCCACACGGTTAGATTATTTGATTGGTGCAGTCTTTCCTGCTGTCAAGATGAGTGACCACCTCCTCACCGTTTCCAGAACGGTTTCTTAAGTTGTTTGACTTCACGCTCTAACGTTTCAAGCCGTTTTTCGTAATCTTCAAACATGCGATTGATGGTCTGGATGTTTGTAGATTCAACACCTTTCAGATTATCCAAACGACTTTCCAAACTATCAAGTCGAGCAACATGTCTATTCAGTCTAAACATAAACCATTCCATACAATCCCATAATTCTTTGAATGGTTTGTATTTCTTTTTGATACGTTTGTTACTCATAGCGACCTCCTTTCCATTTTTTTGCAACAAAAAAGCACCCGATTTCTCGAATGCTACTGATTGTTATACAATTTCAAACTCTTCGGCCGGGTATAAATAATCTTCTCCAGATTTATCTACTACACGGTACCATCCACGTTCAATCGAAAGGATTTCATAAATTTTCCCATTATCCAAAGTATGAGATTCGGTCTTACCAATATACTTAGCTTTCACTACAACCACCTCTTGACTCTAAATTCTACTTTCCCTACATTTTTTGCTTGATACCAGTGGGCTTCTATTTTACTGCCGTCTGATAACGTGGCAATACCTTTTACTTTTTGCCAGTCTTTAGCATTCCCTCCGTGTTCTCTTACCAATCGACGGATATCATCAATCTGTCTTCTAACATCCTTGCCAGCAATCACTTCAACATTTGTAATTATACTGCCACGTTTAATTAGATAGTCTCCTCTAACTGGATAATCTGACTTGACATAGATATCTCTAGCCATCGCACTCAACGATTGTGGTAGTTGGATATCCTGTAACTTTATTGTATCATTTTGGGCTATATTTTTCAAACGATTACGCAATTCTTTCCTCTGCTTCAACTCCATCTCTGCCCAACTTACAGGGTCTTTTTGATACTTCTCCCTCTCCCTATCCCGATAAAGGAACTTATGCTCATCAAGATAGGATTTCAAAGCACGTTTCTGCTTGCCTAACTTCGATGTATAGCGCTCAATTAGTTCTGTATCATCTAGTTTCTTTGCCACATGGATTTGTTCCTTGGTGTGCCGAATAGACCGCTCTAGGGCTCTCTGCTTAGCCTGTGCGTTCGCATTCTCAATAGCCTGCTCTGGAGTGATGCCTTTTATGTCTTCATCTAGTTCAGGCTTTTTATTCACGCCAGGGATAAACGGGGTCTTTGTGTGTCCGCAATTGATACCCAAACACCCCCCAGGTAAACCATAGCCATAGTCATCTAGAGCATGGATAACCTCACCGCCCTCAAAACGAGCCTGACCAGTTGTGACGATTTTTCCTTGAATAGGCGCACACATCGCACGAGCAGCCGCTTTGACGGAATAATAAAACGTATCAATCCCTAACTCTCTGGCTGGAACTTCAAGCATTTCATTTCGAATTCTAGCGACAGTTGACTTAATCACTGTGCGAGCGTAGTTGTCAGCCTTCCAGCGTCTGCCAGACTTGTCTGTAAAGCCGTAGAAGCCTTTCTCAAACCACTCCATGACTGTATCATTGACAGCCCTGTCTGCCGTGACCATACCTGTTGCTACTTTAGCCACAGACTTCTCTACGATACCACGATAAGCCCCAATAACAGATTCAGGCAATGTGGTATTGATTAAATTATCCAGATCTAAAAAAGCCTGCCGTGAGTATGCAGCAAGCGTTGATTGGATTTGTCTGTGATTTGGATAACCGTTACTCCCTAACTGCTCATGAGTGTCTTTGTAAATGTTGTAACCTTCATCATAGATAATCTGCTCCAGCAATTCACGAGCCACACCAGACCGAGCTTCAAGCAATTTAACGTTGTCCTCGTTCAACAGCCCCAGCTCATTCATTTTCTCCAATTGCCAGAGATAGGGCTGTTTCTGGAGGTACTCTGTCCCCCTGTCTCGAACACGCTCCACGACGTTGTCAAAGAGGTCTAGTGTCAACTGATGATATAAGTCAGCGACTCGATTGGCTTCAAGCAAAAGTTGGTCATCATTGACTTTAATTTGCTTTTTCTTCTTAGCCATCTAATCACTCTCCATAAACCGAAATGTCTTCTTCGCTTCGATTCACCGCATCAACTGTTTCATTATCAATTTCGCCTTTGATTGCTTTTGCTTTTTCAGGAGTAACATTTAACACTTTTTCAATCGCTTGTAATTGAGTACCAAAACCAGCGTTAACGACTTTAATCCAATAATCAAGCTCAGCATTTCTATCAGTAAAAACACCATCATCCAGATTGATACTGATATCATCTATATCTGGCACTTGACCGTTATAGAGGTCGTACGCTCTGGCCAACTCAAAAATCGAAACAACCAATTCTTTCAACGACTGCTCGACCAAAGCGACAATCGAATTGCGCATTTGGTAGGTATCTGAATTCTCTGAAACAATCTCTGTCGCAGTCTTCATGGAATGGCCATCAAATGTAAACATACCTGCCGAAACACCCAACTGCATCTCAAAAAGCGAAAGCCCCTCATTGATAGCCTTGATATAGTCATCGGAGCGAATAGGAGTTGTGAGGTCAATGATTTTAATACCTTCATCAAGTCCGCTGTCAAACTGTTCATAGACATTGTGCCCGACATCAAACTCTTTTCGGGTAGTTATCATGTCCCCATTTTGGTCATATTCTGTTTTAACCGTCTGACTAGGTACTGCCACCCTACGCTGACCCATCTTGACTTCCCACATAAATTCATCATAAGTGGTGTTGATAAAATCAATAGTAGTCTTAGCGTTATCAAAGATTGACAAACCAAGAGGACTATTGATGTCGCGATTGTTCATTCCAGGAGGTTTCAAGTAAGTAAAAAGAGGGCGAGTGACATTATCGACCTTAACGACATCTTTTAAATCTTCGTAGATTACATTAAGAGGAACACGAGAACCAACACGACCAGCGTCTTCTGACTCATACAATTCGTTCGTAATGAAATAGTCTAAGCTGTTCTTCCATTCATGTATCTCAATCAAGGTATAATACATCAATTTCTTGTTAACGACCTTAGTCGATTTCGTCACGATTGCTGCGCTAGACACATCTTGCGTGTTGGTCTGCAACGGGAAGAACACAGGCGCTTGAATGAAAGACACTCTCACTTTGTCATCATCAACATAAGGTCTCATAGCAAGCCCACCTAAAGCTAGACAGCTTTCTAAATACCGTTCAAAGTTTTTATTGAATCGGTCATTTTTGAGTGTTTCTGACAAGAAGGCATCCGCATTTTTATCATCTATCTTAATTTCTGCTTGCTCATTAAATACTAGACTAGCAATCTTCTTAGCAGCAGTTCGGCCAATCGGTAAGTGGTTAAAATCGCGGACCTGCTGTGTTCCGTTGCTATCCTTGTATTTTACTTTATCAAATCGTCCAGCATAATAGCGGACATTGTTTTCGATGCGCTCATACTCATCGCTTGAGACCATGATTTTTGGGTGTTCTGTGATTTTTCCCAGACTTTGTGCCGTCATTGCATACCTACTCCTTGTAAAAAAATTCTTGATTGTTTGGATAATTCCCATCGGATCGCTCCTAAGCTTTTAATCGTAATAATTGCGCATTGTCCACAACGAGATATTGGAACGCATCGCATGTATGGTCATCTTCCTTGACGACTTTAGGGTCATCATTCATTACTGTCTTTTCGTCCCACTGGTACCGCTTGTGCTCCTCAATAAAATACTTGAGATTGTTCTCAGTCGGCAGATAATAAAAACGCCCCTCCGCTAAAAGCGATTGGACAAACTCAGTCATTACTATCTTCTTTTTCTTTGCAACGGGATGCCAACGTTCTCCATAATCTTCAAAATATTGGTTACGTAATGCACCTTCTGCACTATCAATGGTCATCTGCAATATTGGCACGTTAGGAAACTGTTTAGATTGACTATGTACGAAAGTGTGCAGCTCCTTACTCAATACACTAGGCGCTTTCTTTTTGACCCTGCCAGCCGGACTGTAATAATACGTGTCCACTAAATACAATTTTCTTTTGTTTGTCAGCACTGCATGTAAACACGTTGTAGCAGATTGTTGATGTCCTGTATCTGATGCAAAGAGCTGACCAATCACTCTTTCATCTTGAGGTATAGCTTCCGCTTTATGGAATGAATCTATATTGTAGACATTAGTACCAAGCCCGACAGGTTCGCCAAGGTAGATATAGCGATAATAATCATAATCATTTTCTTTGATACGTTCGATATCCGCTAACATCTGATCAGTCACAAAACCAAGTTCATCATCCAGATAACTTGATTGATGGATTAGATAATCTTCGTTATCTTCCAAGCTGTCTACCCACTCATTTATCCATGAATAAGGATTCCGAGGAGGGTTAAAAGACCAAAAGAATTTAACATGTTTAGCTCTATGATGTTTCTGACGCATAAAAGTAACGTTAGTCTGATCAAAATCTTCCTGGCTAGTAAATTCAGCAGCCTCCTCATACCAGACCGCAATAATATTGCCGATGTCGTTAGATTTTAACTTCTGAAAATCATCTTGACCGTAGAAGTAAAAAGTTGAACCTGTTCCTGTGTGACTAATTTTGAAAGGACTGACTGTCATCTTGAATTGATCAAGTAAACCATATATACCTAAAGCCCATTGGATTTTCAGGTAAACACTGTCACGTATTGTGTTACCCACCTTACGAATAACAACGATATTACCTTTCTCACCAGCTTTTAAATATCGCACCATCATCATCACTAATTTCAAAGCAATAACTGAAGATTTAAAAGAGTTTCGACCACCCTTTAATATATTGTAAGACTTACCAGACAACCAGACGCTTTCAAAATGAGGGTTAATATTAGCTTTTCTATTAAAGGTCATCATCTAATCCCTTCATCTTACTTGCTAAATCGTCTTGAATGATAATATTTCCGCTGCTTCCTGCGTTGGATGATTCTAGCATCTTAACTAAACTATCTGCCGACTTTTGTCTTTCCTTGATTCTCGGAGGGACTTCCTCAATGCTAGTAGTACCGCTGACCGAAGTCACAACCTCGAAATCAGTTTCTTCTCCTCGCAATACTCTTGTGTGGAATTGCTTTATTTCGACCAAGGAAGCTATTGATAGTTCTGTACTACGTTTATCAAAGTTTTCCTTTAATATCTTGATAACTTCTTGGACGTGAAAAAAGTCGGATAAAGTGACAAGTTTATTTGCTGTATTTTTCGCTGACTTATCCGAATATCCCGCCTGTCGCGCTGCTTCTGTAGCGTTTTTAAAACCACTAGCTACGTAAGCTAGGACGAACTGCTTTTGTTTTTCTCTCGCCGATGGCCAATCTGACATCAGCTTGATTGCATCGCTAGTTAGCTCGTCAATAATTTGTTGATGTCTATCAATGACCATCACCTCCGTTCCTCAATAAAATAAAAAACCACACTTCGTTGTGTGACTATTTCACCATAAATAACTTCTCGTACCTTTTACCTGCACCACCGCTTTGTAAAGTTGACTTAGCTGTTTTAAACTCATAGACACACTTGAATCTATCATCTGATATTTCATAACTTGAAATCAATACGATATTCTTTTTGCTCATTTCATAAGCCCAATCATAAAACGATTGACTGTCAAATGTATCGCCTTTGTAGCATTGTTTCGTATTTTCGTATGGTGGATCAAGATAAAAAACAGCATCTTTAACATCAGAAAACGATTTGTAATCTAAATTTGTGATATGTAGCCGTTCTAGTTGTTGTAGCCGTTCTAGTTGTTGTAGCCGTTCTAGTTGTTGTAGCCGTTCTAGTTGTTGTAGCCGTTCTAGCTGTTGTAGCCGTTGTAGTTGTTCTAGCACACGAAACTGGTTCTTCCACGTTTGCGTTTGCTTGTACCCAGAAAAAACATCGTGTCTTTTTATTATTTCAAGCGCTAATCGATATTTAATATCAGCGTGTTCTTTTCCATACAGATAATCTTTGTTGTTATTGCCGAAAGAATTGATAAGTAATTTTAGATTATCGTCAACTGTTTTATCGTCTTTGTCGCGAATTCTAAAAAATTCTTCACGGCTGACCAGTAATGTTTTTAGATATTCCTTATCCTCACTGATTACTTTCAAAAACATATCTGTCGCATCTTTATCTAAATCGTTATAATAGACACTTAAACCATTTAACAAGAACTCTGCTGTAATAGCTCCACCGCCACCAAAAATATCATATATTATTTTATCTGTTCCGAAATTCTGTTTGATGATCTCGATGATTTTCTTCGAGATTTTCTTCTTTGACCCTTGATAAGGCAATCCTATTGGTTTTCCTTTGCGGATTTTCTTTTCGTCTAGTATTAACATGTTTTCTCCAAACAAAAAAGCAGACCGCAGTCTACTTTTAAGGTTACTAAGTTTCGGGTCTTTGCAACCCAATCTGATAATACTATAATATCACATTTATCGGAGCTTTTTTCCGCGGTTTTTCCGCTATTTTTCCGCTACCAAACAACTCCCACGATACAATTCAGCGAATGCTAACAGAGCATCAGAAATCATATCATAGTATTGGCTTTTCTCGTATCCAATTTCCTCTCTAATCTCAAAATGCGTTTTTGGGCAATTAACCATATATTTATCGTGTAACATTCGCCGGTGCATCGGATCTAGTAAATGAGTGACAGCATATTCGATTGCTTCGAGTTCAGCTTCAGCATCAGTCTTATTAATTGCTAATCGTTCAACTGGTCTGCTTGGATTCCCGTGAGCTTGTCTTGGTTCGAAAGTGTACACTGCAGTCACTTTCTGTTCGCCAACATCATTGGCAATGCGCCGCCAACGTGGGTATTCTTTCAATTTTCGTTTAGCGTTTCTGATTGTTTGTTTTTCGTCTATTTCAGGAAAAAAAGTCATCTGCACTTACCTTTCTGTGATATAATAGTTTTAGGTTTTTACTCACAGTCAGTACGTGTAGTGCTGGCTTTTTTATTTCCACACAATGACCGGACTTTCAATCTCCGCCTTCCACGAAGCTTTGTCCAGCGGGTCTAACTGACAGAAAGTCGGTCTGCGCTTTTGTGATTTTGGTTTATATCGGTCTTTCAATTCGTAGTACGTATGATTGATTTCTGCTACATATTTCAATTTGAGTTTTTCGATAATGTCTATGCCATCGCCTTTGATTTGGTTCTTGGCGTCTTCGTATAACTTCTGCAATTTATGTATAACTTCGGTCGGTGCAGAGTTAGAATTCTCCCATATACTTATTGATGTCACCGAATACCCAATTATTGCGCTAAGCTCTTTCTGTGTCAGTCTGAGTTTCAATCGCAGGTCTTTCAGTGTACCTTCTGCATACGGTTCTGGCTCATGCTTCGGTGCGTATTTATTAAAACTATGCCGTTTAATCATAAGTCCTCCAACGCTACCCAACGGAATTGTGGGTACTTTTCTGCTTCTTCTTGGGTGCAGCGGTAAGCATGTTCAGTTACCAGGTCAACAGCACCGCCCCATGTATCAAAGAATCCACCTCTAGTACGCATAACGAATATATAATTACAATACCTCGGCTCTGGCACATCGACCAGTAGCACGCCTAGTTTTTCGTTAGTCATTTTCTGCCTCCACATCAAACTTTATCTCACTAAGCGAAACATAGTCTAGCCTGCCGTTGATTTTAACTGCAGCAACCGGTCTTGCATATGGTTGACCGAGCAAATCTGTGCCAGTATATTGAAATATACCAAGAAATTCAGCCTGTCTCCATTCTTTGTTAATCCTTACTCTACAGACCTCAGAATGGTAGCTTACAGTAATTTTTCCTTTCATCACTCCACCTCTTCCCTAAACTGCCACGCCCAATCAAAATCCTGTTTGATTTCGGCTTCGGTTAGTTTTGTTAAATCCGAAAAAAAGTATGCTTTTCTGCCCATTCGGGTCATTCTAAGACCCATAGTCTCTGTTCTTACTAGTCCATAAATTCTATTCCCTTCTCCGTTTGGATTCGGGAAAATAACATGATACTTTTTCATAGTTCCACCTCTGCTTTCTCCAACAATTCAATAGCGTATTTGTACGAATCGATAAGTTGTTCAGCGTTTTCTATGTCTTCTATGCGTTTCTCATCGTAAAGACATTGTATGGACTCTAGCGCCATTGTTAAGCACTCAATAGGTTTTGTAAAGTCTTCTGTAGTATAAAATTCTGGCATTTAATTCTCCTCCACTTCCTCAACCTTCACGCCTTTGCAATCAAACACCCAACCAAAGCCTGCTGCTTCAATTTGACCTTTGGTAAAACGATATTTAAATCTATTGACATCGTTTCCGCAAAAGAACCAATGTTTTCCTTGTTTTACCAGATGTTGCCTTTGATTTTTGTAATTGCTGGTACCAGGAACGGTGACTTCGTACAGTTTCTCCTGCTCAATCTCGAAGCCGAATAACTGCATCTGAACGAGTATCAAAATTGAATTTTCTTGGTAAACAAGCCAGCTTTCGAACGTATCCAGCAAATCATCGTTTTCCCCATTGACTTTTCTATATGTTCTGGTGATTGTGCTATATATTGCGGTATTGAGGTCATCTTTATTTCTTTCATACCACTCCGCCACAAACTTCGGCACCACAACCTTCTGCGGTTCGTGGATTTGGTTGATTAGTTCGATTGCTTTGTCCGCAAAAACCGCATGAACAAATATTCCTGGACCATAAGGAACTTGGAATTGTTCGCGTTGCATACTCCTAATCGCTTCCTGTTTATTCATTGTTTCCGCCCTTTCAACCACTCAGGCATATCATCGCCGATATTAATACTGTCGTACTGCTCCCTGGTCACGAGGAACTTCCCATATGGCTTGACCTCGACATAGTATCGGCCGTCAACCACATCCTTAGCCGTGACCTTGCCGAACATCTCCGTGCCAGCGTTGTCTACTTGGTAGATGATGACTGGTTCACGGGATTCCAGGGTGTCAATCTTGCTTCGCATACTATGTACTTCAATCAATGATACAATCAACGCAAAGCTTAGTGCTATTATTATTAATCCTTCTTTTCGCATTTCTCCTCCAAATCCTCAATAAGCCAACCTAAATTCTGCTGAGCTTTCTTCAGGTCCTCGACACCATTTTTCCATTGGAATCGCAAGATGTATTTCACTGTATTAAAGAAGTACGCAGCTTGCATACCATGCAAATTGCCGATAAAATTTCTGACGACATCAATTACTTCTAGACCATATTTACCTTGGTAATGTTTTGGTTTCGTCACATTATCAAAGGGTTTCATTTACTTCCTCCGTCACAAATCCTCCGACTTCACGTATGTACCGTTGACCATCTTTCCGTTACGGTCTTTGATTTCTTCGTAAGCAACTTCTAGGCACTCCACCAAATCTAAATTAAGCTGTGTAGCCAATATGATCAGCGTGACCAAGGAGTCACCCAAGGCATCTTTCAGCGCTTGTTCCGGGTCCTCGAACTTGGTTGGTTTTAATAACACATCTCGGATTTCACCGACTTCCTCGGTCACTCGCATCCACTGGATTTTAGGGTCTGCCTGGTGCAAACCTCTCTCAAACGCCCAACAGACAACCATGTTTTTTAGTTCTTCAAAATTACTCATGTACTTCTTTTACCTCAATTTCAATTCTGTATTTATCTTTTAGTCCACTCAGGCCACCATACTCAAACGTCATAAACTTAATCACCTCATGGTTATCATCTGTCCAGATACCAGCATCTGTCATACCGTCAATCAAGGCTTTCACAGTTGGATAAAAATTTGGTGGGTCCATCCGTCTTTTAGTCGGTGCGTAAATCGTCACCAGAAGCCCGCAGGGATGTTTTTTTGTGTGGGTGGTATATTTACCCTCGGAGGCTTTTAAAAACGCTATATGGCGAAGATAGGCGGTAATTTTAGCCTTCTGTGCCCAATGAGGTCTGTCATTAGCATTTAGCATCTCTTTTTTGCGCTTAGTGTTAGACAAAATAAATTCAAATCTCAACTAATCGCCTCGCTTTCTTCTCACTCGTTCTCTTAATGTAAGCCGGTGACTTGTAAAAATGTATCGTTGACACTTTCACACCAAACCTATCGGCTAGCCCCATAGCTGTACCGATTGCCAGTAGCTTATCGCCTTTGTAGAGGGCGTACTCTTTTTCTGGATTAGACATACTTCACTAAAATCCAGCGACTGCCATTGTGTGAGTTTGGCTAAATACGGGCAGTCGCTATCGTCTAACTGTCAACCGATTGTTTACAATTGACACGCTCTAGGGCGCAGTTTTACAAGGATGCCCGGCTTGTTAATTTATTTCTTGTCTTTACGGTTGCTACGCTCGCCAACTAGATAGCCTAGCATGAACCATAGTAATACCATTCCTGCTTCTTTGATAAAATCAATCATGTTAATCTCTCCTTACATCTCCAACAATTCACGAATCGACACAATGCGATTCAGCTTTTTCTTGCTTCGGCAATAATTGCAATTACCACACTTAATCGGTCCGACTTTTCCAGTTGCCACATCCCATACATGACTAGCACGCTCAGAAACGTATTCTAAGCCCTCTGAGAGCGTTTCTTCGTCAAGGCTTAATATTTCCTTGTCTGGTTCATTTTCCTTGCTTACAGCCACGATTAGAGGCCTATATGAACGTCCTGTCATTTGCTTCAGTAGTTCTTGGTAGACCGCTGCTTGGACATGGTAGCGGAAATTGACGATGTTTGCAATTGCTCCTGGGACTTTCCTTTTTAATTCCTGACACCATTCTTCACCGTAAATGGTCTTCATCGTTTTTAAATCCACTATGTAATTTCTAGTGTGATTGATAGAGTCTATTTTGCCCTTAAACGGCACGCCTGCAATAGTCCCTGTTACAATCATCTCTTTTTCTACTTGGTCATCCTTTCGACCGTGGTAGAGGTTATTAAAGAGTTCATCGGTTTCCAGAGTCGCAATTACCTTATCTGCCAATTTGTAATCAGACAACAAGCCATGGGGTTTGCGACTAGAAAACAAATCCGACTTATGCTCTTCCAAAAATTTCTGATGAGCTTCTGCGCTCTCAAAATAGCTATGGACGTAGTTTCCAAAAATCAACGGCTTCTGGTCTCGTTCGTCAATCCACTTGCCAGAATCGAGTGCCAAGGCTTTCGCCTCGCACTCAAGATACTGTTTAAAGCGTGATACTGACATGTAGTCTTTGTCATCATAGTAATTATCTTGCGTTAGGGTCTTCATACTTCAAATCCAGCTCCCCATTCTTTTTCAGCTCGCTTGGTTCATCCAAGATTTCACCTGTTTCAGTGTCTACATTCATCAAATCATCAAGCAGTTGCTGGTCTGTATTGACCGGTTCAGCATCTTTGATTTCGCTAGAACTATAATTCAAATCATCGTTATCGGCAGACATCGCTTCTTGCATTTCTGTAGATAACGGCGCATAGGTCGATAGAATGCTCTTGAGAACAGTTTTACTTGCCATTGCATCAAAATTGTCTACCCAAGGTCCGTAACCTAATTTATATGATTGACTATACCTTGTAGCGTGTTCTTTCACTTGGGCTAGCGTCCAGAAAATCCGCTTTTCAAATCCGTTAGACAATCTGAAATAGGCAAAGTATCCAGCTACTCCTTCCTTTTCGGACTTTTTGTAACCTTTGATGTAGTCAAGTTCTTCAGTAATTTCATCAAATGACTTAAATTGCCCTTCGTAAATAGGACCTGCATTCAGTTTTGTTATTTGACCACTTCTCATAGCTAGTTGGATTAAACCTTTGTAACCCAATTGGAATTGTGCTTCGACAATTCGTTTCTTGCGATTGTTAAAAGGTACTACATAGGCAAAACCAAGACTTGGTTCAATGGGTAAGTTCAAAGAAACTGCCTTGAGTGCAGCAGTCATTACGGAGCTGCTATCTGCTTTAGCCAACATGTCATTCTCACGCAGAATGGATAACATGGTAGTTGCAAATTGGTTTGACCGTTTACCTACTACTTCCTGAAGCCTGTGTTGCACTGCTTCAGATTTAAAGAAATTGCTATGCTGTGTCATTAATTGATTTGTTGTCATTGTTTTTCTCCTTTCACTACTCATAGCCCATCAACAAATTATCTATCCATTCGTCATAGGCGCTATCCTCGTCTTCGTCTACCTCCCAGATGTCAACTGGTGGTTCTGGCGGTGTGCTTAGCCATGTATCATAATCAAACATCAAAACTCCACCTTTCCACCAATCTCAGACCAACCAGCCCACTCATCTAGTTTTTTCCGGATAATGTGGTGCTTCTGTTGTAACAGCAGTCCTCTGACTTCATCGCCTATCTGACCGTACTTTTCTTCGTGGTCAGCAATCATTTTTAATTTCTCTTGCATTATCCCTCCTAAAACGGTAATTCTCGTCTACTCTGTGCATTATCCGGGTATTTAAAGACGTTGTTCATCGCACCTTTCATGATTCGGCTGACAAGTGAGCGGTCATACACTTTCTGCATCTGTTCTCCTGTCAGGTTGGTATTGATGATGGTTGTGTCACGTTCATCCAAAATCTGATAGAGGATATTCTGCTTCCAGTCGTTCGCTTCTTTGGCTTGTCTGCCAAATGTCGATTCCTTGCCTAGGTCATCCAGAAAGAGATAGTCGGCTTTTGTGAGCATGTCAATCATCTGCTGGGCACTGGTCCCGTCTTTATATCCAAACCCTTCTTGGATACGTTGAAACATTTTTGGCACTGAGATGAACAACACGCTCTTCGGTTCAGAGATTGACCGCCAATCCATATTCAGCTTCCTAGCGATACTGATAGACAGATGGCTCTTGCCGATACCGGGCTTGCCTTGGATAATAGCGTTCCCTTTGCCTTGGTGCTTAAAGTAAAACTCATTCAGCCTTAAAGCAAACTGTTTCGCTTCTCCCTCGATTCTATTGGTAATCGTGTAGGTTTTGTAAGATGCGTCTTTCAGCTCTTTTGGTATCATGCTCTTCTTAGCGAATATGTCGTACGAGCTAGCCCACGTCTCAGCTTCCAAGGCTTGTCCCACCTCTCTCAACTGTTGCTCGTTCATCTTTTCCCTAGTGCATTCAGGGCAACAAGTGATATGCCGTGGCACCGTCTCGTTCTTAACCATGACCTTATGCTTTGTTCGCCATAGGTAGACCTGGTGTTTCATGCACATCTCATCTATCACATCGTGAACTTCTCCAATCTTCATTTACACCTCTTTCTAGTATGGTGGTGGATAGTTTGGATCTGGCATCCAATCGTTTGATTTTTGCTTACCAGTATTTGATTGTTTTACTTGTTCAACAGTTTTAAGCCCTTGACCATGCCACCGTTCCAAAATGGAGCGAGTGTATCTAATAGACCTGCCACTATTTAGAATCGTTTCGTCTAAAGCATGTATCAGCAACTCTTGACCATGTTTTGATAGCAAATCTTCTACTTCCCCAACTATCGTCCCGTTAATAGACATTTCTCCAAAAGCATCTTTTAGCTTTTCAAAGATAATATTTTTTCCTGCACCAGCCCCTAGCTGCTGCTCACCTATACTATCCTTATCTATACTATCCTTACCTATCCTATGCGGACATTTGGTTGTCATTTGGTTGTCATTTGGTTGCGGTTTGGTTGTCATTTGGTTGTCAAGTTGGTAAACCCCAGTATTATCAAGGGTTAAGAGACTCTTTTCAGCTTGATAAATTGTTGGTTTCAGTCTGTCTTTTCGGATTTGATTGTTCAAATTCCAATCTTTGACAACGGTCACCCCACTTTCAAAGATGATAATAAATCCTTTTGCTTGCAACAATTTCAAGTCGTCAGAATTTGCCCCATAGGCCCTGCTCAGCATCCGTGCATTTCCAATAAAACCTTCATCATCTGCCTCCATACCAAGATGAAAGTACAGTAATTGAGTTGATTGTGGCATATCAACAAATAAGTCGCTAGTCGTGATTTCTTTACTAAACATCCTTCTCTGAGCCATCTATACCTCACAATCCCCAATAAATAGTTTCTCGACAGGTGTCTGAACTTCCTTAAACTCTACATTTTCTAGACAATATTCAAGGAAACGTCCGATTGTAGCACTAATGACAAGGTCGTTTTCATTGCAAAACTCAACCAATTTGTCATATGATTCCCGTGGTATCCTCACCATAGGATTTTTCTTGTTATAAACTTGTTGCGGCTTATCCATTCGCTGCCTCCTTCCAATACTCATCCAAGTCTGTGTTACGCCGAATTCGTACACTTTCAAGTGTTGATTCTGCTTGTTTGATATCTGCGCTCATCCCAATTTCCAACTCTTGTGGCGTCCGTGCCATGTAGATACCGTGCCAATTGTCTCTCTTCACACAACCCACTGGATGCCCCATACATTTAAGTCTAGAGAGTGTTGTTTGAACACCTCTTCTCTTGCGCCCTAACTTAAACACCAAGCTATCTAAGCTCAGTAAATTTTCTAAGGTGTAAGGCTTGATAGCATTCAGACACTTTATGTCGTTTTTACTCATATTCATCTTCCTGCCTCACATTCCAACTTGTAACTTAGCGATTTTCAATTCCACGGCTAGCTCAAACGGTGACAATTCACTGTACTCTTCTCTTGCCTTACCCGTGAAATAAACAATCTGGTCGATAAGATTTTCTCTTCCGATACCCTCGTTAATTTGCATGTCTGCCCCACTTTCTAGCCGTGCGAGCTGGCACATCATCTGCAAACTTGATTGGCTCCCAGTTCTCCAGTGACTGTTTAACTCTGCTTTTCCAGGCTTGTCTATCAGCTTCAACTGCACGTTCACAAGCCAAGTCAGTCAGTTGTTCCCTAAGTAATTTAGCTTCACGTTCCTTACGTTGCTTTTCCAGTTCCCGCTGTTCCAAAATGCCTGCTACCAAAATCGGCAGTACAAACACTGATACACTTGCAATAGCGTCAAATATAGTTTCTGTCATAATAATCTCCAATTTACACGCATCCACTCAACCACCGCATCTCGTGGAAATCGAGGGTGCGACCCTTTCTTTTCAATCCTTGGAAAATCCTTTAGGTGTGACACCCTCTGAAATTCCGTCTCATTTGCAATACCTAGCAACTTCTTACACTGCTTGCTATTGAGTAGCAAGGGCATCGCTAGTTCTATGTTAAATACCTCAAACACTTCTACCAATCTAACTTTAAGCTGACTGATAAAGCGTGATATGAGGCTTTCAGCAATGTCGTCCATCTTGTCAAACCTCGCTTTCTTTGATATAATTTAAGTGAATATTTTGGTAAGCCACTGTTCTCGCAGTGGTTTTTTGTGTAGTAAATTTGATATAATTAAAATAAAACGATTGGAGTAAACTCTCATGGAAAATTTTCAATTTTGGTTAACGTTCGGCACTGCGACAATTCCTGCTGCTATCACGGGTTTACTTAGCTTTGGAGCTTCTTGGATGAAAAACCGTTCTGACATTAAGGCTCTCAGAGAACAATTCAAGCACGATATGGAAACTCTTGAAAAGAACCACATCAACGAGCTTGAAAAAATGAAAGAAGCGCATCGACTTGAACTCGAAAACATCCAGAAACAATCTGAGCTTGACATGACCAAAGAAGTCTTTGGTATGATGATGACCGCTGCAGCTCCAGCCTTACAAGAAGTAATCAATGAAGAAGTTCGGAATCAACGTACTCAAAATAGAAAACATCCCAAGAAGTAGGCTACTTTCCACTTCTTTTTTTATGCTCATCCCAAACGCTTTTGTACATCTCGTCACGCATTTTCTTAGATTTCCTGTCAACGGCTGTTGTAACCACAATGAAAGAAATCAATGAAAAAATGGTAGAAAGTAACAACGTTATTAAGATTTGAAGGTCCATCCCCTTCTCCTTTCTAGTTTGGTTGCTCCTCTCTGTGCTATAATTGGTATATCAACAAGGGAAGGAGGTGAAGTTATGAAACCATATATTATTTGTTATGACTTAAACATCCCGAATCAAAGATATGAAGATTTATATAAGGCGATTGAATCGTTAGGCGCATATTGTAAGCTTCAAAAATCTGTGTGGATTATCAAGACATCTAAGGAACCCGTCCAAATATATGAAATTCTCGCAAAGGCCATCGATAAGAACGACGATATTTTCATAGCGGAATTGACAGATAATTACTATGGATGGTCTCATAAAGACAACTGGGAGTTCCTTTCTAATCACATTTTTTAGCAGGAAAACCGTAATGTAGCCTTTCTGATAGAATTTCGTCATTCTTCATCAGATATGCAGATCCTTTAGGGTCTATCGTTACCGCGATAGGTCCTTTTTTCTTTCCTTGATACGGATACCGTTTTGGTCTCATGGTTTTCTCCTTTCTAGTTTGGTTGCTATAAATTTCCAGCAATCGGAGATTTCTCAATCCATTGCATATGTACAATTTGGCTGACGTTCACCATCACACCGCCGATATTTAAAAATCTATTTTTTGGATTTTCGACATATTGGAACAACTCAATGATTTCACTAACAGGGTTTGTTACCTCGATAGTTTTCCCATTACTTAATGAGATTTTTGCTGTTACCAACTTTTGAACAGGTACTGAATTTTTTAATCCATCTTTTGTAATATCCATCCTCTTCTCCTTTCTACGCAGTAAACGCCGCATTACCTTGTTTGTCCAAGTAGCCAACTACTGTATGGCTGTTTGCATAACCACAACGTGGGGTAACCCTTGGAAACCGCATCACTTCTTTTAAGATGAGCGTTCTTTTTTCGTTGCAGTCGTAGACTGTTAGAAAACCTTTCTCTTTCAGAGAATTTGTTGTTTTATTGCGTTTTCTTATGAGTTCAATTCCTGACATCATTGTCTTCCTTTCTAGTTTGTTAGTTGGGTAGTTTCAGAGATTCACGCTTAAACCGTGATTTCTGGCAAAAATTTAATGTCATCATAAGAGACATCGAATGCTTTTTCAATTTCAACAATTTTTTGGACATCAGGGAATGTTTTGTGATTTTCCCAATTAGCCCAAGTATCTCCTGTTACACCGACAAGTTCCCCAGCTTCTTTCTGAGTGAGGTCTTTTCTTGCTCGTAGCATTTTTAAGGTCCATTGTTGTTTCAATGGCAACACCTCCTTTCGTATTTCTGACTATATGTTATCACGGTTTTTCCGTGTTGTCAACAACTTTTTTTGTTTTTTTCGTGTTTTTTTTGCTTTTTCTTGATTTTTTTACGGATTAAGCGTAAAATATACTATAAAAGGAGGAGAAAACCATGGCTTTAGGAAACAAAGAAATAATGGCTGAAAATATAAAATATTTCATGGATAGAAAGGGTGTTGACCGCAATCAGTTGTGTGCTGATTTGGATTTGAAATATATGACAGTCTCTGATTGGATAAATGCTAAAAGTTATCCAAGAATTGATAAAATCGAGCTTTTAGCGAATTATTTCGGAGTTTCAAAGTCAGACCTCGTTGAACCTAGAAACTCCCCCGAAAATCACCCCACTCCCACAATCGATTTCAAGGAAATGGCAGCAGAGTCCATGTCTTATGACGGCATGCCTCTGAATGATGAAGATATCGACCTCATTGCTTCTATCCTTGAAACTCGCATGAAGAACAGAGATAAGGAATAATTGCCTATGATGACACCAGAATCAGTCTGCGCAGAGCGTGGCATTGATTTGGTCTATTTTGACGGTAGAGATACGGACAAGAAAGGCATATACAACAAGCGTGCGAACATGATTGCAGTTGACGCCTATTTGGATGAAATCCAGCATAAGAAAGTTATCTACCACGAAATGGGCCATGAGGACCACGACCCGGCACAATATGACCGAAGACGTGAACAATATGAATTGCAGGCGGATAGGAATATGATCCATTATCTGGTCAAAGAAGAGTTGGCCTTGATGGACGATGTCAGAGAATTTAATTACGTTCGCTTTATGGAAAAATACGACTTAAAAACCACGGTCAATGAGACTATGGTGATTGAGGAGTTTAATAACTTAGTTAATTAAAAATTACGTGCACGCCTGAATCACGTCAAAAGCAGGATAGAAAGTTAATTTTATGGCAGTAAAACGTTGCCCTCGTTGCGGTAGTAATCAAGTGCAATTTATGAATCAAGACAGAAAGAGCTTCAACGGACTTGTTGGATGTATTGGATTTTTGATTGCTTGGCCTTTAATCCTGCTCGGATTAGTCGGTAAAAAAGGAAAAAATAATTGGCATTGTCAGTCATGTGGAAATACCTTTAAAACAAAATAAAAAAACTACACTCTCCACTGGCATGAAACTTGTTAACAGCTTCACACCAGTGGAGAGGTAGGTAGGGAGGAAGGAAACCAGTGACACCAAGGTGTCAGACCATTTTCGTGAAGTCGCGAAAATGGTTCCTTACCATCGGCGAGGTCGTGGAAGTGTATAGGGAGAGGTAGAATCATACTATAGTATCAGTTTCTCTCTAGTTTTAGACCATTGAAGATGAATAGAAACAAATAGAATCCATCTAAAATAGAAAAGTATCATTTTTGAAACAATTTTGTTTGACAAATATTCGCTAATGCTTTATCATATACTTATGATTAAGACTTAGCAACGCTTGCACCTTGCAGCGTACCAGTGCTAAGTCGTTTTTTGTTTTATAAGGAGCTACCATGAAGCAAGGTAAGACAATTGACGAACAGCTAAGTCAATTGAAAAAACGTGGATTAGATATACCGGACTATCAGAAAGCTTATAGAACCCTTCAAAATGTCAATTATTATACAATTACGGGCTATCTATTTCCTTTTAAAGATAAAGATACGGGACACTATCACCCTGGTACATCCGTAGAATTGGCTATCACACGCTATTACTTCGATAGTGAGATGAGAACGATTTTGATGTCCCTCATATCTGAAGTAGAGGAAATGCTTAAAACGCGCATAGCATACAATATCGCAGTTCATCACAAAGACGACCCGCTTATTTATACAGATGTTAACTATTGGAAATCATCAAAAGATCATCAACGATTCATGACCGACTTCCAAAAAAGCATTGCCAATAATAGCGAAGTTTTGTTCGTTAAGCATCATATCAATAAGTACCGAGGACAATTTCCAATCTGGGTAGCTGTGAATTTACTGACACTTGGAAATCTAAAATATCTCTACAGAAATATCCCTAGCAGAGATAGGAAAAATATCAGTAAAGAGCTGAATCTCTCCCCTGGCACTTTGGATAGCTGGATTGATAACCTACGAATACTAAGAAATAAAATTGCTCATAATATGAGACTCTATGGAGTTTCATTCATCAATACTCCTCGCTGGGAAAAACACCACACAAAACGTCACAATACAAATAAATTGTTTATTCATATTTTGATGCTAAGAAACCTCTTAGAGGAATCCCCAGCTTGGGAAACAAATAGAGCTAAATTAGTTGAGACTATGAATAGATATAGCGATAAGATTCAACCAATTGACCTAGGTTTTCCGGATAATTGGCTTGATTTGCTTAACTAACAAAAAATCCCCACACTCTCCGCCGGCAAGCTTGAGTGTAGGGTAATTCTGTATAGTAAAAACCTGCTTTGCAGTAGGTCTCTTTACTATACCCATTTTATCAAAATAGAAAGGGTAAAGCAATGGCATATTTTAGAAAAAGAGATAACGGATGGGAATACCGTATCTCCTACAAAGCCCCAGACGGCTCATATAAGCAAAAATCTAAGTCTGGCTTTAGGACTAAATCCGAAGCAGTCCAGGCAGCATCTCAGGCAGAAATTGAGCTGTCCAATGGCATTGTCGAAGATAAGAATATTACCCTTGCGGAATACTTTGAAAAATGGATGAAGGTTCATAAGAAACCACACGTCGACCCAGAAACTTACCGGAAATATGAATTTAACCTAAAAATCATCAAAGAGTATTACCAAAATACTAAGCTATCCAAAATCACGGCAACCATGCACCAGGAAGTCCTCAATAAGCTAGCAGATAGATATGTCAAATACACGGTCAAACTGTTTAATTCCCAGATTAGGTCAGCAATCAAGATTGCCTTGCATCAAGGAACGTTAAGAAAAGACTTTACACAATTAGCTAAAATTTTTTCAAACGTTGAATCTAAGGATGAAGGCGAGAAATACTTGGAGCTCAACGAATACAGCGGCCTCTTACTAGACTGTAGGCGGACCATTAAATACCAGAGCCACTTCTTTATTTATACAATAGGCAAGACCGGGTTACGCTTTTCAGAAGCGACCGGGCTAACTAAATTCATCGTAGACCGTCAAAACATGTGCCTACATATCCGAAAAACTTATAAAGTCCATGGCAGAAAGAAAGGATGGGGACCCACTAAGAATCCTCAATCAGAACGAGACGTACCGATTGACCACGAATGGCTGGAAGCTTACGATGAATACATGGAAGTTGGCTATGTTGATAATCCAGAAAAACGAATATTCACCAAAGTTTCCAATACCGCAGCCAACAAAGCACTACAAAAGAAAACCAGGCCTACTTTTACCATTCACGGACTTAGGCATACCTATGTTAGCTTTTTAATATACAACGACCTAGATATTGTAACGATATCGAAATTGGTTGGTCACAAAGATACGACAGAAACATTAAAAACATACGCCCACCTTTTTGAAGAAAAACAAACCCAAAATTTTGATAAAGTTAGAAATCTTTTTGAAAAATTTGGGGCGAATTTGGGGCAACAAAGCTAAAAACCCTTATAGGATAAGGGTTTTCGGCGTTATATTATCCACCCTGAGGGAATCGAACCCCCATCTCAAGAACCGGAATCTTACGTGATATCCATTACACTAAGGGTGGAAAGGAAAAACTTGCGCAAGGCAAGTTTTTAATCGAATTACAATTCAATGTCACCGAAAAGGTCTGCCATTGAGAAACCAGTTTGTGTTTCTGGCAATTCGAAGTCACGTTTTTCTTCGCGTTTTTGACGACGTGGACGTGGTGCACGTTTTTCAGCTTTTTCTTCGCCTTCAGCTGCTGCTGGACGCTCTTCCAAAGCCTTGATAGAAAGTGATACACGCTCATCAGCTGCATTCACTTCAAGAACTTTAACAGTAACTTCTTGACCTACTGACAAAGCATCTTTTGGATTTTCAACACGTTTGTGTGAAATTTGTGAAATGTGTACCAAACCATCGATACCTGGCAATACTTCAACGAAAGCACCGAAGTCAGTCAAACGTTTCACTTTACCTTCAATCACATCACCAGCTGCCAATTTTTGCTCAACGCCGTCCCATGGACCAGGCTGTGTAGCTTTTAATGACAATGATACGCGACCTTCAACTTCGTCGATAGCAAGAACTTTAACTTCAACTTCTTCACCAACAGTAACTGCTGATTTAGGAGATACGTTACGCTCATGTGACAATTCAGTCAAGTGAACCAAACCATCAACACCACCAAGGTCGATGAAAGCACCGAAGCTAGTGATACGGGCAACTTTACCAGTTACAACTTCACCTACTGACAACTTACCAAATACTTCTGCACGCGCTGCTGCTGCTGATTCTTCAACAATGTCACGTCGTGACAAGATGAAGCGGTTTTCTGCTGGATCAACTTCTTTGATTTTAGCATCAAATTCTTGACCTACAAAGCGCTCAGTGTTGCGAGTGAAACGGCTATCGATCATTGAAGCTGGGATAAATCCACGAAGACCTTCAAATTCAACTGCAAGACCGCCTTTAACGGCACGAGTAACTTTAACTGTAACAACTTCGTCTTCACGACCAACAAGCTTGTCCCATGCTTTACGTGCTTCCAAACGTTTCTTAGAAACAAGATATGTAACAGTGTCAGTATCTTTCCCTACTACTTGACGAAGCACAAGCAATTCAAGTGTTTCACCAACTTTAACAAGGTCGTTGATATCAGCATCACGGTCGTTTGTCAACTCACGAAGAGTCAATACGCCTTCTACACCAGTACCTGAAATAGCTACATTCGCTTGACCAGCATCAACTGTCAATACTTCTGCAGTTACGACATCACCAGGTGTAACTTCGCTTACACTGTTCAACAAATCTTCAAATTCGTTCATTATAAATAAACCTCCGACAATCGGGCCTCCCGACCCAACATAAAATATATTTTATTAAGGCACACGCAAGGACAACAACAATATGGACATCTTTGACGAATTAGGATAAACCTAATACCTTGACTGGGGTAGCTGGATTCGAACCAACGCATGAGGGAGTCAAAGTCCCTTGCCTTACCGCTTGGCGATACCCCAAAATACACCACTAAGATAACGTTCTGAAATGAACTCGGGCTAAACGCTGTGTAAAAAAGATAAGTTGCCTAGCAAATCAGGATTTGCTGTCAACTTCCTATTTTTACTGTGCGTTTGACGCCCTTAGTATCTTAGATATGGAGAGAGAGGGATTCGAACCCCCGAACCCGAAGGAGCGGATTTACAGTCCGCCGCGTTTAGCCTCTTCGCTATCTCTCCGCGCACTAACATTCACTATTCTACCATAGAATAGTGATAATTACAAGTCTTCTAATTGCTTAAATTGTAATTTTCGATAATATTTGCTACTGCTGATTCCAAAGATTTATAAAAACTATCAACAGCTCCGTTTTTTACCACTGCAAGATTTTTTTCTTCAAATTCAGCAATCTCACCGATAACTTTTTTTCCGATAACCAAACGATAGCCTGAAAATTCTTCTTTATTAACCACAACCTTGCTATCTTCTAGTTGGATTTCAATTTTTTTATCTTTTTTACTCATTTTAAAACCTCACTTTTACTATTCTACAAAAAAATAGAAGAGCATGCAAGTGCAAGCGCTCCTATTTTACTATTTGTTCGGATTTACATTTTTTACTATGATAAACAATTATTTTTTACCTTCTCGATACAATTGCTTTGTCTTGTAGCCTTGTTCTAAAATATCAACCATTTCAGCCAGACGCTTGTTCTACGTGGCCTCTGTCTTGGCTGAGTAAACATACCTGGCCCAATCTCGTTGATAGCCTGGCGTTAAACTCTGATAAAAGCTCAATTCTTTTGGATGATGTTCCAAAAACCCCTCAATGTCTGCGACCTTATCCAGATAATCGCCTACTCTGGCTGACGATCGACTGCTTGACTGGACCTTTGTTTCTGGTTGGAATTTGACTGCCACCATGGTGTAGTTGTCATCAAGCGCTACCATTCGATTGAACTTGTAGGCTGTGCCCTTGATATAGCCATCCTCATCAGTAACTTCTAGATAGGGAAAAATGTGATCTCGATGAATGGGAGCGTGCCCTAGCTTGTTTTTATTTTTGGGATAGAAGAGATAAAGCTAACCATTTTCAACTAGGAGATGTTGTGCAGATGCCTGCAAAATTATGTTCTTCATCTCCTCTAAGCTATAAACGTAGGCTAGCCCAAGCTCAAGTTTCTCCGCTACTTCTGTCGGAAAGCCATAGCCATCAAAAGCAGTTTCTTCCTCCTGCGCTGGTTTCATCATAGCCACATCTGTGAACTTATCCAACTTTAGCTTTTTCAATAAGGTTTCATCCATGATTTTACTCCCCTTTTTGACGGTGGTATTCAATAGATTTGACCAGAATTTCCTCTAGAACTTCCATATCAATGTCTGCCAATTTATTAACATAGACACAACCAACTGCTGCCTTATGCTTGCCCAAACGGTCCAATAGCTCCTGGCGTCCAGGCAGATTTTGATCAATATAAAGACTAATCTTGGCCTGTCTGGCCGCAAAAGCGAGAATGGGTGAATCTCCTTCCGTCCCACTATCATACTTATAATGGTAGCAACCAAAGCCAATAATGCTGGGATACCAAACGACAGCTTCCTCCTGGCTGATGCGCTGGTGCAATTCTAGTAATTTGTAGGCATCTTCCTGCTTACGGACTGTTTTCAATTCTGCAAACAATTCATGGACCGACTGTCCAGTAGGGGAAAATTTTGACATAGATTTCCTTTCTGATGAGTGGCTCTAATAATATCCAAGGATTATAAAATTTAGTTACAACATTTCCCTAGTTTTATATCCAAGTGTACGTAGACTATCTTGCATCTATTTTCTCCTTAATATCTTGTTTTATTTTTGATAGTACAATTGATTTTAAAACTAAATTCCATCCAATATTTGGAATTAAAGAGTGTTTTTGAAAAGGTATCTTGGTCTTCAATTCCAATTTTTCTAAATAATCACATAATTTTTCAGAAAAAATATACTGATCAATCCGATTATCCTCCAAAAAGGAAAATTGAATATACTCTCCAAATAAGTAAAGCTTTGATATTCTTAAACTCTATAGAACTGAAATCCATTATAGTTTCTTTTATGAAGTCATTATATTTCATACTCTCTTCTCATTCTATACAATAATTTTTCTTTTATTATATCACATTTCACATCTACTCATTTCCCTTTCTCTCCACTTTCAGGGGTAATCATTTAAACGATTTAAAGGTAGTTACGTTTCTATTCCCCAAAACTCCTTGTCAATGGAAATAAACACGTACCCACAGGGTAAATGGAAATAGAATTGGATAATTTCTAGCTATCACTTCTACTCCCTCTAAAAATTTTCTTACTCTGATACTTCCCCACCCCAAGCTAAAAAGCCTTGTCTCCAAGGCTTTTCAATATGCTTTCATTCAAAGGTTTCTAGGCTTTCACCAGCAGAGCGACTACCTCATAAGGAGGATTGGTGGTAAAAACAATCACATTCCGCTTTCGCATCCCTCTCATTTTAACTTCGGACACCAGAAAAGACGATAGATTTTGGGGTATGATACTCCATTTCTATCGCCTTATATCTTTGAATTCAGTTTTATTCAGTTTTATTAAGTTTCGTTCACCTCGACCAATCTGAATGTCGGAGAAGCATATAAAATTGTATTCCCTTACTAGCTGAAAAAACTTTCTTTTTTCCTTAGAAGTTTAATTATTATTACAAGGGAAATAACCACCTCTAAAACATATACCCCTATCAATACTATAGGCAGAATTTGAACTTCTGCAAGGCTACCGCTGAGCAATATGTAATCCCAAAGAGAATGGAAAATTATAGGGAACAGTATTTTTCGTGTGTCCAAATACATAGCTCCTAAGAACACTCCCATAACAAAGGTTGAGCAAAGTTGTCCCATTAGCTCGGAGACTGATAGACCTCCTATAACATTTATTAAATGTAATGCACAAAATAGCACTGAAGATAGCAGTATGGCAAGAGCCGGATTCATCTTCTTCGCCATTGCACCAAGCAATATCCCTCTGTACATGCCTTCTTCAGCTATTCCAATCAAAGCAGTATCTATTATCAATATAACAAATGCTAAATCCGGACTAAATCCTCTGACAATTGAATATAGTCCAAACCCTACTACAGGGATGAACAAAAGTGCTGAAAATACATAGCTCGGCTTGCTTTCTGAGTGCAAGGTTAATTCATTTTTATTTTTTATGCCGTAGTACAAAACCAATATCGCTAATATAAACATAAACGGCAAAAACTTCCTGCTGAACTCCGTTGAATTATATGGAGTATTTAAGAAATGATTACTGATAAAAAGTCCTATTCCCATTATAATCATATACGCTGTTAATAAAATATAGTTCTTCTTCATATACAACCTCCTGCTTTCATCTATCAAAAAGTACTCCAAGTATTTGCTTGAAGTGCTTTAATTTTGCCTCTAAGTCCACTACAATATAGAGATAGCTATATGTAAGCCATTCTAATTCATCTGACTAATCAATTATTCTTTCTATGGTTCTTACCAATCAATCCAAGCAACATAAGCAAAGCAACAACGCCTGTCACCAAGTAAAAACTAATGTTGGAGCTATCTCCGGTTTCCGGAGCTTTATATTTCTTAACTACCGTAGGAACATTTGCAGGAGGATTAGTTTTGTTATCCTTATCATTTTTAACAGAAAGCTTTATAACGGCTTCACCCTCATCCAAATCTTTTACATTAACTTTTACAGGTTCCTTATTTAAAACATATCCGTTAGGAGCCTTTGTTTCAACCAATATATACTCTTTGTCATAATCCAGCTCATCAATTATAGCCTTACCGTCAGCCCCTGTTGTCACAGTTTTTATAGGTTTACCTGAGCAGAGCCGACTTTTACCAAGAATAAATCAAATGTTGCATTTGCCAATCCCATATTACTTTTCAATATCTTCTTTTTGAAATTTTCTAATCATACCTTTACC
Source organism: Streptococcus sp. A23 (assembly GCF_043674155.1). NCBI lineage: Bacteria > Bacillati > Bacillota > Bacilli > Lactobacillales > Streptococcaceae > Streptococcus > Streptococcus sp. A23. The sequence goes on along the minus strand of NZ_JBIMJP010000006.1, from coordinate 4,110 downwards.
ATCCAATCTGTTCCATTCTATTAATAATAAATAGTTTTTGCAAGCAGTAACATTAGTCCTGTCCAATACAGAACTAAATCCTTTCAATAATTATTTGTCCAACTTTTTGGGGTCAGTACATTCTAAATCTTTTCTTTTTTATTTGTATCAGAGCGTAAAAATTCTAGCACGTCCTGATAAATAGTTTCTTTATCTCTTTCATTAAGTATTTCATGTCTCATACCTTTATAAAGCTTGCTTTTAATGTTTTTATATCCAAGACTTTTTAAGAATCCTTCTAAACCCTTAAACTTTTCGTTTCCTTGAATAACAGGATCATCTTCTCCAGCTATTAAAAATATTGGTAAAGCAGTGTTTTTTGGTCTCCAGTCTTTGCCATTGTACGCTGATTTTAATAATTTAAAAAGATTGATAAATGCATTTGTAGTAAATATAAAACCACAAAGCGGATCTGCATCGTATTCCTTGACTGTGTCTGGATTAGCACAAATCCAATCTAGCTGGCTTTCATATCCCTTGCTATATTGACCGGCTGATAAAGAATTAAAAAATTTATTGGGCTTATATTTGCCATAAAAAACACTGCTTATTTTTGCTAAAAATACTGCAAATCCCGCTAATTTATTCTCAGTTGGTGGCCCACATAAAACTATTTTATCAAGCTCGTAATCGTATTTCTTTAAATAATTTCTAGAAACAAGAGTGCCCATGCTATGACTAAATATTGAAATACTTAACGAAGGATATCTTTCTTTTAAGTATTCTGTCACTTGATAAGCATCGTCAACAATAACAGAGCTGTCCTCTGTATAAAAATATCCTAAGTGAGATGAGTCTTTAACGCTAGCTCCGTGACCTCTATGGTCATGAATCGCACAGACATAACCGTTTTGAGCTAAGTAATTCATAAAATCGTAGTATCTTTCTTTATGTTCTGACATTCCATGAACTAACTGAACAATTCCAATAGGATTAGAGCTTGGCTCTATAATAGCAAGTTCGAGCTCCAGTCCATCTCGCTTAGATTTAATTTTTTTAGTAATCATAATTTCACCTACTATCTAATTACAATATAATTATTAATACACTTCGTTTACGCTCGTGACATCAATACTACACTCTCCACATGTGTAGTCTGGTCCTTGAGAATACAATTTTTTATCCTCGTCACTATTTTGAGGACACAATTTATCTGTTTCTAGTTTAGCATTTTTACGTTTACTTTTAAATTGTTTACCATCCTTGTTTTGAGTTTCACCTGTTTTGAATATTATGGTTAACATTGCAGGATCAATTTCTCCGTCGCTACTAACTCCACCTACAATAATTTTCTCAACAATACTTTCAAAAACTGCACGATCAAACTCCGTAAGCATTTTCTGCGAAGATAGCAAGTGCTTAAACTCAGTTAGTCTTTTCTTTACATCGATTTCTGATTTTAAGGTGGTTTCAATATTTACCTTCTCTTCTGCTAGAAACTCTTTTTCTGAGGAAATTTCATTGTACTTTTCATTGTATATGGTATCGCTAATTTTCCCTTCGAGCCTTAGATTTACAAGATTTTCCTCTTTTTTTAGTAATGTTCGAAGTTTGTTTGTAATCCTTTTTAATTCCTTGCTAAGGCTATTGTCATTCAATTCAGATTCAATCGTTTCAAGTAAGTCTGTCATTAAGTTTTCATTTGAATGATAAAGTTGTCTGTAAGCTTCCATGAAAGCCCCCTCAATAGCGAGCTCTTCTAATCCTTTACTATGCTTACAAAATTTCTTTCCTTTCTTTATCGATGTAACACAGTGCCACACAACCTTACGATAATCTGAACGGCAGTGCCAACTTCTTCTAGATAATATTGAACCACAAAAACCACATTCTAACATGCTACTAAAAGCATACATTTTTGAATAGCGTTCACGCTTACCATTTACATTTGCAGCAGTCTTCTTATTTCCTGCTCGACGCAGTCTAATCTCCTGAGCTTTCTCAAAGTCTTCTTTAGATATTATAGGTTCATGATTATCTTTGATGTAGTACTTATCTTCTTCACCAAAATTACTTAAACGTCTCTTGCTTATTGGATCCACTGTAAAAGTTTTGCCCATTAGAATATCGCCTTTATATTTTTCATTCTTTATGATTCCTATACTTTATATTCATAAAGTGTGTGCTCTGCGAGGCTGTCGGCAGTGCCGACCAAAACCATAAAACCTTTAAGACCTTTCTTTTTTTTACGAGAAAAAAGAAACAAAAAAACCTGCCCTCTGCCACCTCAGCAAAGGGGGGTTTTGCTCTCGTGCTCGTTTAAAAATCAGCAAGGGACAGGTAGTATTTTTTGAGAAGATCACTCAAAAAATCTCCACCTTTAAACCCTTGCCAATTTTTATTTTGTCCGTTTTGTCTAGCTTACCGAAAGCCAGACTCAGCAAGAATAAAATTTTTATTGTCTTTCGGTTTTCTAGTGTAACGGACAAAACCACTCAAAATAAAAAAGATACAAGAGAGGTCTCTCGTATCTTTTATTCAGCAATCGCGCCCTTTAATGGAACAAAAAGATTTGAATTCCTGTTATAAAAAAAGGATCAATTTTGAACTCTCTCCCAAAGTTGATCCCTTAACGATTTAGAAATCCCTTTGAGAATGTTTATATACATTCAAGGTAACCAGCCAACTAATGACAATGATTCCTGAAAAAAGTAATAACAAATTACTATACAGATAAGTTGACTGATCAACTTCCATAGGTAACAACCTTTGATCAAGTAAGGGTATGGATAATAAACCACCTACAATTGCAATACCTGTTCCCTCTGATAAAAAGCTGGTAAAGTTAAGCAAACTCATTCCAGCACCAGCTTCCTGCTGTTTCAAGCTACTTGAAACAATTGTTGATATAACTGTTTTGGTGAACGAAAGCCCACCTAAAACAAATACGATTATAATTGTCATGAACCATGATGTTGTTTCTAAAAGAAAGGAAGCAGTTAAAAAGCTAACAGAAAGAAATGTAACTCCGATGTTTAACACGTATAAAGGACCTCTTCTATCAACAAGTATCCCACCAATGTAGCCGAAAATAATGACACTCATTGTTCCAGGGAAAATAATTACACTTCCGATTTCGGCAGTACTTAGCTGGTGAACATCTTTCATCATATAAGGAACCATAGAGACAAACCCTGCTACTGTTCCAAATATAATTCCCCCACAAAGAACTCCAATCATAAAAGGTATATTTTTCCCTAATCCGGGATCAACAAAAGGATCTGTTACTTTCCTGATATGTTTTACAAATATCAGGAATGACAGCACGCTAACGATAAGAAAAGAAATGCTATATGATGTTGTAAACAACATAAAAAATACAATGCCTACAGACATTAGTATAATTCCTTTGATATCAAAATGACCTTTTATCCTTACTTCTTTCTTTAATAATTTCATAAGAAACGGAACAGTGATAATTGTTATCATAGGAATGAGTAGAAGATAGGACCAATGAATATAATGGGCTATCATTCCACCAATCGCTGGACCGACTCCTTCTCCCATGGCTACTATCGATCCAATAAGACCAAATGCTTTACCCCTATTTTCCTTTGGAATATAGCGCGCAACTACAACCATTACGAGTGCTGGAAATGCAGCTGCACCAGCCCCTTGAATAAAACGAGCCATAATAAGTAAGGAAAAGAAAGAATGGCCAACAAACCCAATTACCGACCCGAAACAATTTATTATAATTCCAAATAGGAGTAACCTTTTGATGCCTAATTGATCAGATAGCTTTCCATATACAGCTGTTCCAATGGAAAAGGTTAACATAAAGGCTGTGTTCACCCAGTTTGTACTCGCAGGTGGTTTATTAAAATCATTTGCAATATCAGGTAATGAGACGTTCAAAACCATTTCATTTAATACGCTAAAAAAAGATAAAATGCAAAGCCAAATTAAAATTTGGTTGTGTCGTAAATTCGATTGTGAATAGGATGTATTCACATTTCACCCCTCCAATAATGAGGGCAGACGTAGTTTATAGGGTTCTGTTGCAAAGTTTTCTGATAAGTCTATTTTAGTGTAAAATGAATAAAAATGACAGCGAGGATATATCAATGA
>NZ_JBIMJP010000005.1:0-124730 GCF_043674155.1 Streptococcus sp. A23 | reverse complement strand
AAGAGCAGATAACGTATCCTGAATTTTTAGCACAGAAAAAGACTACTAGGGACGAGCTAGTAGCCTAACATAAAAAATTTTTTCGCTTTGATTATATCATAGGGAGGGAGTTTTTGTATTCTTTTGAGTTTTCGTATAAGAACTCGACTAATGAAAAGAGAGTTCGTCTTCCCGCCCCCGCACAATTGGTTAGGACTGATTCGGAGCGTTAAACGCGAACGAAACTGCCAATCAACCCCTGCGTCAATATGTTTTTGCTAATCAAATAGCCATAGGTTGGACTTTATGCCCAACCTTAACATCTTATGGATTTGGAACAGAGAAACTGTCAGCATGTGCCAGGTCTCCGTAGGTATAACCACGGTCAAACCAGCGTTTGCGCTGTTCGGATGTACCGTGAGTGAAACTGTCTGGGACAGTCCGGCCGTAGGCTTCTTTTTGCAGGGTATCGTCACCTACTGCATGGGCTGCCTGCATGGCCTCGTCGATGTCACCAGCATCTAGCATGCCTTGGCCATCGACAAATTTGGCCCAAGCACCAGCATAGTAGTCTGCCTGCAGTTCCAGACGAACATTGAGGGCGTTTCCTTCCTTGTCAGACAGACGGGCGCGCTCCTTATGGTAGGCACCGAGGACCTCTAGCTCGTTTTGAACATGGTGACCAACTTCGTGGGCAATGACGTAGGCCATGGCAAAGTCACCTTTAGCCTTGTAGCGGTTACCTAATTCTTGATAGAAAGAGGTATCGATATAAATTTTTCGGTCAGCAGAACAGTAGAAGGGACCCGCTTGGGCTGATCCCATTCCACATCCTGTGCTGGTTTGGTCAGTGTAGAAGACCAGAGTTGGAGCCTTGTAGGTCATGCCATTTTTGTCAAATTCCTGGGTCCAGAAATCTTCTGTAGAGGCTAGGACCTTACTCATAAAGACAGCATCCTCATCGGAGACCTCAGTCCCTGCAGTTGATACCTGAGCGGATTGATAGGGATTGACTCCAGATGAACCGCCCAATAGACCTCTTAGTCCTGAACTACCACCAAAGAGTATGAGGACCAGGAAGAGGATGATTTTTCCCTTCCAGCCTAGTCGTGAAAAGAGTAGCCCCAAGAGCATGCCACCACCGGAAGAGCCACTTCGACTGGTTCCTCCAGGAAAGAAGGAGCCACCGTTGGATTGACCACGTCTGTCCTCTATATTTTTACTTTGTCGTTGATTGTCTAACTTCATATAAAACTCCTAAGTTTGTTCAAGTATATTATATAGTAAAATTTCTAAAAAGGCACAAGAAAGCAATTACAAATTTATTCTCTAATTCTGAATAATCTTGCGATTTTTGGTATAATGAAAGAGATATAGACAGAAGGAGCTGACATGGTTGACTATTTGTCGGTTAGTCATTTAACCAAGTATTTAAAATTAAAATTTGACCGTGATCCCTATCTAGAAAAAGTTTATTTGACAGGGCAGGTATCCAATTTCCGCAAGCGTCCGACCCACCAGTATTTTTCCCTCAAGGATGACAAGGCAGTTATCCAGGCGACCATGTGGGCAGGTATTTACAAAAATCTGGGCTTTGAGCTGGAAGAAGGTATGAAAATCAATGCGATTGGTCGGGTCCAGCTCTATGAGCCAAGTGGATCCTATTCGATCGTCATTGAAAAAGCTGAGCCAGACGGCATCGGAGCCTTGGCAATCAAGTTTGAGCAACTCAAGCAGTCCTTGACTGCAGAAGGCTTGTTCAAGCAGGAATTTAAGCAGCAAGTGCCTCGCTTTACCCAGAAAATTGGTGTCATTACCAGTCCAAGCGGCGCGGTCATTCAGGACATTATCACGACAGTCAGTCGGCGTTTTCCTGGTGTGGAAATTGTTCTCTACCCGACCAAAGTGCAGGGTGAGGGAGCGGCTCAGGAAGTAGCTGCCAATATCCAGAAAGCCAATAGCAGGGAGGATTTGGATGTCTTAATTGTCGGTCGTGGTGGTGGGTCTATTGAGGACCTTTGGGCATTCAACGAGGAAATGGTGGTTCGAGCCATTTTTGAATCGCGAATTCCGATTATTTCTAGTGTGGGCCATGAGACGGACACGACCTTGGCGGATTTTGTGGCAGACAGACGGGCAGCGACCCCGACGGCAGCAGCAGAATTGGCGACACCGGTGACCAAGGCGGACCTCTTAGGCTATTTGAACCAGCAGGAAAACCGTGCCTACCAGGCTATGACCAATCGGATTAAGTTTCGGCAAAGCCAGCTGGACAAAATCAGTCAGTCGGTTATTTTCAGGCAGCCAGAACGACTGTATGATGGCTATGTGCAAAAATTAGACCGGTTGACCAGCCAGCTACAGACTAGGATGAAAGAGATTTTCGGGGATAACAAGCAGGCCAGTGTCCTGCTCCAGCAAAGCCTACAGGGCTTGCAATTGCTCCAGAAAGTCAGCCGTTATCAGGAGCAGGTCAGCCAGTTGCAACGCTTGCTCAAGAGCAATATGGCCAACATTTATGACAATAAAATGGCCAAGGCTGACAAGCTGATAGAGGCCATGACCATGCTGGATACCAGCCGCATCGTGGCGCGCGGTTATGCCATGCTGGAGCAGGCTGGTCGGGTCATTGATAGCGTAGAAAAGATTGAAAAAGATGAGCAGTTGACCATTGTCATGAAGGATGGTCGTGTGGATGTGGAGGTAAAGGATGTCCAAAAAAATGAAAACATTTGAAGAAAATTTAGCAGAACTTGAGGGAATTGTGACCCGCTTGGAGCAGGGAGATGTAGCCTTAGAAGAGGCTCTGGCTGAGTTCCAAAAGGGTATGGTCCTGTCCAAGGACTTGCAGAAAACCTTGGCTGATGCAGAAAAAACTCTGGTTAAGGTCATGCAGGCAGATGGTGGTGAAAGTGAGATGGTTTAGGTATGGATAAATTCAATCTCATAGGCTCAACCATTGAAAACTACTACAGAAATACCCACACCTGTGTTTCGGAAGAGTTGATTGAGTCAATTCTCTACTCAATAGAAGCAGGAGGGAAACGCCTTCGTCCCCTCATCCTGCTGGAGGTTTTGGAGGGATTTGGCAAGACAGTGACAGAAGCCCACTATCAAATTGCTGCTGCTTTGGAAATGATTCACACGGGAAGTCTTATCCATGATGATTTACCTGCCATGGACAACGATGATTACCGTCGAGGTCGGTTGACAAACCACAAACAGTTTGACGAAGCTACAGCTATTTTGGCGGGGGATAGCCTTTTTCTGGATGCCTTTGATTTGGTAGCCCGTGCCGACTTGCCATCACCCATTATTGTTCAGTTAGTTCAGTTCCTAGCCACTTCCTCAGGCACATTTGGTATGGTTGGGGGACAGATGTTGGATATGAAAGGGGAGGGGCAGATGCCGGAGGCTACGGAACTCTTCAAGATTCATGAGAACAAAACTGGTCGTCTCCTGACTTATCCTTTCTATGCAGCTGGTATTATCGCAGAGCAGTCAGAATATGTCCAAGGGAGATTGTGGCAATTGGGTTCGCTGATTGGGTATGCATTTCAGATTCGGGATGATATTTTGGATGTGACAGCAAGTTTTGAAGAATTAGGGAAAACGCCTAATAAGGATCTTGTGGCTGAGAAAGCAACTTTTCCAGCTTTGTTGGGCTTAGATGAATCTAAGAGTCTTCTTGAGGAAGCCTTGGATAAGTCTATAAAAATTCTTGAGGAATTGACTCAGGATTATGATTTCAAGTCTGACAATATCATTAAGATTTTAGAAAGTTTACGAATCAATGAGTAAAGAACGAGTAGATGTGCTAGCCTACAAGCAGGGGCTTTTTGAGACTAGGGAGCAGGCCAAGCGAGGCGTCATGGCGGGCCTGGTGGTCAATGTCATCAATGGCGAGCGCTATGACAAGCCGGGCGAGAAAATCGATGAGGGGACCGAGCTCAAGCTCAAGGGTGAGAAATTAAAATATGTCAGCCGTGGTGGCCTCAAATTAGAGAAGGCCTTGCAGGTCTTTGGAATTTCTGTTGAAGGGCAGACGACCATTGATATTGGTGCTTCCACAGGCGGCTTTACGGATGTCATGCTCCAGTCTGGCGCCAAGCTGGTTTACGCCGTGGACGTTGGGACCAATCAATTGGCTTGGAAACTTCGGCAAGATGAGCGTGTAATTTCCATGGAGCAGTACAATTTCCGCTATGCTGAACTGGTTGATTTTGACCAGGGACAGCCAAGTTTTGCCTCTATTGATGTCAGCTTTATTTCGCTCAGTCTGATCTTGCCAGCCCTGCATAATATTTTGGCAGACGGCGGTCAGGTCGTAGCCCTGGTCAAGCCTCAGTTTGAAGCGGGACGGGAGCAGATTGGTAAAAATGGTATCGTTAAAGACAAGCAGGTTCATGTCAAAGTTTTGCAGGACGTGACCAAGATGGCCGTGGAGACTGGCTTTACCGTTAAGGCGCTCAGCTTTTCTCCGGTTCAGGGCGGTCAGGGCAATATTGAATTTTTGGCTCATTTGGAAAAATCTGACCAGCCAGAAAATATGGTTGTGGGTCAGATTGGTAACTTGATTGAGCAAGCACACGAGGAATTTAAGAAAGATGAATAAACGAGAACGCTTAGAAGTAATAAAAGATTTGGTGGTCCGCTATCCGATCGATACCCAGGAAGAGATTGTGGAACGCTTGGAGGCTATGGGGGTCCATGCAACCCAGGCGACGGTTTCCCGGGATATCAAGGAGTTGGGTATCATCAAGGTGCCAGCAGCTGACAAGGGCTATATTTACGGTCTGCCTAAGGTGGGCCTGGCAAAGGTCCGCTCGAAAAATATCCTTGATTTTTCACATTCGGGTAACATGGTCAATATCAAACTGGTGCCTGGAAGTGCCATTGTTGTCAAACGTCAGATTGTGGAACAATTTGAGGACCAGCTGTTCACCATCATTGCGGACGACGATAGTATCTTTTTAATCCTGAAGGACCAGGAAAAACTGCTTCAGTTGGAGCGCATGGTTAAAGGGTGGTAAGGTATGTTACTAGAAGTTTCGATTAAGAATTTTGCCATTATCGAGCAGGTCTCTCTTAACTTTGAAAAGGGTATGACCATTCTCTCTGGTGAGACGGGAGCTGGGAAGTCTATCATTATCGACGCCATGAACCTTATGTTGGGGGCGCGGGCGACAACTGATGTCATCCGCCACGGGGCTGCCAAGGCGGAGATTGAGGGGCTTTTCTCTTTTGAACATAGCAGAGCCTTGGAGCAGATTTTGGAGGAGCAGGGGATTGAAGTGGCTGACGAGCTGATTATCCGTCGGGAAATCCTGCAAAATGGTCGGTCGGTCAGCCGGGTCAACGGTCAAATGGTCAACCTGTCTGTCCTCAAGCAAATTGGTCAGCACTTGGTCGACATTCACGGTCAACATGACCAGGAAGAATTGATGAAGTCCCAGCACCATATCCGTCTGTTGGATAGCTTTGGAGAAGAGGATTTTTGGACCCTCAAGGACAACTACCAAGCGACTTTTGATGCCTACCGTAGCCTCCGCAAGCGCGTGCTTGAAAAGCAGAAAAACGAGCAGGAACACAAGGCTCGTATCGAGATGTTGGAGTATCAGATTGCGGAGATTGAATCCGCTGACCTCCAGCTTGGTGAGGATGTCCAGCTCAATCAGGAGCGGGATAAGCTACTCAATCATAAGCAGATTGCAGATACGCTGACCAATGCCTACGCCCTCCTGGACAGTGAGGATTTCTCTAGCGTCAACAATATCCGCTCAGCCATGGGGGATTTGCAGAGTTTGGAAGAATTCGACCCAGAATACAAGGCCCTATCGACCAGCCTGACCGAGGCCTACTATGTGGTGGAGGATGTGGCCAAGCGTTTGGGTGATGTGGTGGATAATTTGGAGTTTGACGGCAACCGTCTCATGCAGCTGGAAAGTCGCTTAGACCTGCTCAACACCATGACCAAGAAATATGGTGGTTCGGTCGATGATGTCCTCGATTATTTGGCAAAAATCACTGAAGAGTACAATCTTTTGACCGGTAACGATCTGACTGGTGATGACCTGGAAGTCCAGCTCAAGACCTTGGAGAAAGACTTGGTTAACTTGGCTGGTCAATTGAGTCAGGCCCGCCATGAGTTGGCCCAGATTTTAGAAGAGGTTATTCGCCAGGAATTGCAGGACTTGTATATGGAGAAGGCCAAGTTCCAGGTTCGATTTACTAAGGGTAAATTCAGCAAGGAGGGCCATGAAACGGTGGAATTTTATATTTCTGCCAATCCTGGAGAGGATTTCAAACCCCTGGTCAAGGTGGCCTCAGGAGGGGAATTGTCTCGCCTCATGTTGGCCATTAAATCAGCCTTTGCCCGCAAGGAAGGCAAGACATCCATTGTATTTGACGAGGTGGACACGGGTGTATCTGGTCGCGTAGCCCAGGCCATTGCCCAGAAAATTTACAAAATCGGTCAATACGGTCAGGTCTTGGCGATTTCGCACCTGCCACAGGTGATTGCGATTGCGGATTACCAGTTTTTTATTGAGAAAGTATCGGACGAGCATTCGACCGTTTCTCGTGTACGTCTCTTAACAACGGATGAGCGGGCGGAAGAGATTGCCAAGATGTTGGCTGGTGACACAGTGACTGAGGCAGCCAGAACGCAGGCCAGAGAATTAGTGATGAAAGGCTGATGAGGGAGTGGTCAAACCTTACTGATTTGACAGGCTGGGACCAGTTTGAGGCCGTTATGAAATGTAGAATACAGCATATAAATCCTTCACAGAAAAACGGAAAACTGCCAAAATATATGTAAAGAATCACTCTATATATAAAGTAGGTGGTTAGCATGAAACAGTATCTAGGTCGGTTTGTAGGTGTTTTATCGGTCTTGAGTTTATTCCTTCCCTTTGCCTTTACTCCCAATCTGAAGACTTTTGAGATTGTCACGATTTCTGGATGGGTCTATTTCAGCGGTAGTCTCTTTGCTATCCTTTGTCTGGCTCTTGTACTTGCCTTCTGTTTTAAATTGGTGCTGTTTTCCAAGACCGTCAATCTGTTACTCTTTGCTGGTGCTGGGCTCATGACGCTATATTTTTATAGTTTTCCGCTACAGGCAGTTGGCAGCTCATTTCTGACTCGATTGGATGAATTTCCTGTTGGCTACTTTCTCTGTGGTGTCTTCTTGGTACTTGGGCTTGGATTCACCTTGAAAGAATTGCTTTCTCAGTAAGTGTGACATATCTTACTTTTTATCAATAATGCTTGAAAGCAGTATAGGGCTAGGTTTTAGTGGTCTAGCCTTTTTTCATTTCTAGCGTTTTATTTTTGAGGTGATTTTTGCTATAATAGTAGACATATTTGTAGAGAATTGTAGGATGAAATATGTCAAGGATTAAAATTGTAACAGATTCAAGCACCACTATCGAGCCACACTTGCTGGAAGAACTGGGAATTACGGTTGTTCCTCTTTCGGTGATGATTGATGGAGTGGTCTATTCGGATAGCGACCTGACAGAGGGGCAATTTTTGCAACTGATGCGCAATGCTAAGAGCTTGCCGAAGACCAGTCAACCTCCAGTGGGGGTCTTTGCAGAAACCTTTACTGATTTGGCCAAGGACGGTAGTCAAGTGATTGCCATCGTCTTATCTCACGCTCTTTCGGGCACCGTTGAGGCTGCTCGTCAAGGGGCAACCTTGTCCGGCGTTGATGTGACGGTTATTGATTCAAGTTTCACAGACCAGGCTGCAAAATTCCAGGTGGTTGAGGCTGCTCGTCTGGCTCAAGCTGGGGCTAGCAAGGAGGAAATCTTGGCGGCCATCGAGCAGGTGCGAGAAAAAACAGAATTGTATATTGGCGTATCGACGCTTGAAAATCTGGTTAAGGGAGGCCGTATTGGTCGCGTTCAAGGGCTCTTAAGCAGCTTGCTCAATATCCGTGTCATTATGACCATGAAAAATCATCAGCTAGAGCCAATTGTGAAGGGCCGGGGCAACAAGACTTTCAAGAAATGGTTGGATGAGTTTATTGGTCAATTAGCCGATAAAAAGGTGGCTGAAATCGGCATTTCCTATGCAGGCGCAGCAGATTTTGCCCAGCAGATGAAAGAACAGTTACAGCCCTACCTAGCCAAGGATATCGCTGTCCTAGAAACCGGCTCTATCATACAAACCCACACTGGTGAAGATGCCTGGGCTATCTTAGTACGCTATGAATAATCGAAAAGTTTTTCATGGGCTCTTTTATTTCTTTCTGTGCTTGATATTGACCGTCTTTCTGTTTGACTGGCTGATTCCAAAGGCTGCATCAAGGGTGTCTCCTTCAGAAATCAGTCAGTCAGACGAGCGCTCCATCCTACACTATGTTGCGATTGGTGATTCATTGACGGAAGGTGTGGGGGATACCACGGGCCAAGGAGGCTTTGTTCCGCTTCTGGCTCAAGATTTGGCCAACCAGCTCTCAGTGGATGTTGTCGATGCCAATTATGGCATTGCAGGCAATACCAGCAACCAGATTTTAAAAAGGATGAAGTCTGATAAGAAATTGCAGGCAGATTTGAAGCGGGCGGATTTGATGACTTTGACGGTTGGTGGAAATGATTTGCGAAAGGTGATTATGAACAATATCACCGATTTAAAAGTATCTTCCTTCAATAAGCCATCCAAGGATTATGCCAAAAGACTGAAAGAGATTATTGACTACGCCCACAAGCAAAATAAGGATTTACCTATTTACGTTGTTGGTATTTACAATCCTTTCTTTTTAAGTTTTCCAGAGATGACCGAAATGCAGACAATCGTGGATAATTGGAATGAAGTGACTGCCAAGACGCTTGAAGAGCAGGATAAGGTTTACTTTGTTCCCATCAATGATTTGCTTTACAAGGGATTGGAAGAAGAGGTGGGTGTCAGTTCCACTGATGCAGGGACTAGAAATAATCTACTCTACAACGAAGATAGTTTTCATCCCAATAATACGGGCTATGAAATTATAAAGAAAGCAATCGTGGAGAAAATACATGAAACCCCAAAAGAATGGTAAGATAAAGATTTGGAAATGGTTGTTTTTGGCACTTCTAGCTTGTAATGTTGGTGCCTATATTGTCCTTATCAATCGTGTGCAGGATAAGCGTGAAGACTTGACGGTTTTCGTAAAAAATAATCCTGACGATGTCAAAATAGGGACATTTACGACCACAAGAGAACAGCTGAATCAGACACTTGAAAACTATCTCAAAGAATATCAAACCAAAGATTTTGAATATTCCATTGCCCTGACCAGCCAACAGATTGTCTTTGAGGGCAGTTACAAGTTGTTTGGTGTGGAAATTCCCCTCTATCTCTATTTCCAGCCAAGCAAGATGAAGGATGGAAGTATCATGTTGCAAATAATGGAAGTTTCAGCAGGCAGTCTATCTTTACCCAAAGCAGAGGTTCTAAATTATTTGAAGAAAAATTATAAATTTCCAGACTATGTCCATGTGGATACGGAGGCATCTAGAGTGCAGGTCCAGCTCCAGGAAATGGAGAATAAGCTAGGGATTTATGCCAAAATGAATACGCTTGATTTATATAATGACCAATTTATTGTTGATATTTACAAAACAGAAATAAAATAACACTTTAAGCTTGACCAAAAGCTTAAAATTGGGTAAGATATTAGAGTGAGTAGTCACTCAGAAAACAATTGGAGGATTTAGCAAAATGGCTAATAAACAAGATTTGATCGCAAAAGTTGCAGAAGCAACTTCATTGACTAAAAAAGATTCTGCAGCAGCAGTTGATGCGGTATTCGCAGCAGTAGCTGACTACCTTGCAGCTGGTGAGAAAGTTCAATTGATTGGCTTCGGTAACTTCGAAGTTCGTGAGCGTTCAGCACGTACAGGTCGCAACCCTCAAACAGGTGCAGAAATCAAAATCGCAGCTTCTAAGGTTCCTGCTTTCAAAGCTGGTAAAGCACTCAAAGACGCTGTAAAATAATTCAGCATTAAAAAGCCCGTCATATCAAGCTTTCTAGCTTGTCCGACGGGCTTTTTTCTGTGTTTTGGGGCATTTTTGGGGCATAAAATCAGTATTTCAGAACGTCGGCAAACTGTATTCTGGATAAATAAACTAAGTAGCTCTGCTAAGAAAAAACGATAATTTAGTTTATTTTGCAAGCGGAGCGAGCCCTAAGCCAGGACTTTCCGCTGTGATGAAAATGAGAAACGTTGTCGTTTCGGACATTCGGAGTATTTGAGACCTTAGGCTCAAATACTAGGTATGGAATTCCGTAGGTAGCTCAAACAGTCTGGGGGACTGTTTGAGGAGTAAAACTAGAAACAAGAAAGTTTACTACCGTCCGACATCACCTCAGGAAAGTCTGAAAAGAGATTTTGTCTACAAACTCAGGATTTTTCCTTAACTTTTGACTTCTAATTACAAATAAAACAACCACCTGCTTCAGATGGTTGTCTCTTTCTATCTCGAACGTTGTTTACCAGCGTTGCGGTTTTTCTTTTTAGATGCTTTTTCTTCGATGATAGCTGATGCAGCTGGGGTCACATCTTTGACTTTGCCTGGTGCAGCTTTCAAGGGTTTGTTCTTAAATTCTTCCTCTACCTGCTTGCGAATGCGTGGCTTGAGGATGAAGTTGGTGATGGCTTGTTGGATAAGACTAATCAGACCACCGACTACCCAGTAAAGGGTTACACCAGCTGGAGAGCCAAATGAGATCATCACAATCATGAGCGGATTCATCAGTGCCATGGTTTTCATTTGCTTTTTCTGTTCTTCATCCATACCGACCTGCATGAGGAGGGATTGTCCATAGTAGAGTACACCTGCAATAGCTGTTAAAATCAGGCTGGATTTGCCCAGGTCGATACCGAGGAAACTAGCCTCAGCAATACCTGGAGTGTGGCGAGCCGCAAAGTAGATAGCCGAGAAGAAAGGCATCTGAATCAGGAGTGGTAAACAACCCATGCCTCCCAACATACTCACACCGTACTGTTTTTGCGTAGCGAAGTATTCTTGTTGGGCAGCAAGCTGTTCTTCCTGAGAACTTGCATTCTTCATACGTTCCTGGATTGGACCAAGAATTGGCTTGAGGTAGTTCATCTTTTCAGACTGGATAGCTGCCTTATAAGATTGGTAAATACCTAGTGGAAGGATAATCAAGCGGACAATCAGGGTCACGATGATAATGGCCAAACCATAACCCAGGGCCTGGTTCTCAGCAAAGTATTCGATGAGATAAGACATTGGTTGCCCCAGATAGTTCCAGATGAAACCGGTCGGATTACCACTTTTATCTGTCTGCACACAGCCCGACAAGAAGAGCAGAGTTGCCAGTGACAAGCCTGACAATTTGATGAATCGTTTATTTTTCAATTTCAAACTTCCTTTTTTACAATATAGTCTCTATTGTACTTGTTTTGGTCAAAATTCTCAAGTCTTTCACTTACCAGCCTTAAAAATTCTTCTCAAGTCCTAGCCATGACTGACTTTAAAATCTGTCATATCCGGGAAATTGGCCAAATTCACATCCAGATAGTTGACCCTGGCCATACGAGAAGGTCCTTTTCGTATTTCATGGATAAAATGGCTGAGCTTGTCAGCTTGATCCGACTGGGCCAGGATGGTGACTGTTCCATCGTCATTGTTCCAGACACGGCCGTAGACATCACCGATTTCCAGAGCCAGAGCCTGGACTGACCAACGAAAACCAACTCCCTGGACACGACCAGAGGCAATCATTTTGACCTTTCTCATGGGGGTCTCCTTTTTGACAAGTAACTTACTTTATTATATCATGGACAATAAGAAATAAAAAGGAGCAGCCATGGACATTATCCGCTCAAAGGCCAATAATCTGGTCAAGCAAATCAAGAAATTGCAGCAGAAAAAATACCGGACCTCCTCCTATCTGATAGAGGGCTGGCATCTGCTAGAAGAGGCTGGTGCTGCTGGTGCGACTTTCGAGCATATCTTGGTCTTGGAAGAATACGCAGAGCGGGTTGCTGGTTTGCCCAATGTTAGTCTAGTGACACCTGACATCATGCGGGACCTGGCCGATTCCAAGTCTCCCCAGGGTGTCCTTGCCCAGCTGGCCCTTCCTAGACAAGACTTGCCAACAAGCCTTACCGGCAAATTCCTGGTCTTGGAAGATGTCCAGGACCCAGGCAATGTGGGCACCATGATTCGGACAGCAGACGCGGCTGGTTTTGACGGTATTTTTTTGACGGACAAGTCGGCTGATATTTACAATATTAAAGTTCTGCGGTCCATGCAGGGAAGTCATTTTCATCTGCCGATCTATCGTCTGCCTGTGGAGGAGCTTGTCAGATACCTGCAAGCTCAAGGGTTGCCAATCTTAGCAACGACCCTGTCAAGCCAGTCGGTGGACTATAAGGACTTCCAACCTGGTCCTAGCTTTGCTATGGTTATGGGCAATGAAGGTCAAGGAATTTCAGCCTACATGGAGGAAGTGGCGGACCAGCTGGTCCACATCAGCATGCCGGGTCAGGCGGAAAGTCTTAATGTGGCCATAGCGGCCGGTATTCTTATGTTTAGTTTTATTTAAGGCTATCTTGGTAGACTATGCTATAATAGTCCGAGGAGGTCAAGATTTGACAGCTTACAAAAAAGATAAAGAGTATATGCACTATGTGGGCCATCTGATTGCGACGCCCAAGGTGCAAAAATTGGGCACTATTCCCCACCACTACCATTCGACACGGCTGGAACATTCCATTAATGTGTCCTACACCAGCTATAAAATTGCCAAAAAATTTGGCTGGGATGCCAAAGCGACAGCTAGAGGCGGTCTCTTGCACGATTTGTTTTTCTATGACTGGCGGGATACCAAATTTCAGAAGAGCCATGCCTGGGTCCACCCAAGGATTGCCAAGCGCAATGCCCAGAAATTGACCAAGCTCAATAAGGTCGAAGAGGATATTATCGTCAAACACATGTTCGGTGCTACCATTGCCCCTCCCCGCTACAAGGAATCTTGGATTGTCACCTGCGTGGACAAGTATTGGGCGGTTCGTGAATGGAGTCTGCCCCTGCAGCACAAGTGGAAGCATCGCAAAATTCTACGTTTTCAATAAATAAAGGAGTTTTCTATGAATAATGATTCAGTAATTATCAACCAGGTGGACAATACCGCCCTCAACCGTTTCTTTGGTAAGGTTTACGGCGTTGTCGCTATGGGAATTGGCTTGTCGGCCTTGGTGTCGTTTTTGACAGTGACAGTTTTCCGAGACACTTTATTCGCTCTCATGCGTGGTGGTTCCATGCTCATGATGATTATCATGATTGCCCAGATTGCCCTGGTCTTTGCGGCCTCAGCTATGGCGGCTAAAAATAGTCCGCTGGCTCTGCCTATGTTTTTGGGCTATTCAGTGACAAATGGTTTCACTCTGAGTGTCGTGCTGTTGGCCTATACAGGTGAAACAGTGGCCCTGGCCTTTGTATCAACTGCCCTCATGTTTGCGGTCATGGCTATTATCGGGATGACCACCAAGAAAAATCTGTCCGGCATGGCCCAGGCTCTTCGAGCAGCTCTCTGGGGAGTGATTATTGCCAGTGTTGTCAATATCTTTCTACGTAGCTCAGGTATCAGCTTCGCTATGTCTATCATCTCTGTCTTGATTTTCTCAGGTTTGATTGCCTATGATAATCAGCGCATCCGCACTGTTTTCGAGCAAACAGGCGGAAATGTCGGTCAAGGCTGGGTCGTTTCTATGGGCCTGCAGCTCTATCTTGACTTTATTAACTTGTTCCTGAACTTGCTCCGCATTTTCGGTAACTTAAATCGAGATTAAAACTTCCCACTCTCCGAGTGGGTTTTTCATTTTCTGAAAATGCCTTTCTATGCTATAATGGTTAGAAAATTGAGGAGAATGAGTTATGACCAAAATACCATTTATTGATAAGGAGACCCTTGCGACGATTACAGACCAATTTCCAACGCCTTTTCACTTGTACGATGAGAAGGGGATTCGTGAAAAAGCGCGTGCGCTCAATGCTGCCTTTGCTTGGAACCCAGGCTTTAAGGAATATTTTGCGGTCAAGGCGACACCGACACCAGCTATCTTGAAAATTTTGCAAGAAGAGGGCTGCGGTGTGGATTGTGCGACGGATGTGGAAGTGCTGATGAGTGCCAAAATGGGCTTTACGGACATTATGTTTACTTCCAATGATACCCAGGCACAAGAATTTGTCTATGCGAGCGAAGTTGGAGCGACCATTAACTTGGACGCCTATGAGCATATCGAGTTTTTGAAAAATGTAGCCGGTATTCCTGAGACAGTCTGCCTACGTTATAATCCGGGTGGCATCTTCTCGCTTGGTACAGACATCATGGACCATCCAGAAGAGTCCAAATTTGGCATGACTAAGGCCCAGCTCATGCAGGGTTACAAGGACTTGAAAGAATTGGGCGTTAAGGAATTTGGTATCCATGCCTTCTTGGCCTCCAACACTGTGACCAATGACTACTATCCAGAATTGGCGCGCCAGCTCTTCGAATTGGCCCTGGAAATCCGTGAGGAGACAGGTGTCACACTTGATTTTATCAACCTGTCAGGTGGTATTGGGGTCAACTACCGTCCAGACCAGGAGCCAAATGATATTGCCGTGATTGGCGAGGGTGTCCGCAAGGTTTACGAAGAAATTCTTACGCCTGCTGGCATGGGACATGTGAAAATCTTTACGGAGCTAGGACGCTTTATGCTGGCGCCACATGGGCATCTGATTACTAAGGTTCTCCACCGCAAGGAAACCTATCGGACTTATGTCGGTGTGGATGCCTCAGCAGCCAACCTAATGCGTCCAGCCTTCTACGGTGCCTACCACCATATCACCAATATCAGTCGACCAGACGCTCCGATTGAAGTAGTGGATGTGGCGGGCTCTCTCTGCGAAAACAACGATAAATTCGCAGTCAATCGTGAATTGCCACGCGCAGAAGTGGGGGACACCCTGGTTATCCATGATACGGGTGCTCACGGTTTCTCCATGGGCTATAACTACAACGGACGCCTGCGTTCAGCGGAGATTCTCTTGGAGGAAAATGGCGGAGCGCGTATGATTCGACGGGCTGAAACGCCAGAAGACTACTTTGCGACCTTGTACGGTTTTGAATTTGACAAGTAAGTCTTGGAAAAGACGGGAAAATTTGGTATAATAGGTCTAGAAAATTAGAATACAGTCTATAGGAGATTGAAATGCAAATCGGAATCGGAATTGTTATATTATTGGTTGTCTTAGCACTTGCTGGTGGTGTTGCTCTCGGTATTTACCTATCACGCAAACAGGTTGAAAAAATGATTGCGGACAAGCCTATTTTGGATGAAAACGCTCTTCGTTTGATGATGAGCCAAATGGGTCAAAAACCAAGCGAGGCTAAGGTTCAGCAGGTATTGCGCCAAATCAAGAGCCAACAAAAAGTAGCAACTAACAAGAAAAAATAAGCAAGCACTGGGGCTGGGGATTCATTCCCAAGTCCTTTTGTTTGGAGAAAGTCCTAGGAAACTATATGGATAATCGACCAATCGGATTTTTAGATTCAGGTGTGGGTGGTCTGACGGTGGTTCGTGAACTCATGCGTCAACTTCCCCACGAAGAAGTCGTCTATATCGGCGATTCGGCCAGGGCCCCTTACGGCCCAAGGCCAGCTCAACAAATCAGAGAGTATACCTGGCAGCTGGTCAATTTTCTCTTGACCAAGAATGTTAAAATGATTGTTTTCGCGTGCAATACAGCGACGGCTGTTGCCTGGGAAGAGGTTAAGGAAAAGTTGGATATTCCAGTTTTAGGTGTGATTTTACCAGGGGCATCGGCTGCTATCAAGGCGACCCAGTCTGGCAAGGTGGGAGTGTTGGGCACAGCTATGACTATCCAGTCAGATATTTACCGGGAAAAAATTCAGGCCCTGTCGCCGGAAACTCAGGTTGAAAGCTTGGCATGCCCACGCTTTGTCCCTCTGGTGGAGTCCAATAGCCATCAGTCTAGCCTGGCCAAGAAGGTGGTCTACGAAACCCTCAAGCCCCTTATGGGGAGGGTGGATACCCTGGTGCTGGGCTGCACCCACTATCCCCTCCTGCGGGCTATCATTCAAAATGCCATGGGGCAGGATGTAAAACTGATTGACTCTGGGGCAGAAACAGCGCGGGATATCTCCGTTTTGCTCAATTATTTCCAGCTCAATCGCAGTCGGACGGAGGCCAATCTTCAACATCGATTTTATACAACAGCCAGCCCAGAGGCTTTTAAGGATATCGCAGAAAGCTGGTTGGGCATTGATATTCAAGTGGAGCGTGTAGAACTATGACAGAAAAGATTTACGAATACAGGGACGAGCAGAATTGGTTTATTGGCAAGGCGAGCTTTGCCAATCTATTTGGGAGCTTTGGTGAGACTGGAAGAGAGCAGGAAATATATCAATTGGGGCATGCTTTCGATCAACTTATTGCCTCAAAATATGAAGATGACTACAACCAGTGCGTCCAGATTGAGATTATTCGATTGCATTCGGATTTCAAACTCATCCAGTTTGCTCTCGATGTCTTAAATGACCTCAACAACCGCCAATTCAAGGCTATCCAGCACCAGGGAACTGTGCTGGTGACCGAAGGCGAAAAACTGCACCTGGTTTACTTGCCCAAGGAAGGGGTGTCCACAGAGGCTTTCTTTGGTCAGGAGCAAGGCTTGTCCGGTCTTGGAGACAGTATTCTGATTGCCACTAAAAATGAAGGCAAGACCAAGGAATTTCGTAAGTTCTTTGAGAAATTGGGCTATCAGGTCGAGAATCTCAACAACTATCCTGACCTGCCAGATGTGGCTGAGACAGGGACCACTTTTGAGGAGAATGCCCGTCTCAAGGCGGAAACCATTGCAGAGCTGACAGGCAAGATGGTCCTGGCAGATGATTCGGGTCTCAAGGTAGATGTCCTCGGCGGTTTACCAGGAGTTTGGTCAGCTCGTTTTTCAGGTCCAGAGGCGACAGACAGCCGTAACAATGCCAAGTTGCTCCACGAATTAGCCATGGTTTTTGAGACCAAGGACCGCTCGGCCCAGTTCCATTGCACCTTGGTCATGGCAGCACCGGGTCGGGAAAGCCTGGTGGTTGAGGCAGATTGGGCAGGCTATATTGGCACAGAACCCAAGGGAGAAAATGGCTTTGGCTACGATCCGCTCTTTTTGGTCGGTGAGACGGGCAAGACGTCGGCTGAACTTAGTCTAGAAGAGAAGAATAAGATTTCCCACCGGGCGCAAGCCTTAGAAAAATTGTTGGAGGCATTTCCAGTATGGCAGGAGCAAGCAAGACAATCCTAGTCATGAGTGATTCTCATGGAGACCGTAAGATTGTAGAGGAAATTAAGCACCATTACCTTGGCAAGGTTGATGCAATCTTTCACAATGGAGATTCGGAGCTAGACAGCCAAGACCAGCTTTGGGAGGGAATATACGTTGTCAATGGCAACTGTGACTACTTTGGTGGCTATCCAGATAGGCTGATTACCCGGTTGGAGGATGTGACCATTGCCCAGACCCACGGCCATCTCTATGGCATCAATTATGGTTGGCAGCGGTTGGATTATTGGGCCCAAGAAGTGGAGGCGGATATCTGTCTCTACGGGCATCTCCATGTGCCCGATGCAGAGCTGCGGGGCAAGACCCTCTTTCTCAATCCTGGATCAGTCAGTCAGCCACGGGGCTTGGTCAGAGAGTGCCTCTATGCCCTGGTGACCATTACAGATAGTCACTTCCATGTTGAACACTACAATCGTCAGCACCAGATTTATCAGCCACTAACAAAGGACATTCCACGATGATTGCACGCGAATTTGAAGCATTTTTGCTGGCTCAAGAAGAGACTTTTTTGACTCCGGCCAATAAGCTGGCGGTCATTATTGATAGCCATAATATCGACCATGCTAAGCTCCTACTCAGCCACATGTCCTATTCACGGGTACCTGTTGTGACTGAAGAAGGGCAATTTTTCGGCACCATTGGCCTGACGGAAATCAATCGTTACCAGGCTGAAAATGGTTTGAGCGATGATGAGCTTAATAGCGATATTTCCCTGATTGCAAAGACAGATGAGGAGACAGTTGGTCAAGATTACGACCTGACAGAAGTTATGCGAAAATTGGTCGACCAGTCCTTCCTTCCTGTTCTGGGTAAAAATGGGGAGTTCAAGGGGATTATTACTCGGAAATCCATTCTCAAGGCCATCAATGCCCTGCTCCACAACTTTCCCCTGCCGTCTAAAGAGGCAAAAAAATGAAAGATTGGATTGCAGCATTTATCAGGAGCAAGTCCATAAGCAGCAACAGTCAGAAGTCCTACACCTATGACCTACAGCAATTCATGGAGGTGACCCAGGGCCAGGTCAACCAGCAGACGCTCTTGACCTACCAGCAGACGCTCTTGACTCTGAAGCCTGCTGCCCAGAAGCGCAAGTTGTCAGCAGTTAATCAGTTCCTCTATTTTCTCTACGAGGAGGGGCAGCTGGAGCGATTTTATAAGCTCAAGGCCCTGACCAGCCCTGCCACTATCAAGCAGCGACCACAGGTGGAAGATTTGTCCCCCTTATGGACGGAGACAGCCTTTCTTGATGGGCAGACCATTGCTCTTTTGATTGGCTTTTTAGGGCTGACGCCTAGTGAAATAGCAGAGCTGACTGTGGATGACCTCAACCTAGATTTTCAGGTGTTGACTGTCCAGAAGGGTCAGACCAAGAGGGTCCTGGATATACCTAAAGAAATCCTGCCCTACCTAGAAAATCGCTTGACCGGTGTCTATCTTTTTGACAAAAAAGGGCAAACCTATTCCCGCCAGTGGTTCTTTAATCGCTTGACTGAATTTGTTAGCTCCATAGGTCGGTCAGATTGGACCGCCCAGAAATTGAGAGAACAGTATATTCTGGGGCAAATCAAGCAAGGCAAGTCTCTGGACCAGTTGGTCAAACAATTGGGCTTGAAATCAAGCATGAGTTTGGAAAAATACAAGTAATGGATATTAAACTGAAAGATTTTGAAGGACCTCTGGACCTCTTGCTCCACCTGGTGTCCAAGTACCAGATGGACATCTACCAGGTGCCGATTACAGAGGTCATTGAGCAGTATCTAACCTATATTGCCACCTTGCAGGCCATGCGGCTGGAAGTGGCAGGGGAATACATGCTTATGGCCAGTCAGTTGGTGGTCATCAAGAGTCGGAGGCTCCTGCCCAAGGTAGTGGAGCAGACAGACCCAGAAGATGACCCAGAGCTGGAGCTCTTGGACCAATTGGAAGAGTACCGCAAATTCAAACTTCTCAGCGAGAAGCTGGGAGAGCAGCATGATGAGCGGGCCAAGAGTTTCTCCAAGCCCAAGGAAGAGCTGGTCTACGAAGATGTGCAACTGGTCCAGGATAAGACCGTTGTCGATTTGTTCCTGGCTTTTTCCAAAGTCATGGCTGAAAAGCAGGCCAGCCTGCGCCAATCGCATACGACCATTGCCAGAGATGAGTACAAGATTGAGGACATGATGGACCTGGTCCGTAGTCACTTTAAGGCTAGTTCGCGTCTGGAGTTGCGCCAGCTCTTTAAGGATAGTCAGGATATCAATGAGGTTATCACCATTTTTCTGGCCACTTTGGAGTTGGTCAAGGTCCATGAGATTAGCTTTGAACAAACGGAGGCTTTTGGGGATATTTACCTAGTAAGGAGGGAGTATGAGCCGATTAGCTGAAATAGAAGTCCTGCTATTTGTGGCAGGTGAGGAAGGCCTGACCTTGCGTAATCTAGCGGAGATGCTGGACATGCAGCCGACCGCCCTCATCCAGCAGTTGGAGAAATTATCTGAAAAGTACATGGCGGATAAGGATTCTGGTCTGGCACTCTTGGAATCATCCAACCGCTACAAGCTGGTAACCAAGAAGGAATTTGCCGAGCTCTTGCGGATTTATGCCAAGACACCGATAAACCAGACCATGTCCCGGGCCCTCTTGGAAACCCTGTCTATTGTTGCCTACAAGCAGCCCATTACACGGATAGAGGTGGATGACATCCGTGGGGTCAATTCCAGCGGTGCCATTAGTAAGCTCCAGGCTTTTGATTTGATTCGGGAAAATGGCAAGAAGGAGGTGTTGGGCCGGCCAAATCTCTATGTGACCACTGATTATTTTTTGGACTACATGGGGATTAACAGCCTGGACCAATTGCCGGATGTGTCAGATTTGGACCTGAAAGATGAGGAAACAGAGCTTTTCCTAGAAAGAAATGAGTTAGAAGATGAGAATTAACAAATATATTGCCCACGCAGGCATTGCCAGCCGACGCAAGGCTGAGGAATTGATCAAGCAGGGGCTGGTAACTGTCAATGGTCAGGTGGTGCGTGAATTGGGAACTGTCATCAAGTCTGGTGACAGGGTTGAGGTAGAAGGCCAGCCTATTTACAATGAAGAGAAGGTCTATTACCTGCTCAACAAGCCTCGTGGAGTTATTTCCAGCGTATCGGACGACAAGGGTAGAAAGACGGTCGTAGACCTTTTGCCTACGGTCAAGGAACGGATTTATCCTGTGGGTCGTCTGGACTGGGATACATCAGGTGTCTTGATTTTGACCAACGATGGAGATTTCACAGACGAGATGATTCACCCGCGCAATGAGATTGATAAGGTCTATCTGGCGCGTGTCAAGGGGGTTGCCAATAAGGACGTTCTTCGTCCCTTGACCCGTGGAGTGGTCATTGATGGTAAGAAAACCAAGCCAGCTGTCTATGAGATTATCAAGGTGGACCCTGTCAAGAACCGTTCGGTGGTCGAATTGACTATCCATGAGGGGCGCAATCACCAGGTTAAGAAGATGTTTGAAGCGGTTGGTCTACAGGTGGACAAGCTGTCTCGGACTCGTTTTGGTAATCTAGACTTGACAGGTCTGCATCCAGGTGAGTACCGCAAGCTCAATAAGAAGGACATCAGCAAGCTCCATACCATGGCTGTTACCAAGCCAGCTAAGAAGAAATGATCAGGCTCATTATCGGCCTGGTCCGGCTGTACCAACGATTTATCTCTCCCCTCTTTCCACCGTCTTGCCGTTATCGACCTACCTGCTCGGCCTATATGATTGTGGCCTTGCAGAAGCACGGCTCAAAGGGATTCTTGATGGGCCTGGCCCGTATTGGGCGCTGTCATCCCTTTGTGGAAGGTGGTGAGGATCCAGTACCGGACCATTTTAGCCTGAGAAGAAATAAAGTATGAAAAGGTGTAAAAAATAGCGAAAAATGGTGATTTTTGGGAATAAATCCTTGACAGAGGCATCAACTGAGCGGTATAATAGTAACACGATTTCATTGATTTAACTCAAACCTGTTGTGAGTTAAGTGAATGAATCATCATTCACCATGCTGTTTGCTGAGCTTGACTCCGGGCAGTGTGGCATTTTTTTTACTTGAAATGAGATGAAAGATAATGAATATCGAAGAATTGCACTACAAAGAAGAAACAGCTAAAAACCACGTCGTTCTGTTTGAGCCACAAATTCCCCAGAATACGGGCAATATCGCCCGGACCTGTGCTGCGACCAACAGTCCTCTGCACATTATCAAGCCCATGGGTTTTCCTATTGATGATAGCAAGATGAAACGAGCTGGTCTTGATTACTGGGACAAGCTGGACGTACGTTTTTATGAAAATTTAGATGAATTTATGACCTACGCCAGCCAGCATGGCCAGGTACATCTGGTGTCAAAATTCGCTGATAAGACCTATTCCAACCAGTCCTATCAGGAGGGAATCCATTATTTTCTTTTTGGGCGTGAGGACAAGGGCCTGCCAGAAGAATTCATGCGCCAGCATCCAGAAAAGGCTATCCGCATTCCCATGAACGATGAGCATGTCCGTAGCCTCAATGTATCCAATACAGTCTGCATGATTGTCTATGAAGCCCTGCGTCAGCAGGAATTTGCAGGCCTTGACCTGGTCCATACCTATGAAGGGGACAAACTCAAATAATGTGATATCATTACCAAAGTCTTGCAGAGGCAAGGCTTTTTTGGTATCATTAAATAGTCTTCAGGGCAGGGTGAAATTCCCGACCGGCAGTGATTTTGTTAAGATAGTTTCTCTATTTTGAAAATTTTTCTTTGAGGGCGGCAGCAGGAGCGACCGAAGGTCGCAAGTCCGACGCTTGTCGCCATGGTGAAAGTTATCCTATTTTTGAATAGGATGACAGGGGGTTTTCGAGACCTTAGGCTCGAAAATAAGTCATGAAACCGAAGGTTTGCTACGGCCCTACCACCTTAGACAAGTGTCAAAAAAGAAATTATCTAGTAAATAAGTCTGCGAGCGCAAGCTGATGTGGTGCAATTCCACAACCGACAGTACAGTCTGGATGGGAGAAGACGAAGTAGTTGGCCTCGGCCTGCTCTCTTGGCCTTCTTCAATTTTCAAAAATTGGAGGAACCTTTATGACAAACACACGCAAAATGACGATTATCGCCATTCTCTCAGCAGTATCTTTTCTGCTCATGTACTTGAAATTTCCGCTGATTCCAACAGCTAATTTCCTGGAAGTGGACTTTTCAATCGTACCCATTCTCTTTGGTCTCTTGATGCTGGATTTGAAATCAAGCTTTGCGATTCTTTTCATCCGGACCTTGCTCAAGTTGATTTTGAACAACCAAGGTGCATCGACCATTATTGGTCTGCCAATGAATATTGCAGCTATGTCAGTCTTTATTCTAGCAGTGGCCTACATTTGGAAAAAAGATCAGACAGTGAAAAATTATGTGAAAACAGCAGCTGTGGCAACAATTACATCGACCTTGGTCATGCTGGTCATGAACTATGTTTATGCTGTTCCAGTCTATGTGACCTTTGCAGGCTTCGATATCAAACAAATTCTAGGACTTGGCAACTATCTCTTTGCCATGGTCCTTCCCTTCAACCTCTTGCAGGGAATCGTGCTGTCGCTGGCTTTCTATGTATGTTACAAGGCAGCCCAGCCAATTTTAAAGAAAGTTTAACCATTCTATGGTAAACTAAATACATGAAAAACAAACAAACACATTTACGAAACGCATCTTTTTTGGCCCTGGCCTTTGTTATTCTAGGCTATACGGTCAAATTCTATCCAGAGGCAGTCGCAGGCTTTGACACGGCAATTCAGACACTTGTCCGTGGCAATCTACCTAGCACTGCCAGCCAGTTTTGGACCTCGATTACGGTTCTTGGAAATACAGTGATTATTCTGACTATTTCCTTGCTCCTTGCAGCTTTCTTCTATTTTTATAAAAAGTGGAAGATGGAGGCTTCCTTGATTCTTGCTAGTTTTGCGGTTATGGGGGTGGCATCAACAGCCCTGAAATATGTCTACCAACGGCCGCGCCCTAGTATTGAATGGTTAATCGATACGATTGGTTATTCCTATCCTAGCTGGCACACTGCCTCGACCATGATGATTGCAGGAGCGGTGGTTATCATTATTCAGCAACGAATGAAGAAGGGAGCACTAAAGCTCTTGCTTCAAGCTGGTCTGCTCATTTTAGCGGCTCTAGTTGCGATTTCAAGGATTTACATCGGCGTTCATTTTCCAACAGACATTATCGGTGGTTGGCTGTTGGCAGGCTTTCTGCTGTCAGTCCTCTATCCTTTCTATGATCAAAAACGCTTCGAATGGCGTTTTCAGAGTAAACAAAAATAATAAGCGAGGCTCCTACCTCGCTTATTTGCTTTCAACAATGGTCTTATTTATTCTTAATCGGGCCGTTTTCTGCTTCTTTCAGAGCTTCTTGAACCGTTTGGGCAAAGAGTTGTCCACCTTCATTGATGGTGCTTGGTTCGCTACCAAAATGAATATTGTCTGTGCCGGCCCAAATCTGAGGATTTTGCTTGGCAACGGCATTCCAATCAGCCACGGTGATAAAGTCATAATCCTTGGCTAATTGACGAATGTAACGCGCATGTTTTTCAGCTATTGGGTCATCGTACGTAGCAGAGTTACCATCGTAGGGGGTCACTAGAATCAAGCGGTAACCATTCGGCAGGATATCAACCATTTTCTTCAGCTCTTCCTGGTAATTGCTGACCACATTGGCACCGGTTGCTACCACAACATTTTTCAAGAGTGTTCCATTGTCAATATTGGTCTGTAGAATCTCGTTAGCCTGGATGGTATTCCGGCTCTTCTCCGCATCAATCATAGCATCAGGCAGGGCTGCGTGTAGGTGCTCGCTTGCTCGAAGTGTCACAGAATCACCGATAATGGTCACTCCGTCTGTGATATCAAAATGGCTGGCTTTTCCCTTTTCGGCAAAGTTTTTGGTCTGTGTCATGCGGGTATCTGCCTGCTTGAGGCTTTCCACCATAAGCGAATGGTCTAAATCACCGAGTTTTGGAACAAACAAACTAATGCCCAAGGTAAGCAAGCTGAGAACACCGAACGTTATAGCCAACCATTTGGTATAGGGAACTAAATCAATTTCCAGACCAAAGAGTTTTCCCGTCCTGCCTGCAATATAAGGCTCTAGAACATAGTAGGATAGGCTAGCCATCAGCAGTGTCACAAGCAAGGTCAGTCCAACGGCCAGAAGGTGGTTGGAAATCAGTTGATTGAAGATAATGTAAAGGGGCCAGTGGAAAAGGTAGATACCGTAGGAAATATCCGCCAGAAACTGGATAGCTACCGGCTCCTTCACGCTTGCTGTCTTTTCGTGTAAGATTCTAGCCGCAAGAATCATGGCACAGGTTGCCAGACTTGAGAGGAAGAAACCGAAAAGATAGGTGAAAATCGAATCAAACCGTAGGAAGAAGAGGAGGAGGGCTTCTAAGCCCAGACCACCTGAGAAAACCAATAGGGTCTTCCGTAAATCCCATTGTTGCACCATTTTCTGGAAACCGGTTGTAGTATGCTTGATGCCTACAATGGTCGCAAGCAGGCTCCCCAGAAAGAAGGGGAAGGAGTGAGCTAGTGTAGAGAAGTAAATCCTAGAATAGCTTGTGACAAAGAAGCTAGAAATAAACATTCCAAAGAAGCTAAGGACAAATAGGAGGCCTGAACTGAGGAAAATAGTTCCTCTAAGTTGTCCTACAGACCTGGCTTGCCGCGTTATCCACCAGAGAGCTAGCCCCCAGATGATGTAGAATTGGACTTCAATCGCAAGGGTCCAGGTGTGAACAAAGAGATGGGGGGTAAATTGATTTTCGTATCCACCACCGGCCAAAATTTCATAGATGTTGGTCATAAAGCCCAGAGCAGCTGTGATTTGCCGTCCGATATTGGCTGTAAAATCATTACGAATCAGGAGAGCCAGAGGTGTGACGGTCAGAATCAGCAGGACCAAAGGTGGGAAAATACGGTACAAGCGCCGTTTTAGAAATGCCTTGAAATCGAACTCCTTGTCGGCATGAAATTGGTCAATAATCAGGGCAGTCGTCAGATAGCCGGATAGGGTGAAGAAGAGGTCAACTCCGACAAAGCCTCCAGAGAAATATTTGATGTAAAAATGATAGAGCAGGACCATTACCAGTCCTAGCACTCGAATCGTTGAAAACCATTTAATCCTCATGTTGATAAATCCCCTGCTTAAACGTTCCTTCGTAGACTGATTTTGCCTTGGTTGTTAGCTTACCTTTTCCATCAGCCAGGCCATTGACAAATCGACCTGAATAGCTCCAACCATCCTTTGAAGTGAAGGTTCCCTGACCATTGAAACTGCCATTTTTAAACTGTCCTTCATAGGTATCTCCATTTTCAAAGGTCAGCTTGCCCTTACCGTCCATTTTATTGGCCAAGACGGTGCCGCTATACTTGATTTTACCGTCATCTAGGGTCAAGGTTCGTTGGCTGGGAATGCGTCCGATAAAGACGGAAATCAGGCAGATTAGGATAAATAGGAGTGTCAACCGTTCGATATTTTGCCTTGTGAGGAAGGCCTTCCAATCTTCTGGAAGCGAATAATGCATGCTTTTCATGTCTTGTCCCTTACTAGAATAGATTCGCCTACTATTTTACCATTTTTTCTCATATATTACAAAAATGTTACGTAATTCCTCTGCTTATTTTAGCCGTTCCAACCAGTCCTTGCAGCCCTGGCTGATCATTTGATAAGTTTCCTCGAAATCCCCTGTGTACCAAGGGTCGGGAACGGATCTGTCGGCAAATTGGTAGATTTTATCTTGGGCAGAAGGAGGAGCCATCTTTTTTAGGTCACGGACATTGTTGCTGTCCATGCCGATGATATAGTCAAATTCCTTAAAATCCGCTGCTGAAATCTGCTGAGATGTCTTGCTACTACTGTAGGGAATCTGGTATTTTTTGAAAATCTTCTGGGTTCCCGGATAGATAGGATTGCCGTGTTCCCAGCCTGATGTGGCACGGCTTTCGATGTGGTAGTCGTCGGTCAAGTCTTTCATGACAAATTCAGCCATTGGACTGCGACAGATATTTCCAAGACAGACAAATGCAATTTTTTTCATGATTTTCCTTTCACTTCACAAGAAAAGGCAACCGAAGTTACCTTAGCATGTTTATTTTTCGTCCTTGTCAAAGGCGTTTTTGATACCGTTGACAGCACCTTCGAGGCCGTCTTTAGCATCTTCTACAAAGCCCTTGGCATCTTCGACCAACTCTTTAGCTTTGCCGAGCCCTTTTTCAACAAGACCTTCCACTTCAAGCTCTTTATCACCTGTCAATTTGCCCAAGCCCTCTTTGACAGAACCAGTCAATTGATCTAATTTAGCACCGAATTTTTCTTCTGACATATGAACCTCCAATAGATGTTATAGGGAGTGATGGGAGAAATTCCCACGTGTTGACTATCTATAGAATACCTTAAATATCCTCATTTTGCAAGCGCTTTGCTTGTCTAAAAATGGACTTCTCACTAGAGGGTAATTAGTTGCACATTTATTGAAATAATATTATAATAAATATAAATAAAAGAAAGAAGGTTCCTTTTATGAAAAAAGAAATATTGAAGCCATCAGCTGAAGTTGCTAGTCTGTCTCTGGGGAAATCTCTGAACTATCAGGATACCAAGGCTGTTCTCAATCAGGCTGTCGCAGACCTGTCAGTGGCTCATTCTATCTTGCATCAGGTTCATTGGTACATGCGTGGTGCTGGATTTATGATTTGGCATCCAAAAATGGATGAATACATGGATGAGTTGGATGGTTACCTAGATGAAATGAGTGAACGTTTGATTACCTTGGGTGGCGCTCCATTTTCAACGCTTGTAGAATTTTCGGAAAACAGTCAACTCAAGGAGGTTCCGGGAAGATACAGCTTGACCTTGGAACAGCAGTTAGCGCGTATCGTAGAAGTGTTTCGTACATTGGCTACCCTCTTCCAGGAAGGTTTTGACATTAGCGATGAAGAGGGCGACAGCGTGACCAATGATATTTTCAACGTTGCCAAGGCCAGCCTTGATAAGCATATTTGGATGCTGCAGGCAGAATTGGGACAAGCTCCGAAATTGTAAATAGATGAAGGGTCCAGTAGGACTCTTTTTTTGCTGCATAGACGATAGTTGAATGAATTAGATTTTAGACTGGATTGTGGATGAAACTTGCAATCAAGTCACTTATGAAGAGTGCAGCAAGTCGAAAGTGTCGATGTATCAAAGCAAAATTAGATGAAAATATTCAAAGATAAACTAAATGACAATAATATGACATTTGTCACATGAGTCCATGACAAAGGCTTCTAGTGCGGGCTTCATTTTCGAGATATACTATGTATGTAAGATGATCAAGAAGTAGGAGGTAGAAAAATGATAGAAGTACAAGCACTAGAAAAAGTCATCAAAGGACGGACAATTTTGTCCAATATTTCCTTTGAAATCAAGTCTGGGGAATGTGTGGCTTTAATTGGTCCAAACGGGGCTGGAAAAACGACGCTTATGTCTTGTTTGTTGGGAGATAGGAAGGCGACGAAAGGGCAGGTTTTGTTGGACGGTCTGGCTCCACAGGCTCAGTCTAATAAGGAAAAGGTAGCAGTCTTACCACAAGAAAATGCCATTCCGACAGACCTGAAGGTCAAGGAATTGCTCCGCTTTTTCCAAGCCATCTACAAGGATAGTCTGACAGATGTGGAAATCGACAGCCTGCTCTGCTTTTCCCCAGAGCAAAAAAATCAACTGGCCGGCAAGCTATCGGGTGGTCAGAAGCGGCTCTTGGCTTTCGTCGTCTGCCTGATTGGCAAGCCCAAGTTGCTCTTCTTGGACGAGCCGACGGCGGGCATGGATACTTCGACCCGCCAGCGTTTTTGGGAGATTGTCCATGAGCTCAAGGATCAGGGTGTGACTATTTTTTATACCAGCCACTATATCGAGGAAGTGGAGCATACGGCGGAGCGGATTTTGGTCTTGCACCAGGGGCGGTTACTAAGAGATACCACGCCATTTGCCATGCGGAGTGAGGAGCAAGAAAAAGAAGTGACTTTGCCGATTGCCTTTTCGGCGGTGGTGGAGAGCTTAGCTGCAATCAATGAAATCAGCAATAAACAAGACACGGTCAGCTTCAAGACCCGAGACGTTGAGCGGGTTTGGGCTAGCTTGCAGGAGGCAGGTTGTCGGATTTCAGACCTAGAGGTTCAGAACAAAACCCTGCTCAACAGCTTATTTGACAAGACGAGGGAGGAAGTATCATGAAAGCATTAGTTCAAGTAGAGGCGGTAAAATTATCCAGAAGTTTGGGAGTTTTTCTCCTATCTATCGGCATGCCCGTCATCTTTTTCCTGATCTTTTCATCAACTGTCCAGTTTGATGATGCAGCCATGCAAAAGGCCTTTATCCAGTCCTACATGCTGACCATGACAGGCTTTTCCATGTCGGGCTTTGCCCTTTTCACCTTTCCCATGATGCTGGCAGAGGACAGAAAGAATAGCTGGTTGACCTTTATCCAACATTCGCCCCTGCCAATCTGGCAATACTATCTTTCCAAACTCGTGCGGGTCTTGCTCTGCTTTGTGTCTTCTATTGCCATTGTTTTTGCAGTGGGTGGCTTGGTCAAGGGGGTAGAGATGACAGCTCAGGAATGGGTAATTTCGGCTCTCTTACTTTTAGTAACCTCTATCGTATTTCTAGCTATTGGCTTGCTCTTGGTGCAAATCCAGTCTGAACAGGCCATGTCGGTTGTGGCAAACTTGCTCTATTTTGTTCTGGCTATCATGGGCGGCTCTTGGATGCCTGTTTCCCTCTTTCCAGACTGGGTACAGCGAATCTGCAAAGTCCTGCCCAGCTACCATGCCAACCAGCTGGTGACCACTTACGCTCAAGAGGGAGATTTTCTCTGGAAATCCTTGCTAATTGTCCTAGGCTATGCGATAATTTTCTTAGGAATTGCTCTGATTATGAATAGAAAATCGGAGCAGTAGTGAGGTGACAGATGATATTTGAAAAAAGAAAGGTACCTCTCATGTTCTTCGTGGGCATGGTCTTTCTCTATTTTCCCTTTTACTATGCCCAGTATAGTCCCAATCCGACGGCAGTTGTCCTAGCTACTATTCTCTTTGCCTTGGTCTATTGTTCTCTGTTTTATACTGACCATAAGCTCTATTCCATGCTGGCTTGGTTTTACCTGATTGGCTATATCGCCGTCATGAGTTTTTGGGGCAATCTGCAATTTTCCCTCTTCATCTTTAACCTGTCCAATATGTTGGGCTGGTATTATAAAGAGAATCGACCGACCTATCGGACGGTGTCCTACGGGCTTTTGTTGCTGGCTATTATCCTATGGGCTCTCTTTGGCCCTGTTCCTTTTGAGATGAGAGCTTTTGCACTTGTTATTCACTTTTTCGGCTTGGCCTTGCTGATTTTCAGTTGGATTGAAACCAAGCGGGAAGCCCTTCAGCAACGCTTACAGGAGCAGAATGCGTCCATCAATCTCCTGCTGGCTGAGAATGAACGCAACCGTATCGGTCAGGACTTGCACGATACGCTGGGGCATGTCTTTGCCATGCTGTCTGTCAAGGCTGAGCTGGTCCAGACACTTTTAGACCATGATCAGATTGACCAGGCCAAGACGGAAGTGGCAGACCTTCAGACCTTGGCCAAGGACTCCATGCAGGAGGTCCGCCAGATTGTCCAGTCCCTCAAGCAACACACTGTGGCAGAGGAACTCCAGATTTTACAGCAGATGTTGGATTTGGCAGGAGTGGATTTGGTCGTCTTGGGCGGGGAAATAGCAGAGCAGCTCAGCTTGCCCGTCCAGAACAAGCTGGCTATGGTGCTGAGAGAGTTGGCCAACAACCTGCTCAAGCACAGCCAGGCTAGCAAATGCCGTTTGGTTTTTGAAAAAGACCAGCAAGAATTGGTTTTGCACTACGAAGACAATGGAGTGGGCTTTGCCCAGTTGACTGGTCAGGAATTGCATACCATAAAAGACAGGTTGGTAACGGTCAAAGGCAGTTTGGAATTTATCTCTCTAGCCAAGCCCACCTGTCTGTCCATACGAATTCCGTTTGAGGAGGTGGTAGAATGAGAATCTTAGTCGCAGAAGACCAAGCCATGCTGCGGGACGCCCTCTGTCAACTCTTGGGCTTTCAAAATGCGGTTGAGGCTGTTTTACAGGCTGAAAACGGCAGTCAGGCCATTGCTCTTTTGAAAAAAGAGCCCGTAGATGTGGTGCTATTAGATATAGAAATGCCTGAAAAGACGGGCCTAGATGTCTTGGAATGGGTGCGGGGGCAAGTCTTGCCTGTCAAGGTTGTCATCATGACCACCTTCAAGCGACCGGGCTATTTTGAGCGGGCGGTCAAGGCAGATGTGGATGCCTATGTGCTCAAGGAACGCTCCATCGCAGACCTCATGCGGACCATTGAAACTGTCTTGGCGGGGCGGAAGGAATATTCACCAGAGTTGATGGATATTCTCCTAACCCAACGCAGTCCCTTGACCAACTTGGAAAGTCAACTACTCAAGCTGGTGGCAGAAGGTCTGTCCAATAAGGAAATTGCCAGCCAGCTCCACCTTTCTGATGGGACAGTCCGCAACTACATGACCTCTATCCTGTCCAAGCTGGGTGCTGAAAACCGCACAGCTGCTGTAAAGATTGCACAGGAAAAGGGCTATATATAGCTAGAACCTCTATTCACAGGAAAAGGCTTGCACTCGGCAGGTCTTTTTCTAGTCGAATTTTGCTTTAACCTTCATTTCTCTATTGAAAATATCCCTATATTTTGCTAGAATTTTCTTATGGAACGACTTTACGATGTGCAGCAGTTGCTCAAACGTTTTGGTATCATTGTGTATATGGGAAATCGTTTGTATGATATTGAAATGATGCAGATTGAGCTCAATCGGGTCTACCAGGCTGGAGTTCTGGATAGGCTGGAATACATGGAGGCTGAGTTGGTTTTACGTCGGGAACATCGTTTGGAATTAGAGTACCAGAGATTGAAGGAGAAGTAGATGGAAACCTTGTGGACACTTTTATTATTTGTAGCCCTATTGGGTGCCTGGATGGGCTTTAATTATTGGAGATTGCGCCGTGCAGCCCAGGTCATTGACAATGCGGAATTTGCGCAGAAAATCCATGGTGGTCAGCTGATTGACCTGCGCGAGCCGGGCGAGTATAACCGCAAGCACATTTTGGGTGCGCGGAATATTCCCTACCAGCAGCTCAAGCAAAGTACTAATGCCCTTCGCAAGGACAAGCCTGTTTTGATCTATGAAAATGACCGTGGTCAATTGGTTACCCCAGCAGCTCTTTATTTGAAAAAGCAAGGGTTTAATGACATCTATATCTTGAGCTATGGTTTGAATGGCTGGGATGGCAAGGTGAAGACCGCAAAATAAGTAGATTTTTCATTACGAGTGTAGAATGTTAGTATGAGGAAACGAAAATGAATCGAAAAGATGAAAAATTATCCTTGGATGAAATTGGCATAATTGCAGGTATCGTGTTGATTTTATCCATTAGTTTATTGGCAATTTGGTTCAATGGCTCAACTGCAACAAAAGAGACTAGGGCTGAGCAGTCTGAAACGGTTGATACCAGTCTCTCTTCGGCTGAAAAAGCTGTGAAAAAATTGGAAAAATCTTCCAGTGAGGCTGACTTGAAAGCTGCCCAGGCTGCTGTGGATAAGTTACAGGCTACGACTGCAAAAGAGAGCCTGCAGAAGCGAATCGATACGGTTAAGCAAGCGATTGCTAAGCAGAAAGAAGCAGAAACACAGGCAAAATTAAAGGCTGAAAAGATTCGGGCAGAAGAAACCCGCAAATATGTTGAGAAGCACCAGAAAGACCAGGCGGCAGACAATCAAACCGAACCAAGCCAGGCTGAACTGGCTCCTGCACCAGAAGTAGTGATAGAACAACCAGTTGTAGAGGAATATTATGAAGTACCAGCGGTTGTAGAGGTTCCTGTGGAGCCTTCTGTAGCACCGCCGGCTGAATTAGCTCCAGAGGAAGTTGCACCTACAGCTCCTACAGCAGAGGTTTCAGCATCAGACACACTGGCCACAGAAGGTCAGTAATTGAACTTATTTTGAAAGAGGAGGTTGGGCATAAAGTCCAACCTCTAGTTCTTTGATTAACAAAATTACATTAGCGCAGGGGTTGATTGTTCAAAAGGTTCGGGGAATTGTGAAAGGTGGGAAACAGGGATTGTGAAACAATCCTCGATAGTTCGAGTTTTACGCTCCAAACTAGACCTAACGAATGGTGCGAACTCTGTTCGCTCTATTTTCAATCTTTAACTGTCTTCTACAGCTTTTTGGATGCGTCTGGGCAGAAAGTCCAGCCTCGCTTCTCAGAGTTCGTGTCAACATCTCAGCGCAGTGGTTGATTGGCAGATTTATTCGTGTTTCACACTCCAAATCTGACCTAATCAACTGTGCGGGGGTGGGAAGACGAACTCTTTTTAGACTGGTCGAATTCTTTCCCACTCCCATTATCTCCAACCTCCAAAGGTTCCCAAAACCTTTGGAGGCATGAGAAAGTAAATTCTAGATAAATTCTGAAGAGGGGAAACCCTCTTTTTTAGTTGTTTCTTCTGCTAAAATTTGCTATACTGAGAAAAAGGAGTAGGCTATGGAAGAGTTGAATATGTGGTATCTTGTCTGGCTTGGATTGGTCTTGGTGATTGCAAGTTCTGTCTTCTATGATGATAAGCGGTATAAGCCTTTCGGCTTTCGCTATTGGCTAAGTGTTGTTGGAGCCTTCTGTCTGGTTTTGGTTGCCCTAATTTCCTGCTTAATCTTTGTAACTAGCATTTCCTTGATGCTCTATCATCGATTTGGTAATGGCACCGTTTTGCTTGGAATTCTATTTTTTCTGATGACGTTTGCTTTAGTGAGCTATGCCTATTTTGCCTGTAAAAGGGTTGTTGCTCGTACACGGTTTTATCGGTCAATGACGAGGAGGGACTAGTACGAATATAATTGGTGAATTAATCGTTGAATTTTTGACGGAATTGCCAGATTTTGATCCCAAAAAGCACAAGCCTTTCGGAGGTCGCTATTGGTTGGGCTGGCTAGGGATTTTGGTGAATCTGATTATGGGAGCTTTCTTGGCCTTCTTAGTAGGTTATACACTTTTTTCCATAGGCAAAGGCAATCTAGCGTTCATTCTCATTTTCAATCTCTTTCTTATTCCAACTACCTTATTTTGGTTTTGGCGGACCAGTCGCCTGTTCAAAAAAATGTGGCAGACCACCCTTTATTATCTTGATAACAAATCTTAGCATCAGCCTTGCTGATGTTTTTTCAACTGTGTTTTAAGGAAAAGATTGGTTGTTTTGTGCTATAATAGACCCTATGAGAATTGTATCAGGAAACTACGGCGGACGGCTCCTCAGGACCTTAGATGGCAAGACGACACGACCGACTTCGGACAAGGTTCGTGGAGCCATGTTCAATATGATTGGTCCCTATTTTGAAGGTGGGCGAGTGCTGGATTTGTATGCTGGTAGCGGTGGCTTGTCCATTGAGGCAGTATCTCGGGGCATGGATGAGGCGGTCTTGGTCGAACGTGATCGCAAGGCTCAGGCCATTATCCGAGAAAATATAGTCATGACCAAGGAGGAAGGTAAGTTCCGGCTCTTGCCCATGGAGGCCCGTCAGGCCTTGACTCAACTGGAAGGAGTCTTTGACCTAGTCTTTCTGGATCCGCCCTATGCGGAGCAGGAGATTGAGGCAATGGTCATTGAACTCTGCCAGCGAAAACTTCTGTCTGAGGATGTCATGGTGGTCTGCGAGACGGATAAATCTGTCACACTTCCTGAAGAAATCGCAGAGCTGGGCATCTGGAAGGAAAAAGTCTACGGAATAAGTAAGGTAACAGTCTATGTCAGATAAAATTGGAATGTTTACAGGCTCCTTTGATCCCATTACCAAGGGACATTTGGACATTATCGAACGGGCCAGTAGCCTTTTTGACAGGCTTTATGTGGGGATTTTTTACAATCCCAATAAAAATGGTCTCTTTACTGGTCAAGAGCGGCTGGACTTATTGGAGAAGGTCTTTGCCAAAGATGAGAAGATCCAGGTCTTTCTAGCGGGTCAAGAGCTGGTGGTCGATGCAGCCCATGAACGGGGAGTGACCCATATCGTCCGCGGTTTGCGCAATGGAATTGACCTGGAATATGAGGCCAATTTTGATTATTTCAATCGCCAGTTGGCCCCAGACTTGGAGACGGTATATTTGATTTCCAAGCCGGAATACCGCAATATTTCGTCCAGCCAAATCCGTGAACTGATAGCCTACAAGCAGGATATTAGTCCTTATGTGCCCGAGCTTGTTAGTAAGGAAATAGAAAAGCATGAAAAAAAATAAAGGTCTCATTTTAATTTTAT
Organism: Streptococcus sp. A23; assembly: GCF_043674155.1. Lineage (NCBI taxonomy): Bacteria > Bacillati > Bacillota > Bacilli > Lactobacillales > Streptococcaceae > Streptococcus > Streptococcus sp. A23. The sequence goes on along the minus strand of NZ_JBIMJP010000005.1, from coordinate 89,974 downwards.
CTATCATTTTAGGAGTACTCTTGCTCTGGTTTACGGTCTTTGTTCCCCTGCCCTATTATATCGAGAGTCCTGGCGGAGCCATGGATGTGAAACAGGTCCTGACGGTTAATGAGGAGGAGGACAAGAAGGACGGTTCTTATGAGTTTACCTATGTCTCTGTCCAGCAGGCAACGGCTCTGCAGCTGCTCTTTGCCCAGTTTGATCCCTATGCGGATATTACTTCGGCTGAGGAGATGACGGGAGGAGCAGACAGCGAGGAATATTTCCGGATTGCGCAATTTTACATGGAAACTTCGCAGAATATGGCCAAATACCAGGGATTAACCCTGGCCAAAAAAGATGTTGAAATGGATTTCTTTGGGGTCTATGTGCTTGATTTGGCGGAGGATTCGACCTTTAAGGACGTTCTCAAGATTGCGGATACGGTTGTCAGTATCAATGGCAAGACCTTTGAGTCGTCGCCTGATTTGATTAAGTATGTCAGCGGTTTGGAACTGGGCAGTCCTGTGACGGTGGGCTATGTGACAAACGGTCAGGAAAAATCAGCTGACGGTAAGATTATCAAGCTGGTCAATGGAAAAAATGGTATCGGAATTACCCTGGTGGACCACACAGAGGTCAAGTCCTCAGTACCTATTGACTTCCAGACGGGCAATATCGGCGGTCCTAGTGCAGGTCTCATGTTCACTTTGGCTATCTATACCCAGCTGGCTGAGCCAGATTTAAGGGATGGCCGGACCATTGCAGGAACGGGAACCATTGAGCAGGACGGCAAGGTCGGCGACATTGGCGGGGCGGACAAGAAGGTCCTTTCTGCTGCCAAGGCCGGTGCCAGCATCTTTTTTGTTCCTAATAATCCTGTGGATAAGGAAATCCTAAAAGAAGATCCAGATGCCAAGACCAACTATGAGGAGGCCAAGGAGGTTGTAGAGAAAGCGGGAGTAGACATCGAGGTCGTACCTGTCAAAACAGTCCAAGATGCCATTGATTATTTGAAAAAATAGAGTTTGTGGAGTAACCTAGTTGCTCCTTTTTTCTTAAAATTGTCAGAAATTTCTTTGAAAACTGATAGGAGGAGCATTCCTGTTAAAATCATGGTATAATGGTAAGGTTAGAATGTATGAGAAACCAATAGAATGGAGGCCCAATGAAAAAAGAAATTACACCAGAAATGTATAACTACAACAAGTATCCTGGTCCTAGTTTTGCTCGGGTTGGGGACAAGGTTGTCTCTGAAAATATCGAGTTGGACTTGCTAGAAAATCACAAGGATGCCTTTGACCAGACCATTTTCGGTCAACGCTTTTCCCAGCTTATGCTCAAGTTTGACTATATTGTGGGCGACTGGGGCAATGAACAATTGCGTCTCAAGGGATTCTACAAGGATGATAAGACGGTCAAGTCTGACTTGAAAATCGGTCGCTTGGATGACTATCTGACCGAGTTTTGTAATTTTGGTTGTGCTTATTTTGTCTTGGAAAATCCAAATCCACAGGAGCTGCCTGAAGAGGTGGAGGACAGACCACGTCGTAAGCGGAGCCGGTCTCGTAACCGCAATCGCAACCAGCAGCGGACGGAGCCTATTTCCCATAAGGAACAGCAAAAGGCTCAACCGGAGAAGAAGGGGCGGGACAATCGTGCCAAGTCCAACAGGAATGACCGCAAGAAGGGGGCACGCCAGGATAAGGTGGCTGACCAGTCTCGGCACTTTACGGTCCACCATGATAAGAAAGCTGGCAAGCAGGCGCCCAAGCAGGAGCGTAGACAAGCATCGGATGCCAAAGAGACCAAGCGTAGTTTTGTCATCCGTCAGAAGTAGGGAGAAACATGAAACCATCAATTTATTCATTTAGCCAGGCCAATTTGGTGGACTGGATTTTAGAAAATGGCGAGAAGAAATTCCGCGCAACTCAGATTTGGGAGTGGCTCTACCGTTCGCGGGTCCAGTCCTTTGAAGAGATGACCAATTTGCCCAAATCTTTGATTGAAAAACTGGAGGAGAACTTTGTTGTCAATCCTTTGAAACAGCGGATTGTGCAGGAGTCAAAAGACGGTACGATTAAATACCTGTTCGAGTTGCCAGACGGCATGCTGATTGAGACGGTGCTCATGCGTCAGCACTACGGTTTGTCTGTCTGTGTGACGACCCAGGTCGGCTGTAATATCGGATGTACCTTCTGTGCCTCTGGTCTCATACCCAAGCAACGGGACTTGACCAGTGGTGAAATTGTGGCTCAAATCATGCTGGTGCAGAAATATTTGGACGAACGTGGACAGAGTGAACGTGTCAGCCACATCGTTGTCATGGGGATTGGTGAACCGCTGGATAATTACGATAACGTCATGACCTTCTTGCGGGTTGTCAATGATGACAAGGGGCTGGCTATCGGTGCCCGTCACATTACTGTGTCGACGTCTGGCTTGGCACCAAAAATCAAGGATTTTGCCCGCGAAGGCGTTCAGGTCAATCTGGCCGTGTCCCTTCACGCGCCAAATAATGACCTACGTTCCAGCATCATGCGCATCAACCGTAAGTACCCTATTGAGGTTTTGTTTGAGGCGATTGAGGATTATATCCAAACGACCAACCGTCGCGTGACCTTCGAGTACATCATGCTCAATGAAGTGAATGACGGTTTGGAACAGGCTCAGGAATTGGCAGACTTGACCAAGAATATCCGCAAATTGTCCTATATCAACCTGATTCCTTACAATCCGGTATCTGAGCATGACCAGTACAGCCGGTCGACCCGTGAGCGGACCCTTGCCTTCTTTGACCTGCTTAAGAAAAATGGGGTCAACTGTGTCGTTCGTCAAGAGCATGGTACGGATATTGATGCCGCTTGTGGTCAGCTGCGTTCCAATACGCTCAAGAAAGACCGTGAAAAGGCGCGTGCCCGCATCGCTGAAGCCAAGGCCAAGGCAGGTATTCAGGCATGAGAAGGTTATTCCTCAGTGACGGCAATTTGACTGGTCTTGGAAGAAAGATATACAAAATCTTAGCTGGAGCCTATGCTCTGGCTATTGTTTTCATGTGTTTCCTCCCGCAGTCCTGGTACCCCCAGTACAAGGATTTTTCCACTCCGGGCATCATCCAGGTCGGGCGCCTCTATTTTCTGCCGGTTCCCTTTAATAGCATCGTCAACGGTGACAAGGTCGACAGTCTGGCGGATTTGGGCTGGATTTTCCTGCAAAATGCCACCAATATTTTCCTGCTCTTTCCTCTCGTTTTGGCTCTTGTTTTTCTTTTTGAAAAATGGCGGAGCCTTCGAGCAGCTGCCCTCTATAGTTTTTGTATCAGCCTCTTCATTGAGTGCACCCAACTCTTGTTGGATCTTCTGATTGATGCCGGCCGTGTCTTTGAAATTGATGACCTCTGGACCAATACGCTGGGTGGGGTGTTGGCTTACCTGTTCTATCGGTTCTGGTACCGTATCTATAAGCAGAAGAAATGAAATGAATGATTATTCGGATTATTCAGAAAATTCCGCAAAAACCATTGACGGCTTTCATATAATCTTGTAAAATATGTATAATTAATCAAATGACTTACGGGATTTGGTTAGTGGATGAAATAATGATGGGATTCCTTGAATATTCGTGCATGTTTATTCGTCTTGTTTCATAGAAAAACCTCACTGTTTAGCTGTTACAGTGAGGTTTTTTTCTGTGTTTCAAGTGATTTATTTCCAAAAATCGTCAAATACCGTAATCGGTAGGTGGCGTTTGTGTTCTGTTTTTTTCCACCAGCCTTCGATGATTTCTTGGGCTTGGATGTCGATGGTTTTTCCCTCTAGATAATCATCAATCTGATCATAGGTCACGCCGAGGGCTACTTCATCTGCCAGACCGGGCTTGTTTTCCTCCAAATCAGCCGTAGGAACTTTATCATAGAGTTTGCGGTCGGCACCGAGAGCAGCCAAGAGTTGCTTGCCTTGACGCTTGTTGAGGCGGAAGAGCGGCAGAATGTCTGCACCGCCATCGCCATGCTTGGTGAAAAAGCCTGTAATATTTTCTGCGGCATGGTCGGTTCCGACCACGGCACCCTTGCGTTCGCCAGCGACAGCATATTGGGCAATCATCCGCATGCGGGCCTTGGCATTTCCCTTGTTAAAATCAGACATTGGCAGGCCAGTCGCTTTGACGGCCTCCGCCATAGCATCTGTCGCATCCTTGATATTGATGGTCAGGCTGACATCTGGCTGAATGAAAGCAAGAGCGGCTTGGGCGTCGGATTCATCAGCCTGAACGCCATAAGGGAGACGAATCGCTATGAATTGGTAGTCCTCATCTCCTGTCTCAGCCCGCATTTCTTCCATGGTTAATTGGGCCAGACGACCAGCAAGGGTGGAATCTTGACCGCCAGAAATGCCCAGAACATAGGTTTTTAGAAAGGGATTTTTTTTTAGGTAATCCTTGAGAAATTGGATAGATGTGCGGATTTCTTCTTGTGGATCAATTTTGGGCTTGACGCCCAGCTGTTGGATAATCGTTTTTTGTAAGGTCATAGGAGCCTCTCTTAGATAGATTTTGCTTGACTTTGCTTGCGAATGCGGTGGATGAGGTCCATCTTGTTATCCCAGACATCTTGGGCAAGGTCAACAGGGTAGAGCTGTGGATTGAGTACGCGCTTGTATTCGTCCCAGAGTTGGTCAATTTCTTGGTTGGCATAGGATTGAATATCCGCCAAACTTGGTAATTCATAGACCTGCTTGCCTTCTTCAAAAATAGGAACCAAGAGCGGACGAGCCTCAAAATTCTCAATCGTCTTTTTGATATAGGTGTAGGTCGGGTGGAACATGTAGATGCTGTCCATCTTGGTCACATCTGTGTCGGCAAAAGTAATATAATCGCCTTCTGACTTGCCTTTTTCCTTAGAAGTAATGCGCCAAACCTGTTTTTTACCCGGGGTAGACACTTTTTCTGCGTTGGACGATAGTTTGATTGTGTCACGCATGACTCCATTTTCCTCTTCGATGGCAACAATCTTGTAGACAGCACCGAGAGCTGGTTGGTCGTAGGCTGTAATCAATTTTGTTCCGACACCCCAGACATCAATTTTAGCCTTCTGCATCTTGAGGTTGAGGATGGTATTTTCATCCAAGTCGTTAGAAGCGTAAATCTTGGCTTCAGTAAAACCAGCGTCGTCCAGCTGTTGACGGACTTTTTTAGAAATGTAGGCCATGTCACCAGAGTCAATACGAACACCTTTGAAATTGATTTTGTCGCCCATTTCCTTGGCGACACGGATAGCGGCTGGCACACCAATACGGAGGGTATCGTAGGTATCGACCAAGAAAACGCAGTCCTTATGAGTCTCTGCATAGGCCTTGAAGGCTTGATAATCGTCGCCATAGGTTTGAACCAAGGCATGAGCATGGGTACCAGCTACAGGAATGCCAAATATTTTGCCGGCTCGGACGTTGGAAGTGGCTGAAGCACCACCGATAAAGGCTGCGCGTGTTCCCCAGATGGCTGCATCCATTTCTTGGGCCCGGCGTGTCCCAAATTCCATCAAGGGTTCGTCCTCGATAACGGCTTTAATGCGACGGGCCTTGGTCGCAATCAAGGTCTGGTAGTTGACGATATTCAAAATAGCCGTTTCAACCAATTGGCACTGAGCCAGCGGTCCCTCAACCTGCATAATCGGTTCATTGGCGTATACCAAATCCCCTTCCTTGGCTGAACGAAGGCTCAACTTCATCTCTAAATTGGCTAAATAATCCAGAAAATCCTCTGGATAGCCCAATTCGGTCAAGTAGTCAATATCTGTCTGGCTAAAGGTCAGGTTGTTAAGATAGTGGACAACCCGCTCTAGCCCTGCAAAGACTGCGTAGCCATTTTCAAAGGGTTGCTTACGGAAATACACTTCAAAAACCGCCCTTTTATTGTGAATGTTTTGCTTGAAGTAGACCTGCATCATATTGATTTGATAGAGGTCGGTGTGCATGGTCAGGCTGTCGTCTGTATATAGAGTCATGGTATTCTCCTTTGCTAACAATAATATCATTATAACAAAAAAAATCGGGAAAACCCGATTTAAAGAACAATAGTCACCAAAATACTGGCCAAAAAGAGGAAGGGGACATAGGGCAGGGACCGAGATTTAAAGATGTAGAAGATAGCCAGACCCAGGAGGGAGCTGATTTGGACAATCCAGAGAATTTCGGTAAAGCCAAAAAGCAGGGATAGGCTGGCTAGATAGAGGAAGTCGCCTGAGCCGATAGACTTGGACATTTTTTCTGTCACAAAGGCTAGGACCAAAAAGCCACAGAAGAGCCAATTGAGTTGAGATAAGATTAGGGCTACAAGGGTAAAGACCAACCAGACCATGAAGGGATATTCCTGGTGTTTGATGTCATAAATAGTCAAGACCAGGCCGCCAAGGACCAGCACCATTTCCATAAGGGAAAGGACTTGAAAATGGCAGAGCAGGACCAAGAGACCAGACAAGACTTCCAGTCCCAGATACCAATAAGGGATTTTGGCTCTGCAGTAGCGGCATTTGGATTTGGTCAGGACTTGGGAAACAATGGGAATCAAATCCCAGGCCTTGAGCCTACGCTTGCAGGCATTGCAGTGGCTGGCAGGTGCAACGATAGATTGCTCGGGAAACCGGTCGATGACCAGACCGAGGAAGGAACCGATAGAGGCTCCAAGGAAAAATAAGATAATTGCTTTCATACCTATTAGTTCGCAAAAGGGAGAGGAAAATGAGATATTTTTTAAAATTTTTTTACAAAATTTCGATGGTACTCTGGATAATGCCAAAGGAATGGAGAGAATTCCGTATTTTTGCTTTGGTCTTGTCTGCTACAGCAGGATTTGTCAGTTTGACCGTCACAGTCGCACAATGGTCATATCCATCCATGGTCCAGACATTTAGCTGAGTGATTTCGTGAACATTTTCAAGAGCCAGGAGGACTCCTTTAACTTCTTCAAGATTTACTCCTTGCGGACTGGTTTCAAGTAAAATCTTAACATTGTTCCAAGCTTTTGGCAGGGCTTTGGAGAGGATGAAGATAGCAATACCGAGTGAGAGTAATGGGTCTAGAAAGTACCAATCAGTGAATTGAAGAATGATGGAAACAAGGATGACCGCCAGCCATCCCAAAATATCCTCTAAAAAGTGTAAGCTGAGAATGGATTCATTATGGCTATGGCCATTTTTTACAATACGAGAAGCAAAGAAATTGATGATGACAGCGATAATCCCAAGTATCAGCATCCCATCCTGATTGACAGGCTGGGGATGGAAAAGATTGGGAATGTTTTCTACAAGGATCAAGCTGGAGCCGATAATCAGAATGCTGGAAGTCAAGAGAGCAGCCAAAATATTCCATCTCTTGTAGCCAAAAGGATAGTTCTTGTCAGCAGGTTTATTGGCATAGGTTTGCATGATGGCAGAGCTTCCGATGGCGAGGGCGTCACCCAAATCATGAACAGCATCTGCTAAGATAGCGCTGGAACCAAAGAGCCAGCCAAAGATAAACTCGATGATAGAAAAGCTGAGATTGAGGAGAAAAGCGATAAATGTATTTTTAGAAGATGACATGAGATTCCCTTTCTGTGTTATACTGTTTATAGGTTTATTATATACTGTAATGGGCCGAAAAACTAGAAACAAGAGAAACGGTTTGTCTTTTTCTGAACAAATTGTTTGAAATGTACGAAAAATGGATAGACGAATTGCAAAAACAAAAAGAGCTATTTTTCAGGCTTTTTTGACCTTATTAAATGATAAAGGTTATGATGACATGCGCGTGCAGGATGTTATTGACCTGGCAGATGTGGGGCGTTCCACTTTCTATGCCCACTATGCCAGTAAAGAGGCTCTTTTGGAAGAACTTTGTCATGACCTCTTTCACCACTTATTTACAGGTCGTGAAGATGCGGATGTGAAGACTTTGTTGGCTCATATTTTCAAACACTTTCGGACCAATCAAGATCGTGTTGCCAGCCTTTTGTTGTCCCGCAATGCCTATTTTCTAAGAGAACTGGAAGCGGAGTTGAAACACGACATTTTTCCAAAAGTGGTTGAAGACTACATGCAGGACAAGGGGAATCTTCCAGAGGATTTGCTGGTGCATTTTGTTGTGACCACTTTTGTGGAGACGGTCAGCTGGTGGTTGCAGCAACGCAAAAAGGTGGACGAAGCCACCTTGACCGAATATTATGTAAGATTATTAGCTTAAGGAGAGAAGATGCTTAGACCTTTACACATGGCCCATGCCTTTTTAGATGAGATATTAACAGACCAGGACCTAGCGGTCGATGCGACTATGGGAAATGGCCATGACACGCTATTTTTAGCCCAGCGAGCAGGAAAAGTTGTGGCCTTTGATATTCAGGAACAAGCCCTGACCACAACAGCTGAAAAACTAGAAAAAGCTGGCTTGACCAACGCCCAATTGGTCTTGACTGGTCATGAAAACCTGGACCAGTATGTAGATGAGTGTAAGGTAGCTATTTTTAATCTAGGCTATTTACCGTCAGCGGATAAATCGGTCATCACCCTACCTGATACGACCTTGGAGGCCATTCAAAAAGTCCTGGACCGCCTGGTGGTAGGTGGCCGTCTGGCCATCATGATTTACTATGGTCATGAGGGTGGAAGTAGAGAAAAGGATGCTGTGCTGGACTTTGTGAAAGGATTGGACCAGACTGTCTTTACAGCCATGCTCTACCAGCCCCTCAATCAGGTCAATACACCGCCATTTTTGGTCATGGTAGAACGGATGAAGTAGTTTAGTGCTATCCTACTGAGAAAGCGGAGGTGATTCTATCAGTCATACATTTATCTTGATACTCTTATTGATTCTATTGATTGTGTCCAATACCCTTTATAGGCTCAATCCAAAACTGCCCCTGCCCTTTGTCCAGCTGCTCTTGGGGGTCCTGGTCGGTGCCTTGTTTGGTGACGAAACTGTAGGGATTGACGCCGGGCTTTTCCTGGCCCTGGTCATTGCTCCCCTCAACTTCCGTGAGGGACAGGAGAGTGATATTGAGAGCTTGAAGCGACATAAGTCTACTATTGCTTACTTGATTTTTCCTCTGGTCTTTTTGACCACTCTGGCTATTGGTGGTTTGGCAGGCTATCTTCTCCCAGTGGAAATTCCCCTGCCACTTAGCTTTGCCCTGGGAGCTGCCTTAGCTCCGACGGATGCTGTGGCCTTTCTGGCCTTGTCCAAACGCTTTAAGTTTCCCAAGAAGTTAGAAGAAATCCTGACCCTGGAAGGCTTGCTCAACGACGCGAGTGGCCTGGTTGCCTTCCAATTTGCCATCCTGGCCTTGACGACCGGGACCTTTTCCCTCCTGCAGGCCAGTGGGCAATTGGGCTGGGTTTTGCTTGCTGGTGCCCTTGTTGGCTTACTCTTTGTATTCTTGCACCGAGCGGCCGTTTCTATTCTGGAAAAATTAGATGCGGCTGATGTTGCTGGGGTCCTCTTGCTGGAAATCTCCTTGCCTCTCTTGGCCTATCTAGTAGCTAGTTATCTAGGCGGGTCAGGCATTATCGCCGTCGTGATTGCAGGTCTTTTCCAGTCCAAGCAATTGAAGAAAATGTCCCTCTTTGATGCGCGTGTCAACCGAGTGACGTTCATTATCTGGGAAACCTTGAGCTTTATTCTCAATGGCTTTGTCTTTATCGTTTTTGGTTATGAATTTACCCGGATTGTCCAGCCGGCCTTGAAGAATCCCTTCATCAGTAATGCTTGGCTGATGACGACGGTCTTGGTCTTGACTGCCAGTCTCTTTCTGGTTCGATTTGTGGGTATTTTCCTGTTGAAATTAGTTAAGAAATCTGGCGATTACCAACTAAAGAACCTGCTTATCTTGACCTTTTCTGGAATGAAGGGCTCGGTTTCCATAGCAACCATTCTCCTGCTGCCGGAAGTGGATCAGACAACCTACAGTCTCATCCTCTTTACGGTCGGCATGGTTACCCTCTTTAGTTTCCTGACCGGTCTCCTTGTCCTGCCCCTTTTAGCAGAACCTCGAACAGAGGCGACCATCCCAGAAGGTCCCGCACGCTTGGCGATTTTGAAGGAAGTGATTGATGTCTTGGAAATGGATGTGGAGCATGCCAACAATCCTAGTACTATCTATGCAGTTATCGGTCAATACTATAAGCGGATGGAAAATCTGCAACGCCAGCTCATTCCTGTGGAGCAACGACGTGAAGTTGCCAAATTACGCTTGAAAATCCTAGAAATTGAACGAGCTGGTCTTGAAAAACGGTTTGAAGAGGGCCTGTTGGATATGCCTTCCTACCGGATTTACCAATCCTATCTCAGCGAAATGGAGCAGGACATCAACCGAGACTTGGTAGCTACCTGGACCTATCTATTTATGATTGGTCGCCGGGTCCTGGCCAAGTGGTACCATGAATGGGTGGAATTGGTGAAAAACAAGGGACGACGGATGAAAGCTGACAATCAACATGGTCATCCAGACCTGTCAGATTTGTTTATTGCAAATACGGTTGATATCATTGCCTTCCTTAATAGTTGCCAGTCAAACTATCCCAAGGACTATCTGACTATTCTCAAGCGCTACCGGGTCTACCAGTCCCAGCTTGTCTTGGCAGGGGTTCGAGTAGAAGACCTGATTGGTCGTCTCAAGCCGGATAATTTGGAGGATTTGCTGCGAGGATTTTACTTGGAAAGGAAGATTGTGGCGGAATACGAGGCAGATCAGCTCATTTCCAATCAGGTTGCCAAGGATCTTCGCCGCAATATCAACCAGCTGGAAAGCTACAGTTTACGGGAATTTGATTCATTTTAATAGTGGGCTCGTAAGCTAATTCAAATAAACAGCCAAAAACCAGGTTTTCCTGGTTTTTTAGTCTAATATTGGCTTGATAAAAATCCGTTCCTCCCCGAGTTCAATCAGTTCGACCTGATTGCCATAGAAGTCACCCAAAAGTTCAGGCGTCAGGATTTTCTCCTTTGGTCCTTGGGTCAAAACCTTGCCTTCCTTGAGCAGGAGGACATGGCTGAAGTTGCTGGTGATTTCCTCCGCATGGTGGGTCACAAAGATGATAGCAGGCGCCGTCGGTAGCTGACAGATATGGTCGATATGCTGGAGTAGGCGCTCACGAGCCAAGAGGTCCAGACCAACCGTCGCCTCGTCCAAAATCAAAATTGCTGGATTTTCCATAAGACTGCGGGCAATCAGCAGCAGCTGACGCTCCCCCTGCGACAGACTAGCATAGGTCCGCCCAATCAAATGCCCCGCACGAATTTCCCGCAACATGGCTGTGGCCTCATCGATTTCTGCCTGACCGTATTCCTTGTAAAGAATGGAGGACTTATACTTTCCTGTCAGGACAATCTGCTCTGCCGTCAGGTCGATAGGAAAACGTTCGGCTAGAAAGGAGCCAACCACACCGATTTTTGTACGGAGGCTGGGGATGTCCCCTCTGCCAAATTCAACTCCGAGAACAGTCAGGTCCCCAGACGATTTCCAAAATTCTGCCATGAGAATGCGTAGCAGTGTAGATTTTCCAGCCCCGTTAAGACCCAGGATGGCCCAGCGCTCGCCTTCCTTGAATTCCCAGTTGATGTCCTCTAGTAAGTTTTTACCCTGTCGGCGGTAGCTGACATTTTTCATTGAAATAATCATGACCCATCTCCTCATCTTTTTGACCATTTTACCACAGAATGAAAGATTCAGCACATTTCTAGCAAATTTTAGAAATTGTGGTATAATAGGAATGCTATAACTTTTATTTTAGGAGACATTCATATCATGGAAGACCCCGGTAGTCAGACCATTTACATTCAATTATTTGTTTTGCTCTTGTTGACCCTGCTCAACGCCTTTTTCTCGGCTTCAGAGATGGCCCTGGTGTCGCTCAACCGCTCTCGTGTGGAGCAGAAGGCAGCCGAGGGGGAGAAGAAGTACATTCGCCTGGTTTCCGTCTTGGAAAATCCAAATAACTTCTTATCGACCATACAAGTCGGTATCACCTTCATCTCCATTCTTTCGGGTGCAAGTTTGGCTAGTGATTTAGGTGCGATTTTGGCCCAGTGGCTGGGCGATTCGGCTACAGCTCAGACAGCTGGCTATTGGTTGGCTCTGGCACTTTTGACCTTTATTTCCATTGTCCTTGGTGAGCTTTATCCCAAGCGGATTGCCATGAATATGAAGGAAAATCTAGCAGTTGTGACGGCTCCTGTCATTATTTTTCTTGGCAAGATTGTCAGCCCCTTTGTCTGGCTGCTTTCAGCTGCGACCAACCTGATTAGCCGTATCACACCTATGAATTTTGATGATGCGGATGACCAGATGACCCGTGACGAGATTGAGTACATCTTGACCAAGAGCGAGCAGACCTTGGATGCGGAAGAAATCGAGATGCTGCAGGGGATTTTCAATCTGGACGAGCTCATGGCCCGTGAGGTTATGGTTCCTCGTACCGATGCTTTCATGGTGGATGTTGATGATGAAATTGCCGCCACTATGGCTGAAATTCTCAAGCAAAACTTTTCTCGTATCCCAGTCTACGAAGGCGATAAGGACAATGTGATTGGCCTGATTCATACAAAGAAAATCTTGGCGGAAGGCTTTACCAACGGCTTTGATAATCTCAATATTCGCCGCATCATGCAAGAACCGCTCTTTGTACCGGAGACAATTTTTGTGGATGATTTGCTCAAGGCCCTTCGCAATACCCAAAACCAAATGGCTATTTTGCTGGACGAATACGGTGGCGTTGCTGGTCTTGCTACCTTGGAAGACCTTTTGGAAGAAATTGTCGGTGAAATCGATGATGAGACCGATAAGACAGAAGTCTTTGTCCGTGAAATTGCAGACAATACCTTTATCGTTCAGGGGAATATGACCCTCAACGACTTCAATGAACATTTTGATATGGAGTTGGAGAGCGATGATGTGGATACCATTGCCGGCTATTATCTGACAGGTGTGGGTACCATTCCAAGCCAGGAGGAAAAAGTTTCCTTTGAGGTGGACAGCAAGGGCCACCACCTGGTTCTCAGCAATGATAAGGTGAAAAATGGTCGTGTGACCAAGCTGAAGATTCTTATCACACCGATTGAAGAAGATTCAAACGAGAAGGATTAGGAAACTAGTCCTTCTTTTTTTGCATTTTTATCGGAAATAGGCTAGACTAATAGCTTATTAAGAAACGTGGAGAAGTGCTATGAGAAATTTGGTTGTATTTTTGCATTCGTCAGTAGACGGCATGGTTGAGGGACCAAATGGTACCATGGATATTGGCTTTGTAGCTTATAATGAAGAATTGGAGGCGGTAGCCAATCAGGTCCTGTCTACTGTCGATACAATCCTGTGGGGACGCAAGACCTATGAGATGATGTATGGCTACTGGCCGACTATGCTGGACAATCCTGATGCTAGTGACCATGAGAGAAATCATGCTGCCTGGATTGAGAAGGTTGAAAAGTTGGTCTGCTCGACCAGCCTAGAGAAAGCAGGTTGGAACAATACGAGCTTGCTTAAAGGTGACATTGTTTGACAGTTGAAGCAGCTAAAAATGCAAGAAGGTGGAGATATTCTGGTCTTGGTGAGCTCACGTCTGGCTAAATTTCTCATGGAAGAAGGCCTAGTAGATGTATTGAAATTAAGCATTTCTCCTGTATCTTTCGGTGGTGGATTCCGTCTTTTGGAGGGGATTACAGCAGAATTTCAGCTTCAATAGAGCCAGGTTCTGAAGTCTGGCGTGCTGGCTGTGACTTATGAGATAAAATAAAAATCCTGAATATAGGATTTTAAATAAAATTTGGTAAAAAGAAGAGGCATCCCGATTGGAATGCCTTTTTCTACCGATTAAGCTAGCCTCTGGGACTATCTTAACGACGGATTTCTTTGATACGAGCTGCTTTACCTTGAAGAGCACGCAAGTAGTACAATTTAGCACGACGTACTTTACCGTAACGAACAACCTCAATCTTGTCAACACGTGGAGTGTGGATTGGGAATGTACGTTCAACACCTACACCACCAGAGATTTTACGTACAGTGTACATTTCTGAGATGCCTTGGCCTTTACGAGAGATAACAACACCCTCGAAAATCTGGATACGTTCGCGGTTACCTTCGACAACCTTAGCGTGAACACGTACAGTGTCACCAGGACGGAAAGAAGGGATGTCAGTGCGAAGTTGACCTTCTGTCAAACTTTGGATCAATGGATTCATTTTTTTCTCCTATCTTTGTCAATCATAGGTGCTTTTAAACCCAGCGGATAAACTGTATTTTTGTGCGTCCATTACACACGAAAAATATTCTACCTTATTTTGATAGATTTGTAAAGTAATATGCTGGATCTTAGAAAAAAGTGAAAGAAGGATGGGCTCGGTTTTGGGACAAATCATGAAAACGTATTATTTTTCTTTTCAAGGTAAATCCCAACCTTTCTCTCGGGTTTGTGTTATACTGGATAAGTTGCAAGTCTGATGTCGGCTCGTTCGCGACCGATAGAATGTATTGTTACAAAAAAAGCCGTATAAGACAGCTTCGCACTGTCTTGTTAGAAAAGAGAAAACATTGAAATTTACAGATTTACAGTTGTCCGAAGACATTTTGCTTGCCGTTGAGAAGGCGGGGTTTGAAACACCGTCACCTATCCAAGAGCAGACTATTCCGCTTGCTCTTGAAGGCAAGGATGTGATTGGTCAGGCCCAGACGGGGACTGGGAAAACCGCAGCTTTTGGTCTGCCAACCCTCAACAAAATTGACATCGACAATCAAGCTGTTCAAGCCTTAATTATTGCTCCAACACGTGAGTTGGCAGTGCAAAGTCAGGAAGAACTCTTCAAATTTGGTCGTGAAAAGGGTGTAAAAGTTCGCTCTGTTTACGGAGGTTCTAGCATTGAAAAACAAATCAAGGCCCTTCGTTCAGGTGCCCATATCGTAGTTGGTACACCTGGTCGTCTTTTGGACTTGATTAAGAGAAAAGCCCTCAAGCTTGACGGAGTTGAAACCCTCATTCTTGATGAGGCGGATGAAATGCTCAACATGGGCTTCTTGGACGATATTGAAGCGATTATCGAACGTGTGCCAGCAAGTCGCCAGACCCTTCTATTTTCTGCGACCATGCCTGAGCCAATCAAGCGTATCGGTGTCAAGTTCATGAAAGAGCCTGAGCACGTTAAGATTGCGGCCAAGGAATTGACCAACGTCAACGTGGATCAATACTATATCCGTGTCAAAGAAAATGAGAAATTTGACACTATGACACGCCTCATGGATGTTGACCAGCCAGAATTGTCTATCGTCTTCGGTCGTACCAAACGCCGTGTCGATGAATTGACTCGTGGACTCAAACTGCGTGGCTTCCGTGCAGAAGGGATTCACGGAGATTTAGATCAAAATAAACGCCTGCGTGTTATCCGCGATTTCAAGGGAGATCAAATTGATGTTCTCGTTGCGACAGACGTTGCAGCGCGTGGATTGGATATCTCAGGTGTGACACATGTCTACAACTACGATATTCCACAAGACCCTGAAAGTTACGTACACCGTATCGGTCGTACAGGTCGTGCTGGCCAGTCTGGTCAATCGATCACCTTTGTTTCGCCAAATGAAATGGGTTACTTGGCTATCATCGAAGAGTTGACCAAGAAGCGTATGAAGGGGCTCAAGCCTGCGACCGCTGAAGAGGCTTTTGAAGCCAAGAAGAAAGTTGCTTTGAAAAAGATTGAGCGTGACTTCGCAGACGAGACCATTCGTGGAAACTTTGATAAGTTTAAGAAAGACGCAGTTAAGTTGGCGGCCGAATTTACCCCTGAAGAGCTTGCTCTATACGTACTCAGCCTGACCGTACAAGATCCAGATAGCTTGCCAGAAGTGGAAATCGCGCGTGAAAAACCATTGCCATTCAAGTTTGCTCCTGGTCAAGCCAAGGGCAAAGGTGGACGTGGTGGTCGCGACCGTGATCGCGGTGGCCGTCGTGATGGAGACCGCAACCGAGACCGTGGAGGACGCCGTGGAGACCGCAACCGTCGCGATGACAAGTTCAAACGTGATAACCGCCGTCAAGACAACAAAAAACCACACCAACGCACCTCAAGTGAAAAGCAAACAGGCTTTGTAATTCGCAATAAGGGTGAGAGATAAAGTTGAAACTGCTTCCTAATTGGAGCAGTTTTTGTTATACTAGAAGTAGTAAAACAGGAGGGTTGACCATGGGCATTTTGACAATGGATAAAGCCTTTGTATTCTAAAAAACAATACAAAGGAGAAAGACATGATTACTTACAAACAAAATCCTCAACTCGACTTTCAAGCAGTCATTGAAATCTATGATTCAGTTGGTTGGACAAATTATACTGACCGGCCTACCATGTTACAGAAGGCCTTGGAACATAGTCTGCTCGTTCTTGCGGCCTTTGACGGTGACCGTCTAGTGGGTCTCTTGCGAGCAGTTGGTGACGGGCAATCAATCGTTTTTATTCAGGACATCTTGGTTCTGCCAACCTATCAACGACAAGGGATTGGGCGTCATCTTTTGGAACAGGTCATTGCCTATTTCCCAGGTATTTATCAGCTTCATCTCTTGACGGACAATACTGAGAAAACACGGTCTTTTTATGAGGAACTTGGCTTTACAGCTGTTGAAAGATTGGACTGTGTTGCTTATACTTATGTAAAATTAAGAACAATTTAGAAATGGAGAGGCTGGTCGACCAGCCTCTTGCTTTGAGCAGATAATTTGAATTTCAAATCAAAAAGAGTAGAATATAATTATCAATAGTTAGTAACACGGAGAAAAACAATGGCAAGTCTATTAATCGTAAAAGCCCACCCACTTGATGCCCAAAAATCCTACGCCTTACGAGCCTTGGAAGAGTTTCAAACTCGTTACGCCAGTTTGCACCCAGAAGATCAGATAGAAGTAGTGGATGTTTTTGAAGACCAGATTCCAGCCTTGGACAAATCCTTGTTAGCGGCTATGGGAGCAGCTAAAAAAGGCGAGAATATTAGTCCTGAACAAGCAAAGCAATTGGACCGTTACAATGCCTTGACCCAGCAATTTCTTGCAGCTGATAAGATTGTCGTCGTCAATCCTCTCTGGAATCTCAATGTGCCAAGTCAGTTGGTATCTTGGGTCAATACCATCAATGTAGCAGGCCTGACCTTTAAGTATGGTTCAGAAGGCTCTATCGGTTTGGTCAAGGACAAAAAGCTCCTGCACATCCAGTCCAATGGTGGTGTTTATGCAGGTCAGGATCCAGCTGCCCAGTACATCAAGTCTATCTTTGAATTTTTAGGCTTTGAAGATATTCATCAAGTCTTTATCGAAGGGCAATCGGCTGATCCGAGCCAGGCTCAGGCTATTTTTGAAGAGGTAATGGCTAAAATTGATCGGATTTTAGAAAGATTTTAAACCAAAACCTCGACCTATTTGGGTCGAGGTTTTTTTGTCATTTCTGCGATGTAGTCTAACTTGCTCTGCCGACTGCGTTTCTTAAACAAAGCCTCGGCAGACATGGCTTCCTGCTTGCTGGAAAAGGCTTCTTGGTAGACCAGGCTGACAGGCAAGCGTGCGCGGGTGTACTTGGCCCCTTTCCCACGATTATGGGTAGCAAGCCGCTTCTCCACATCAGTCGTATAGCCAGTATAAAGACTCCCGTCGGTACATTCCAAGACATAAAAGTAGGCCTTATTTACCATAATAAATCTCACGAATGGCAGGAGTGTAGTCGCCGTTTTCCTCATGGACAACCAGAGGTGGCAGGATGTGTAGCCCATCTACCGATCCGTCCTTGATAGCCTCAATTAGCAACATATTGGCCTCCTTGCTGGCCTTGGGATAGACAAACTGGATGCGTTTGGGAGCCAATTTGTAGGTTCTCAGCGTGTCTAAAATATCCAAAAATCGATCTGGTCTATGCACCATGGCCAAGCGACCATTGGACTTGAGCACCTGTTGGGCCATCTGACAAATGCTGTCTAGGTTGGTTGCAATCTCGTGTCTGGCTAGCAGGTAATGCTCGCTTTCATTGAGGTTTGACTCTTTATCTACCTTGAAGTAGGGAGGATTGCAGAGCATCAAATCAACCTTGGACCGCAGATCATACTGGGGTAGATTTGCCAAGTCATCATTGATAACGGAAAGTTGTTCCTCCAGACCGTTGAGGACAATGGAACGGCGGTTCATATCCGCCAAGCGTTCCTGTAATTCAACCTGAATAATCTGGGCCTTGGTGCGTGTAGAAGCAAAGAGCCCCACCGCCCCATTTCCGCTACAAAGATCAACAATTAGCCCCTTCTGAGCAGGCATTTTTGGAAAGCGAGAGAGGAGGACGCTGTCAATCGAGTAGCTAAAAACCTCCCGATTTTGAATAATCTGAACATCTGTCGGGAAGAGCTGGTCAATCCGCTCCCCGTCTAATAAAACTGGATTGTGCATGAGATTATTATAGCATATCGCAGGCTGTTTAGGTGGGGAAGGAAACACGGAGGTCTAGGATTTTTCTTTCAAATGGATTTTTTAAAACAAGTTTGTTTACATTTGTAGTCAATTGTTGTAAAATATAATTACAAATGTAGTCAAAGGAGAGAAAAAAGAAAAATGCAAAAAGAAAGTATTAGTGTATCAGGCATGACCTGTGCCTCTTGTGCCATGACAGTGGAAAAAGCTGTTGGGAAATTGACAGGAGTAGAGGAAGCCAGCGTCAATTTGGCAACTGAAAAATTGAGTGTCAGTTTTGATGAAAATGTCTTGAGCCTTAGCGACATTGGTCATGCAGTTGAAAAGGCTGGTTATGGCTTGGTCCGCAACCTTATTACAGAAACCTATGCTATTGAGGGCATGACCTGTGCTTCCTGTGCCATGACGGTAGAAAAGGCGCTAGGGAAACTGGCTGGTATGGAAGAAGTGGCTGTCAATCTGGCAACGGAAAAGGCAACGATGACATATGACAAGGATCGCTTAGATGCAGCTGCGATTCTGTCTGCCGTTGAGCAGGCTGGTTACAAGGCTGTCTTGCCACAAACAAATTCGCCTGTTACAGCTGTCGAAAGTAAGGAACAATATCAATCAGATTTGTGGTCCCGTTTTATCTGGTCAACTGTGTTCACCCTGCCCGTACTCTATATCGCCATGGGGCCAATGTTACCGGGTGGTGGTTTACCTTTACCTGCCTTTCTTCATCAACCCTTGACTTTCGCCTTGGTTCAACTATTTCTGACTCTGCCGGTCATGTATATTGGGCGCGCCTTCTATCAAAAAGGTTTTAAGACACTGTTTGCAGGCCATCCCAATATGGACAGCTTGATTGCGGTGGGAACTAGCGCAGCTCTTGTGCAAGGTCTGATTATGACGGTTCTGATTGCGAGAGGTCAGGCGGATCTGTCGCATGGGCACCCCGAGCTCTATTTCGAGTCTGCCGCTGTGATTTTAACCTTGATTACCCTTGGGAAACACATGGAGGCCCTGTCCAAAGGATGGACGTCCGATGCCATCAAGAAATTGATGAACCTAGCTCCTAAGACAGCCAGACTAATCCGCGACGGGCAAGAAGTCACCCTTCCCTTAGAACAAGTCCAAGTTGGGGATGTCTTGCAGGTCCGTCCGGGTGAACAAATTCCAGTTGACGGAAAAGTTCTCCAAGGTCAATCGACCGTGGATGAGTCTATGCTGACGGGAGAAAGTTTGCCGGTCAAAAAAGCAGTCGGTGATAGCGTAGTGGGTGCCACACTCAATCAGCATGGTGCCTTTCAAATGCAAGCGACCAAGGTTGGAGCAGATACGACTCTGGCACAAATTATTCGGCTGGTTGAAGAGGCACAGGGTTCTAAAGCGCCCATTGCCCAGCTGGCTGACCGTGTTTCAGCGGTTTTTGTGCCGATTGTTATGGTCCTGGCCCTCCTATCTGGGTTAGCATGGTGGACCTTGGGGCAAGAGCCTTGGATTTTCTCTCTTTCCATCACTATTTCAGTGCTGGTCATTGCCTGTCCTTGTGCTCTGGGGCTTGCGACACCGACGGCTATTATGGTCGGGACTGGTAAGGGGGCGGAAAATGGTCTCCTCTTCAAGTCTGGTCAAGCCGTTGAGGTCCTTCAAAAGGTCGACACCATCGTTTTTGACAAGACGGGAACCATTACCCAAGGTAAACCTCAAGTGACGGACATGACAGTTTTCAGTTCTGCCACTGAGGAAGAAGTTCTCCAGCTGGCAGCAAGTGCGGAGCAATACTCTGAGCATCCGCTGGCTCAAGCCCTGCTCAAATCCGCAGAGGACGCTGGATTATCTCTTCTCCCTAGTCAGGATTTCCAAGCCCTTTCCGGTCGCGGTTTGTCGGTGAAAATAGCAGAGCAGACTATTTTGTTGGGCAATGAAAAGCTGATGAAGGAGTCTGGGATTGCGCTTGGCTCTGCCATTGCGACAGCAGAAACCTACGCCAACCAAGCCAAGACGCCTGTCTATCTGGCAGCAGACGGACACTTGTTGGTAGTCATTGCCATTGCTGACCAAGTAAAACCATCCAGTCACGCAGCCATCCAGGCTTTGCACCAGATGGGATTGGAAGTGGTCATGCTGACAGGGGACAATGAGAAAACAGCTCAGGCCATTGCTGACCAGGTGGGAATTGACACCGTCATCAGCCAAGTCTTGCCAGAGGACAAGGCCAATCAGGTCAAGGCCCTACAAGCCCAAGGCAAGCAGGTAGCTATGGTCGGAGACGGCATCAATGATGCTCCTGCCTTGGCCCAAGCCGAGGTTGGTATTGCCATTGGTTCTGGTACTGATGTCGCTATCGAATCGGCAGACTTGGTTCTCATGCACAGTGATTTGATGGATGTTCCTAAGGCTGTTCGACTGAGCCAATTGACCATGAAAACCATCAAGCAAAATCTCTTCTGGGCCTTTGCCTACAATGTCATCGGCATTCCGATTGCCATGGGCCTCCTCCATCTCTTCGGCGGTCCCCTTCTCAATCCAATGCTGGCTGGAGCAGCCATGGCCCTCAGCTCTGTATCTGTCCTGCTCAATGCCCTGCGTTTGCGGACCAGAAAATTGATTTAAACAAATTTGTGTCAATTTCTACATCTTTAGTCAAATTAGTGGTAATTTTTTCAAAAAACGCTTACAATGGGTATAGCAATCGGAAGGAGATTGAAAAATGACGACATTTATTGGAAAAGAAGTGACCCTAGTAGGTCCACGTTTGCAGGTTGGTGACAAGGCGCCTGACTTTGTCCTCATGGACAATGAACTCAATCTCAAGAGTCTCAAGGACTATGGCAAGAAGACCAAGATTATCAGCGTCGTGCCGTCCATTGATACAGGTATTTGTGATACCCAAACCCGCCGTTTCAATGAAGAGCTGGCTGGCAAGGAAAACACAGTGGTTATCACGGTTTCTGTCGACCTGCCCTTTGCCCAAAAGCGCTGGTGTGGAAATTCTGGCCTGGAGTCTGCAGTGACCCTGTCCGACTATTATGACCATGCCTTTGGAAAATCCTATGGCCTTCTCATGCAGGAGTGGAACCTCTTGGCGCGTGCGGTCTTTGTCTTGGATCTGGACAATGTCATTACCTATGTTGAGTATCTGGACAATGTCAACGAACATCCTAACTATGTTGCGGCTTTGGAAGCTGTTAAATAAAAGAATATAACGGTGTCTGAACAGGCATCGTTTTTTGCGTTCAAAAAGCCACCATTTCCGAGGTGGCTTATTTTCGCTTGTATGTTTGTAGGACTTTAGCCGTTGCTAATCGGATAAAGGTCAGATAGAAAACTGTCACTCCAGCCATTACCAGCAGGAGTTTCTGTAATTGTTCCCTGATAGATATGGTAGATAGAGTATTAGTGCCGACTAGTAGAGGATAGTCTTCTTGGAAGGTAAATTGGAACTGATGTGCCAATAGAAGTAGCATGAACAGGATGAGAGCATAGATAGCAACTTGGAGGAGAAGAGCAAGTAAGGTCAGGCTAGTGGCATATTGACCAGGGGATAGTCCATTGATAAAGAGGAGACCACGATGTTTAGAAAGGTCAGTCATGAGGAGCCAGACTATCAAAGAGCAGATGACAAGGGGGATGATATAGATACTGGTAGGAAGAAGTTGCAAGAAGGTCATATAAAAGTCCTTGGGAGCAGTAGAGTAGTGAAAAGCAAGAGCTTGCTCTAGAACTTTTTTATAGACTGTGATACGTTCTGCCAGTTCGCTGTTCGTAAAATGGTTGATATTATGCCCCTTTGCCTCCCAGTTTTGCAAGGTCTGGTAGAGTTCTAACTCCGTTTCCAAGACCTCCTGACTTTTTCCTTGGATATGTTCCTTTTCTAAGTAGGTGGTCGTCAGTTCCAAGAGTTTTTTATAATAATCCATGCTTTCCTGGTCTAAGGCTTGGACTTCCTTATCGTCAGCATACAAGACAATTTCAGCTTCTTTTTTGATTTGTATGATACGGGTTCGATCCTCAAATCGTAGGTTTTCGGCCTCTAGAACATTCCGATAGGACAGAGCAAGTGGGATAAGAGCCACAGCAGTCATGAGGGCTAGAAAAATAGCATTACGTTTCAGTCGTAGAATGAAAAGAGTTAGGGTGTTCATAGTCAGACCTCCCTATTCAAATAGTTCTTTATAGATTTCTTCGGACTGGTGCTCCTGAATGCTAATATCCAAAATTTTCACCTGACAAGTCATGACTTGGTCAAGGTAGAAATGCAGACTATGAACACTGGTATCTACCTGAATGCTATCATTGACCAAAGTCAATCCCTCTACTTGTCTAAGTTTCTGATAAACTGTCTGATTGTCACTAGTCTGAACGGTATATTGTCGCCCAACCTGTTCCAGTTTCCACTCAATGATTTTTCCCTGTTTAAGAAAGAGCAGTTGGTCGGTTAGTTGGTCCACTTCGTTTAATTGGTGGGAAGACACGATAATGGTTGAACCATTTTTGGCTAGTTTCTGGAGCAATTTTCTGGTCTGGATGTAGCTGGTTGGGTCCAAGCCGTTCAAGGGTTCATCCAAGAGCATGACCTGGGGCTTGTTCATAATACCGATAGCCAGCAGGAGATGTTGTTTCATTCCTAGGGAATAATTTTTGACAGGGATATTCACATAATCACGGATGCCGATTTCTTGGATGACTTCCTCAATCCGCTCTTTTGGTAAACCTTGGATAGTTTGGACCAATCGCAAATGCTCCAGCCCCGTCAATTCAGGGTAGAGGACACGGTTGTCCTGCAGGTAGGCAAAGGTTTGGTAGACAGTTGGATTATCGTGCTTTTTGCCATTTATTGAAATCTCTCCCGAATCAAAGGTTTGCAGGTTGGCAATGCAGTCTAGGAGGGTTGTCTTTCCAGAACCGTTTGGTCCAATCAAGGCCCAGATTCCAGGTTCCACCAGTTCTAGGTTTAGCTGGTCTAGTATTTTCTTTTTTCCGTAGGATTTGCACAAATTGTGAATGGATAATCGCATGGTTAGACCTCACTTTTTCTTGTCAGGAGATAGAATTGCAGGATATAGATGAGCAGGTTACTGATGAGAAGAACCATAAAGACTTTTGGAATGCTGTATCCTGTTAATTGTTGGTAGATGATAGCACTTCCGTCCGCCAGATTGCCTGCATTCCAAAGGCTGAATGGATTGAAGATATGGGGATAGAAGTTGGCAGAGATGACAAGTCCTAGTGTGACAACCAGTCCAGCCAGTCCATTTTTTAAGACTCTAGCCAAGGTCTGTGCCACTCCCAGCAGAAATAGAAGGTAGAGATAGTGCATGCCACAGGCCAGCAAGATGACTTGATATATAGGTTTAATGGCTGTAGTGATAAAACTGTAAGCCAGTCCACTACTGCTATAGGTGGTAACGGGATAGATCCAGCTACTATTGCCATTTAGCAAAAATGCGATGAGCAAATGGCTCAGATAGAGGGTGAGAAAGAGGGCAGTATAGAGTGTTAGGAAGGCTAGGTATTTATTGGTTGTGATTCGGATTCTAGTCAGCCCTAGGGTCTGTAAAAGGCGAATCTGCCGGCTAGTTCCCTGCTGGTCTTTGATGAAAAAATTGGTGAAAGTTAAGAGAAAGAGGGGAAGGGTGATGACCAGGCCCAGCTGTTTTTGTCCCTGCCAGATTTCATGACTGGTTCCTTTTAAGGCCTGCTGGCCCAGGCTCTTGACGATTTCTCTATCTGTTGGTGTTTGGGGATGTTCAAAGGCTGTTAGGTAAAGCTCAGTTGGAAAGGCTGAGGGTATCTCCTTTTCTAGCAGATACTTGGAAATCAAGTAGGTATTTTCGATAGTTTGTGGGGTAAATTCATAGCTTCGGTAGGAATGGCTGATGTATTGGCCATCCCGCTGATAGTGCTGGATATTTTTCTCATAAAAATAGGTCCAGTCCTCCTTCTTGACCGCCTCAATCTCCTTTTGGTAGTTGGCAATATAGTCTGTAAAGAAGTCCTTTTCAGCCTGATAATCTTCTTTGCTGAGGGCTTGTTTCTGATACTGTGTTTCTAAATCTTGTATGATATTTTCAAATTTTTGAATGTATTGTTCATAGTTCTGGATGACCTTTAATTTAGCTTGCCGATTGTGGTAGCCTGCTAGAAATGAACTAGACAGGATGGCAATCAGCATGACCAAGATAGCGAACAAGTTTTTCTTGCTACGGAAAAATAGCTTACCTTCAATTTGAAACATAGATACCTCCAAAAGAGAAGAGATTGTAGGGACAGGTATTAATTTTTATCTAGAGATAGTTCCTGAATAATATGCTAAGTAACTACCGTCACTAGTTTTTTGATAATCGGTTAAGCATAAAGAGCCAGAATATCTTACGCTATTTCGGTATTCTGTCTATTATTTAGTTTGAGTTAGATTACGAACTACAAAAAATTTTCTGTCAATGTAATAGGAACGAGGGATTGCTGCCACTCTTAGAGAGGTTTCAGCATTTACAGATAGAGTTGTAGTTGTTGCTAGTATAGGGCTAATGATAGATAGTAGCAAGGCTGAACGCAAAACAATCTTTTTTATGTTGTATTCTCCATTCTTTTGTAGAAAACCTCTTTTCTGCATACTATTATATTAATTTTTTTAAATGTAGTCAATATAAAAATGAAAATTTTAATATAAAAATGAGTAAATTCATTCCGGAATAGTGTATAATATTATTAAATAAATTTGGAGTATGTTATGAATAGTATAAGTGGTAGTCGTTTTAAGCAACGAAGAAAAGAACTTGGACTGACTCAGAGTGCTTTAGCTAAGGATATTTGTGAGCAGAGTTTGATTAGTAGAATCGAAAATACCAACCTTTCTCCCTCATCGGAAATTCTTTTCCTATTGTCTAATAGGCTGGGTGTGACCATGAATTATTTTTTTGAGGAATTTGTTCAAGAAAGTAGACATAGTATAGGGAAAATACGAACTATTTTCTCCCAACAATTGCTTCTCAGAAATTATGAAATTGTAGAGCAATTGTATGTGAAAGAGGTGGAAAGCAAGCACTTATTGAATGAGGAAGATAAGGCCTATTTAGATTATATTTTTATCTTGGTTCGATTTTACTTATACAATGAAAGGGATTTTGCGACAAAAGAGTTTGATAGACTAAGTGCCATTATCGCTCCTCATTACTATTTTTATTTAGATTTTTTGAACAGCTACGCCAGTTTTCTAGGTGAAGTTGGTGAAGATGACAAATATATGGAGTTAATCAGCAATGTAAAATCAGAGGTAAATAAGCTTGATTTATCAACCAATGCCGACTTTCAAGCCTATATAAAGATTGGTTACAATTATGCTAGATTTCTTCTAAAACGAAAACAGACGAACTTAGCTTTAGATGAAGTGACAGAGCTAATCAACCAATTGAATGCCTACAACAGTAGTTTTTTATTGCCAGATTTACTATGTTTGTTGGGGAATATCAGCAAAGGCTTATTGAGAGAAGATGAAGTTTTAGATTTGTATGAGCAGGCACTAGTTTTATACAAGTTACAAGGAAATACAAAGTTATATTTGTCATTGAAGAATTTTTTAGTAACAATGGGTAAGGAAATATATTGAAAAATTAGTTATATCAAAAAGGAGGTAGTTATGAAACGGATAATTAAATTCGTGTGTCTGTTTCTCGCAATCGCAATAGTAATCATTCCCCTTAAACGAACCGTTACGAGAACTTCTGATGGATTTGATCCTGGGGGAATTAATATTATGAAATAATAAAGAACTTGAATATTTTTGTTTGATTTGATATACTAAATTTATCAAAAACAAGGAGGGTCTTTTATGGAAAAGACACAGATTATTCAAGACGTTTTGGCCCTCATTCAAGACTTGAATCGGGCCTTCCAAGCAGACAAACGAGGAACAGCTGATGAACAGCGATTGCAACATAATCTGACAGAGACGACTCGCATATTGTCGGAGGCCAAGTCGGTCACCAATACAGAACTGATTGCGATTGAGAAATTCTACCGTTCGACCAGTTTTTTGGTTGGACTTGGCGACCTGCGATTGAGTGAAACCAGCAGGCAGGCTTGGCGGGCCTTTGACCGATATTACTACCAAACGATCAGAGAAGAACTTAAACTCTATGGCGGCTCTGCTATTGCCCAAGTGTAATAGTTGTTAAGAGGGGGTGAGCACCCTCTTTTTATGTTATAATATTACTAAGAAAAGCGAGGTGCAGCATGTCTTATATCCAAGTAATCAATTCGTCAAAATACTACCAAATGGGGGATGCCACCATTGTGGCAAATGACGGTGTGTCCTTTGAGATTGAAAAGGGGGAGCTGGTCATCATTCTGGGCTCGTCTGGTGCGGGAAAATCCACCCTGCTCAATATCTTAGGAGGCATGGACAGCAACGATGAGGGGGAGGTCTGGGTTGACGGTGTGGACATTGCCAATCTGTCCAGCCATGAATTGACCAATTATCGTAGAGATGATGTAGGTTTTGTCTTTCAATTTTATAACTTGGTTGCCAATTTGACTGCCAAGGAAAATGTGGAATTAGCTGCAGAAATCGTCCAGGATGCCCTGGATGCGGAAGAGGTCTTGGAGCAGGTTGGCCTGGGTCATCGAATCAATAATTTTCCAGCCCAGTTGTCAGGCGGTGAGCAGCAACGGGTTGCCATTGCCAGAGCCGTCGCCAAAAAGCCTAAGCTCTTACTCTGTGACGAGCCGACAGGTGCCCTGGACTACCAGACAGGCAAGCAGGTCCTGCAAATCCTCCAGGACATGTCCCGCAAGCAGGGGGCGACCGTGATTATTGTCACCCACAATGCGGCGCTTGCTCCTATCGCGGACCGGGTCATTCGGATGCGGGATGCGCGTGTGCATGAGATTGTTCTCAATCCTTATCCCCAGGACATCGCCAGTCTGGAGTACTAGGAGGTGGCTATGAAAAAGAAGATTTATTGGAAGGACATTGGTCAGGCCCTGACGACTTCCAAGGGGCGTTTCCTGTCTATCTTTAGCCTCATGATGCTTGGAGCTCTTGCTCTGACAGGGCTCAAGGTCACGGCCCCAAATATGGAGAGAACTGCCCAGGCGTATTTGCAAGAGCATCAGACCATGGACTTGGCTGTCCTATCTGGTCTGGGAATTTCTCGGGATGACATCAAGGAGCTAGAGTCCGTCGAGGGTGCGCGGGTTGAGGCTGGATATTTTAAGGATGTTACTCTTGAAAAGGACCAGGCAGTCCGCCTCTTTTCGGCCAGTCCGACCATTTCAGGCTATCAGCTCCTGGAAGGAAATTTTCCCAAGCAAAAAGACGAAATTGCCCTGTCACCCTCGCTTCAATCATCCTTCAAAATCGGTGACAGGATAGACATGACGGAGCCAGACAAGGGTGGAACCATTCTCACGCAAAACCAGTTCAAGGTAGTTGGCTTTGTGGCCTCTTCGGAAATCTTGGACAACACGACCATGGGTCTGGCCTCTAGCGGCAATGGACAGCTGGCTGGCTACGGTCTGGTCATGGAAGAAGCCTTCGACTCGGACGTTTACACCATCGCCCGGATCCGCTACGATGATTTGGCAGGCTTGGATTATGCCAGTCCAGCCTATGAAGACAAGTTGGAGCAGCACCAGGAAGACTTGGAAAAGCTCCTGTCTGATAACGACGAGCTCCGTTTGGCCAGCATCCAGTCGGAAGGCCAGGAAGAGATTGCCAAGGGAGAGCAGGATATTTCTAAGGCCAAGGCTGATTTGGAAAAGGCAGAGCAGGACCTCCAGTCTGGTAAAGAGCAGCTGGAAACGGGTAGGTCAGAATTTGCCCGTGGCAGAGCCAAGATTATCCAATCTGAAGCAGAATTGCAAGCGGCCTATGACCAACTCATGGTCAGCAAGGCCCAATTAGAAGCTAGCAAAGCAGAGTTGGATGCCAGCAAGCTCCAGCTGGACCAGACTGGTGCCTTCCTAGAAGAAAACTATGCCCAGCTGGAAGTATCTGCCAATCAGCTTAACCAGGCCAAGGCTCAGCTGGATGCAGACCTAGAAAAATTGGATCCCAATGCTGCGGATTACGACACAGCCTATCAGACCTACATGTCAGGCTACAGCCTCTACCAAGCTAAGTTAGGCGAGTACGAGGCAGGTCTTGCCAGCTTCAATGAATGGAACGCCCAGCACCAAGCAGGTCTAGCCCAATACCAGGCGGGTCTGGCCCAATACGAGCAAGGTCTGGCAGCCTATCAGGCTGGTTTCGCTGATTATGAATGGGGGGCTAGTCTTCTGGAATCATCCAGTCTGACCCTCAATCAAGAGGCTCTCCGTCTCAATCAGGCGGATCAGGACTTGAACCAGGTCCAAGCAGAGCTCAGCAACAAAAAAGCAGATGCCACCAAGGACATCAAGGAGGCCGAGGATGAATTGGCCCATGCCAAGGAAGACTTGACCAAGCTGGAGAAATCACCCTATCAGGTCTTTACTCGGTCCAGCCTACCAGGTGGAGACGGCTATACGACCTACAGCAATGCTACTCGCTCTATTGCCGCAGTGGGTAATGTCTTTCCAGTAGTCCTCTATCTGGTAGCGGCCCTGGTTACCTTTACCACTATGGCTCGATTTGTCGACGAGGAGCGCAGCCAGTCGGGTCTCTTCAAGGCTCTGGGCTACACCAACCGTCAGATTATGACCAAGTTCATCCTCTATGGTCTAGGTGCCGGTCTATTGGGCACCTTGGTTGGTATTTTGGCAGGCAATTTCGCCCTGTCGCCCATGATTTCGGATATCATCACCAAGACCACGGTGATTGGCCCTGCCAAGCTCCATTTCTATCCCCTCTGGACCCTGCTAGCCCTGGTCCTGTCCCTCATTTCCTCGGTCCTGCCGGCCTATCTGGTGGTCCACCGGGAACTCAAGGAAAAGCCAGCCCATTTGCTCCTGCCCAAACCTCCAGCAGCGGGCTCCAAGATTCTTTTGGAGAAGTGGCAGGCAGTCTGGTCTCGTCTCAGCTTTACTCACAAGGTGACGGCCCGCAATATCTTCCGCTACAAGCTCCGCATGCTCATGACCATCTTTGGCGTGGCCGGCACCGTCGCCCTCCTCTTTGGCGGTCTGGGGATTCGCTCCTCTATCTCTGGGGTGGTCGATCGCCAGTTTGGAGACCTGCTCCATTATGACCTACTGGTGGTGGAAAATGGCAGAGCTTCTGAGGAGGACTTGGACAAGTTGACTGCCTTTCTCCAGTCAAACCAGGTCCGCCAGTCCTTGCCAATTGCCTTTGAACAGACCAATCAGACCCTGCAGATTGGCGATGTGAGAAAAAAACTGTCTGTCGGTATCTATGTGACGGACAGAGAGGATATAGGAAATCTGGTCAGCCTGGAAAATAAGGCTGGTCAGTCCATCCAGCTTAGTGGCAGGGGCATTGTCCTAACGGAAAAACTGGCCCAGCTCTACGGTGTCGGAAGGGGTGATAAGCTCAAGCTGACTCTGGAAGATGAGCAAGTGACCGTCCGTGTGGCCGATGTAGCCGAGATGTATGCAGGTCACTTCATCTATATGACGGACGCCTACTATGAGCAGGTGACGGGCAAGCGGCGGACGGCTAATGGCTATCTGGTCCAGCTCAAGCAGGGGCAAGTCGACCAGGTCCAAGATACAGCCAGTCAGCTCCTAGCCATGCCTGGAGTCAAGAGTCTGGTGCAAAATACTTCGCTCATGAACATGCTGACGGCCATGGCAGGCTCCTTGCAGTCGGTCATGACCATCTTAGTGGTTCTCTCTATCCTGCTGGGCTTGGTCATCCTCTACAATCTGACCATCATCAACATGTCCGAGCGAATCCGGGAGCTGTCTACCATTCGGGTGCTGGGATTCCACAATAAGGAAGTGACCATGTATATCTACCGGGAAACCATTGCCCTGTCCTTGATTGGCGTGCTGGTCGGTCTGGTATCAGGTTTTTACCTGCACCGCCTGCTCCTGGCCATGATTGGCTCAGACTCCATTCGCTTTAATCCTCATGTGGGTGCAGAAGTCTACATCATCCCTGTCCTAGCCATAGTGGGCATTCTGGCAGGCCTGGGCTGGTATGTCAACCACCAGCTCAGAAAGGTCGATATGCTGGAAGCCCTCAAGTCAGTGGAGTAGAATTTATTTGATGAAACCTTCAGGAAGTCCTAGCAACCTAGCTAGGATTTTTCTTTTTCCAGCCCTCCCCAGCCCACCAAAACCTCCTTTTCATGCTATAATAGACCTATGAATAAAAACAAGCTTTTACTAATCGACGGCTCTTCTGTAGCCTTCCGTGCTTTCTTTGCACTCTACAACCAAATTGACCGTTTTAAGAGTCCGACTGGGCTCCACACCAACGCGATTTATGGCTTTAACCTTATGCTGGACCACATGATGAAGCGGATTGAGCCGACCCACATTCTTGTGGCTTTTGATGCTGGTAAGACCACCTTCCGGACGGAGATGTACGCCGACTATAAGGCGGGCCGCGCCAAGACACCGGACGAGTTCCGCGAGCAGTTCCCTTTTATCCGTCAGATGCTGGATGCCATGGGGGTCAAGCACTATGAGCTGGCACAGTACGAGGCAGATGATATTATCGGTACCTTGGACAAAATGGCAGAGCGGATAGAGACTCCTTTTGATGTAACCATTGTCAGTGGTGACAAGGACTTGATCCAGCTGACAGATGAAAATACAGTTGTGGAGATTTCCAAGAAAGGCGTGGCAGAATTTGAGGAATTTACCCCAGCTTACCTCATGGAAAAAATGGGGATTACCCCAGCCCAGTTTATCGACCTCAAGGCCCTCATGGGGGATAAGTCGGATAATATCCCTGGCGTGACTAAAATCGGTGAAAAGACGGGTCTCAAGCTCCTCATTGAACACGGCAGCTTAGAGGGGATCTACGAAAATATAGACAGCATGAAGGCCTCCAAGATGAAGGAAAACCTCATCAACGACAAGGACCAGGCCTTCCTGTCTAAGACCCTTGCGACTATTGATACCAATGCTCCGATTGAGATTGGCCTGGACGACATTGCCTACACTGGTTCAAATATTGAGGAGCTGGCTCAATTCTACGATGACATGGGATTTAAGCAACTCCGGGCCCAGCTGGGAGTGACCGAGACCCAAGAGGAAGTAGTACTGGATTTCCAAACGGTTACAGATGTGACGGCTGATATGCTCAAGAAGGACCAGTTCTTCTATTTTGAGATTCTAGGTGAAAATTACCACCGAGAGGAAATTGTTGGCCTGGCCTGGGGCGATAAGGACGGGATTTATGTCGGTGGTCCAGAATTACTGGACAGTCCTATCCTGCGTGATTTCTTGGAACATCAGACCATTAAGACCTATGATTTCAAACGTGGTAAGGTTCTCTTGGCTAGAAAGAGCCTGAACCTTCCTCTTGCCAGCTTTGACAGTCGCTTGGCCAAGTATCTCCTGTCAACAGTTGAGGACAATACCTTGACCACCATTGCCAACCTCTACGGTCAGACTAGCTTGGTGCCAGATGAGGCGGTCTATGGTAAGGGAGCCAAATTGGCCCTACCAGCCCGTGAGGAATTCTTCCCGCATCTGGCTCGTAAGGTCCAGGTCTTGATTGAGACTGAGCAAGCTATGCTGGCAAAACTCGAAGAACATGAGCAATTGGCGCTCTTCTACGAGATGGAATTGCCCCTGGCGGATGTCCTTGCCAAGATGGAAATTGCCGGTATCAAGGTAGAAAAAGAGACTCTCCAAGCCATGCAGGCTGAAAATGAGATCCTCATCGACCAACTGACCAAGGAAATCTATGAGCTGGCTGGTCAGGAATTCAATATAAATTCGCCTAAGCAGCTGGGCACCATTCTCTTTGAGGATATGGGCCTACCATTGGAATATACTAAAAAGACCAAGACGGGCTATTCAACGGCCGTTGATGTCCTGGAGCGTCTGGCGCCTATTGCCCCAGTCGTGTCGAAAATTTTGGAATACCGTCAGATTAGCAAGCTCCAGTCTACTTATGTCATTGGCTTGCAGGATGCTATCCTAGCAGATGGCAAGATTCACACCCGCTATGTCCAGGACCTGACCCAGACAGGGCGTCTGTCTTCAACAGACCCCAACCTGCAGAATATTCCGGTCCGCCTGGAGCAGGGTCGTCTCATTCGTAAGGCCTTTGTGCCTTCGCTGGAAGACAGCGTTCTTCTGGCATCGGACTATTCGCAGATTGAGCTCCGTGTCCTGGCCCATATTTCCCAGGACCAGCACTTGATTGAGGCCTTCCAGCAGGGGGCAGACATTCATACCTCGACAGCTATGCGGGTCTTTGGCATTGAAAAATCAGAAGATGTGACAGCTAACGACCGTCGCAATGCCAAGGCTGTCAACTTTGGTGTGGTCTACGGCATTTCTGACTTCGGACTTTCTAACAACCTCGGAATCACGAGAAAAGAGGCTAAGAATTACATCGACACCTATTTTGAACGTTTCCCAGGTATCAAGAACTACATGGAGACCATCGTCCGTGAGGCACGAGATAAGGGCTTTGTAGAAACCATCTACAAGCGCCGTCGAGAATTACCAGATATTAACTCTCGCAACTTCAACGTCCGGAATTTTGCGGAGCGGACAGCCATCAACTCACCGATTCAAGGATCGGCCGCAGACATTCTCAAGGTGGCTATGATTAACTTGGACAAGGCCCTGACCGAGGCTGGTCTATCTACCCGCATGCTCCTTCAGGTCCATGATGAGATTGTTTTGGAGGTACCAATGGCAGAGCTGGAAACGGTCAAAGCTATGGTTAAGGAAACGATGGAAAGCGCCATTGCCCTGTCTGTGCCACTGCTTGCGGATGAAAATGCCGGTCAGACCTGGTATGAAGCTAAATAAGAAAGGAAATAACGTGAAAAAATCAATTCTTCTACTTGCCTTGTTTAGTGTGATTCTCGTTGGCTGTGGCCAGAAGAAAGAAAACAAGGGAACCAATCCTTCGGGTGATGATTTCTCAACTCAATTGCCTATTTTAAAAGAAAAACAAGACACCACAAATGAACATTTCAATGTTCTTGTCAATGTCCCAGTCGTTGCTGTCAATGATAATCCGCCAGCTGATGAGACGCAAAAAGGTCATAAGATACATGCGGCTAACAATGGTGTTGCGGAACGTGATGAAAACGGCAATATCAAAGAAAATTGGCGCTACTACGATGTGCCTGCCAACTGGACCATCAATAAAGAAAACACAGAAGATGAGACCCTAGCTGCGGTTTACGATGTCAAGGAAGGCGCTAACAACTACATGGTTCAACTCTACAATATCAATGCTTTCAACAAGTCACCACTGGAAGAAGGTGTTAACATGAACGAAGAAGAGTTGGCTGCCCGTATGGCGGAAACCAACCACAATTTCATTGAGCAGTCAGTTGTGATCATCAATGACCAGGAGTGGAAGGCCGGTCGTCAGATTATGAACGATCAAAAAATGGCCCGCCTGACCTTCTATCGGATGGAATCAACTGGAGAGTATGATGATTCTGTTGTTGTAGGCTCTATCTACTACTCGTTGGATCCAGGCTTGGACAAGGACCGTACAGCACTCAAGAAAGCTATCGGTCAGCTTAAGGATGTAGTTTATTCCCTTTCTAAGAAATAAGAACACTCAGAGGACGACCATGATGCAAGAATGGCTGCAAACACGGACCTATGGGCAAATGATTCTGTTGGGAGTAGGACTTACATTTCTGAGCTTCCTACTGGCAAGTCTGACCAAGATGGCCTATCTGGCCAATATAGGTCTGGCTGCTACGGCAGTTTTGGTGGCCCTCTTTCCCCAAATGCCAGGTCGTTCGATACTGAGCAAGAGAGAAGTCAGGCTTATCCGCCCGGTGTGCCTGCTTGCCCTCTTGATTTTCCTATTTGTCTATCATTATCACTCTTAAAAGGAGGTAGTTATGACCTATTCTTTTCAAAATCCAGATCAGAATGTCATCTTTGATTATCTGAGAAACGCCAAGACCATTGCGGTTGTGGGCTTGTCTGCTCGTGAGGATGCCACATCCTATCGGGTTTCCAAGCTCATTCAGGAGGCTGGTTACAAGATTATTCCTGTTAATCCGACGGCAGTTGGCCAAACCATTCTTGGTGAGCCAGTCTATGCTAGTCTGCTGGATATTGACCAGCCGATTGACATTGTCGATATTTTCCGTCGCAGTGAATTCTTGCCCGATGTAGCGCGTGAATTTATCCAAACAGATGCTAAAATCTTTTGGGCTCAGCTGGGTTTGGAGAGCCAAGAAGCAGAAGAGATCCTGCGTCAGGCTGGGCGCTCTGCCATTGTCATGAACAAGTGCATCAAGATTGAATACTTGGCCATGACAGGAGCATAGTATTAACTAAGAACATAAATAAAAAGCGATGCCGCAAGTGAGCGGACATCGCTTTTTGAATGGTCGAATTATATTGATTTGGTACTTTTTTCTTCCAGAATAGCCTGATAGAAATAAATCTGGGCAGTCTTGTGATAGGGAAGAACATAGAAATCCGCAAGTCCGCTAGTGATAATGGTCAAGATAAACCATCCCAAGAAGCTCAAATCCAAGAGGAATCGTTTCCATTTGTAGCCCTTCATCAATTGACGGCTTTCCTTCAAAATGGCTCTGGCACTGGTATAAGTGTCCGCTTCCAAGCGTTGGAAGAGAATGTTCTCAGCCTGGGAATAGGCATAGACCTGTGGCAAATAGATGGCCAGACCAATGCAGACCAGGAACAAACCAGCAATAAAAACCAAAAAGCCGATAGCTATCATGCCAGTCAGGCTTTCCTGTACTTCAACCGAGTTGGCTTGAAGCAGTTCTGCGGACAGGTTGCCGATGAGGATACTAGACCCTAGCAGCAAGAAGGCACCGATGTAGAAAATCAAGCTCCAGAGAATGAGCAGGATTGTTTTTAAACTGAAAACCGCCAAGAATTTTCCAAATGATGGATGGCTGAAGATAGCTAGGCTATCAGAAAGTTTCCCTGTCGCTTTTTTGCCCAACATCAATAGGAATAGGCTGTAGGAGACGGAGAGTAGCAGAAGAGCAAGGAGCAACCTGTAGAAGCTTGTAAATCCTAAAATGGACAGTAGGTAATAAATGCTAGCCTGGGTGTCCTGGCTAATGTCTGCAACACGCTCCATATCTGTCTGGGAATTTGTAAATAGATTGATCAGCAGAGTGAGAAGGACAGGAAGTAAAACGATTTTAAAGCTAGTAGGATTCCTTCTCAGGCTCAGGCGAGCTTTTTGGCGAATAGATGATAGTGTAAACATAAAGCCTTCCTTTCCTCCATATTTTAACACAGTTTCAAGTGACAAGAAAGGTAAATTTTGATAGACTAGATTAGTTGCAGGCTCAGCTGAGCCCTGTTGATTTTCCCAGGACTGTTTTTCCTGGTAGGAGGTAAATATATATGACAGATGTACCAATCAAGTATCGCTTGATCAAGAAAGAAAAGCACACAGGTGCTCGTTTGGGTGAGATTATCACACCACACGGGACCTTCCCAACGCCTATGTTTATGCCAGTGGGAACGCAAGCGACGGTCAAGACCATGTCGCCTGAGGAGCTGAAAGAAATGGGGTCGGGCATTATTTTGTCCAATACCTATCATCTCTGGCTTCGTCCTGGTGATGAGCTGATTGCGCGTGCCGGTGGACTCCACAAATTCATGAATTGGGACCAGCCGATTTTGACAGATTCGGGCGGTTTCCAGGTTTATTCGCTGGCAGATAGCCGCAATATTTCCGAGGAAGGTGTGACCTTTAAAAACCATCTCAATGGTAGTAAGATGTTCCTGTCGCCGGAAAAAGCCATTTCCATCCAGAATAATCTTGGTTCTGACATCATGATGAGCTTTGATGAATGCCCGCAATTCTACCAACCGTATGACTATGTCAAGAAGTCCATTGAACGGACCAGCCGTTGGGCGGAGCGTGGTCTAAAGGCTCACCGTCGCCCGCATGACCAAGGGCTCTTCGGGATTGTCCAAGGGGCTGGTTTTGAAGACCTCCGTCGCCAATCAGCTAGCGATCTGGTCAGCATGGATTTTCCGGGCTATTCCATCGGTGGTTTGGCTGTCGGTGAGACCCATGATGAGATGAATGCAGTCTTGGATTTCACCACCCC
The DNA here is from genome assembly GCF_043674155.1 of Streptococcus sp. A23. Lineage (NCBI taxonomy): Bacteria > Bacillati > Bacillota > Bacilli > Lactobacillales > Streptococcaceae > Streptococcus > Streptococcus sp. A23. The sequence continues at coordinate 53,404 of NZ_JBIMJP010000005.1, read as the reverse complement.
ACTATTGCCAGAGAATAAGCCTCGTTACCTCATGGGTGTTGGAGCACCAGATAGCTTGATTGATGGTGTGATTCGTGGGGTTGATATGTTTGACTGTGTACTACCAACACGCATTGCACGTAATGGAACTTGCATGACCAGTCAAGGACGTCTTGTGGTTAAAAACGCTCAGTTCGCTGAGGACTTTACACCATTAGATCCAGAGTGCGATTGCTACACATGTAAAAACTACACACGTGCGTATCTCCGTCATTTACTTAAGGCCGACGAGACATTTGGTATCCGCTTGACCAGCTACCACAATCTCTTCTTCTTGATTAACCTCATGAAAAATGTTCGTCAGGCTATCATGGACGATAACCTGCTCGAATTCCGTCAGGACTTTATGGAAAAATATGGCTACGGCAAAAATGGTCGAAATTTTTAATCAAGTATGAATGTAATTCTTAAAAGAGCGGGTCTGATATTAGGGACTTTGTTGGTATCGATGAGTCTCCCTTTCATATTTTGGCTCCTTTATTTAGTCGAAAACTGGCTAATTTTACTACTTATTATTGCTACGCTAGTTGGAAATGCCTTGATTTATAGATTTTTATATCACTATTGGACCAAAGGTATTTATGTTATTTTTTTCATTTTGGCATCCAGCTATTTATATATGATGTACTTGAGTAACAGAGCTGAGATAGAAGATGCAACTATCATTGCTATATATGGACTTGCTTTCGTAATAATACCACTTTTTATCAATGTTATTGCTATTCTTGTTATTCTAATGATCCATGCTTTTCGACTATTAACAACTTTTCTAAAAAAATAGGTAAGTAAATGACCTCCTACAAAATAGTAGGAGGTTCTCTTTTTATACATCAAAATACAAGAGTTCTTTCGGCGTCTTGGTAAAGACATTAAAGCCGTTCTCGGTCACATGACCGCAATCCTCAATGCGGACGCCGACCTTGCCCGGAATGTAGATACCTGGCTCAACAGAGAAACACATGCCCTCTTGAATAACCAAATCATTGCCTTCCATGATAGATGGAAATTCATGAACGCTCATTCCCAAACCGTGGCCCAGACGGTGGTTGAAATACTCGCCATAACCAGATTTTTCAATAACAGAGCGAGCAGCGTAGTCAATTTCACCAGCAGTCACACCGGGTTTAATCATCTCGACAGCTGCCATGTGGGCCTCTAAACAGAGATTGTAAATGTCTTTTTTGAATTGATCAGGCTGACCGACCGCAATTGTCCGTGTCATATCAGAAGTGTAGCCTAGCGTTTCTACGCCCAAGTCAAACAAAAGCAGGGCATTGTTTTCAATCTTATTAGTAGCGGGAATGCCGTGAGGATTAGCTGCATTATCACCGGTCAAGACCATGGTATCGAAACTCATTTTTGAAATGCCTTGTTTTTTCATTTCAAATTCAATCTGGGCTATAATGTCGGTTTCTGTGACATTCAAGGAAATGTTGTCAAATCCGACCTGCATGGCCTTGTCCGCAAATTCACCTGCGATAAACATTTTTTCAATTTCATCGCGGGATTTAATCAATTTCATGGTATTGATCAGCGGAGTGATGTCTGAGAAAGGCTGATTAAAAATAGACTGGAGACCGTGGTAGCGGGTCAAATTCATATTGTCAAATTCAGCACCAACAGCTTTGAAGGCCTTGCTTGGCAGCCTTGCTTGGATGATTTTCCAAGGATTTTCAGAATCCATGTAGCCAGCTACGGGGAATGAAACAGTTGCACGAGCGCGCTCGACATCGAGAGCTGGTAGGAAGAGGAGCGGTTCATGGTCTGGCATGACAAAGAGGAACATGTGGCGTTCGTGTGGGTCAGCGTGATAGCCGGTCAGGTAGTAGATACTGGAAGGATCTGAGAAAATGGCCAATTCAAGTTGATTGTTTTCTAGGTAATCTTGTACATATTGTAATTTAGACATAGGCATACCTTTCTTTTGATGATAAGAAAAATGAAATTTTCGTTTATTATATGGACTATTGTTTCAAAAAATCAAAAAATTTGCAAGTCCTAGCGAAAAAGTCCTATTTTTCTCTTGAAAGTGTTTACAAAAAGTGATACACTATAAGAGAGTGAAAGCGTAATTTTCAAAGAAAAAGAAAGGTGAAAGGAAACACAAATATGTTGAATACTGATGATACGGTAACGATATATGACGTTGCCCGCGAAGCTGGGGTCTCTATGGCGACCGTTTCCCGCGTTGTCAATGGAAATAAGAACGTTAAGGAAAATACCCGCAAAAAAGTCTTAGAGGTCATCGAGCGCTTGGATTACCGTCCTAACGCCGTTGCCCGTGGCTTGGCCAGCAAGAAGACGACGACTGTTGGTGTGGTTATCCCAAATATTGCTAACGCTTACTTTGCAACCCTGGCTAAGGGGATTGATGACATTGCCGATATGTATAAGTATAATATCGTCCTTGCCAATAGCGATGAGAACGATGAAAAAGAGATTAATGTGGTCAACACCCTCTTTTCAAAACAGGTGGATGGTATCATTTTCATGGGCTACCATTTGACAGATAAGATTCGTGCGGAGTTTTCTCGTTCACGTACACCGATTGTTCTGGCTGGTACGGTTGATTTGGAAAAACAATTGCCGAGCGTAAACATTGACTACGCTGCAGCAAGCAAGGATGCGGTTACCCTGTTGGCTAAAAACAACAAGAAAATCGCCTTTGTATCTGGACCGTTGGTTGATGATATCAATGGCAAGGTCCGCTTTGCTGGTTATAAGGATGGCTTGCAAGAAGCGGGCTTGGACTTTAGCGAAGGCCTAGTCTTTGAATCTAAGTATAAGTATGAAGAAGGCTATGCTCTTGCTGAACGTATCTTGAACGCAGGTGCGACGGCAGCCTTGGTGGCAGAAGATGAAATTGCAGCAGGTCTCTTGAATGGTATTTCAGACAAGGGTCTCAGCGTTCCAGAAGATTTTGAAATCATTACAAGCGATGATTCACTGGTGACCAAGTTTACACGACCTAACCTGACTTCTATCAATCAGCCATTGTATGATATTGGTGCCATTGCCATGCGGATGCTGACCAAAATCATGCACAAGGAAGAATTGGAAAACCGTGAAGTCATTCTGAATCACGGCATTAAGGTTCGCAAATCTACCAAATAGTTCAAAGGATCCGGACGATTTTCCGGATTTTTTGATTTTTTCAGGGATAGCTTCCTATTCCTGATAAAAATGTGTTATAATGAATATTATTAAACCGAAATCTAACTAGTCTAGAAGTCTAAGTGGACATGAGGTTTTCAATTTTCAGCTAAGGATGGGAAATGTTCTTGCTGAGATGAGGAGTTTCCTTTTGCGACTAGTCTTGATGTTCTAAAATATAAAAATGGAGGTGACCTATGACCAAGCCAGTTCCACCGTCAATCTTGTCAGATTTGCGCCAGGATATTGTGCAGATGCCTAATATTATCAAAGAATGTAGCGGTATCATGATTTACGGACGCAGAATCCGCTCGATTTTGTTTACGACGGATGTTGCGATTATTGCCAATCATAATGCGGACGCTGTGTTAGCAGTCTATCCTTTTACGCCTAGTCCAGCTATCCTGAAGAGCATCATGCTGGTAGCTTCAGTTCCTGTACTTGCAGGTGTGGGTGGTGGCTTGACCACAGGTCTCCGCTCTGCTAATATGAGCCTCTTTTCTGAATCAGAAGGTGCCTATGCGGTTGTTGTCAATGGTCCGACCAATGTCGATACTATACAGGAAATCAACAAGGTTGTGGATATTCCTATCATCTATACGGTAGTTTCTGAGAAATCAAATATTAAGGCCCGGATTGAGGCTGGTGTTGATATTCTCAATGTTTCTTGTGGAGCAGATACTGCGCGGGTTGTGGCCAAGATTCGTCAAGATTTCCCCGAATTTCCGATTATTGCAACAGGCGGTCCGACCGAAGACAGCATTCGCACAGTCATTGAGGCTGGAGCGAATGCGGTTACCTACACGGCACCTAGCAATGGGGAATTGTTCAAAGCCAAAATGGAAAAATACCGTAAGCACGCAGCAGACTAATCCAGTCTTGCAATCCTTTCCCTTCTAGGTTACAATAGAAGGGTAACCTTCCCTTAGTTAAATGGATATAACAAATTCCTCCTAAGAATTAGTTGCAGGTTCGATTCCTGCAGGGGAGATAGATATGACTTGAGAAACGTTGTAACATCAGCGTTTCTTTTTAATTTGTTCAACTTTTGTTCAACCATGATCTATTGATTTATCGTAAATTAGCAATAGACGAATTCGATCATTTTCTTTTTTCTCCTTTTCATTAATCAAATGACCGTAAGTTTCTATGATTTGAGTGATGTCCTTATGACCCATAATTTTAGCAAGAACCCATAAATCAATGCCTTCAGATATCAGAATTGAAGCATATGTGTGGCGATTTCCTGTACAAGTTAGATTTAATGGTATAATATCCAATTTTTTTAAGATAGACTGTAGATGTTTATTACACGCATTATTTGTCGGGATACCAGAATAAAAATTTACAAATAGCATATTATCAGGATTTTGAAGATAATACATACTTTGTTCCTTTTTTATTCTAAGTAATATTTCGATAAGTTCGTCATCAATCGGAATTGTTCTAATTGAATCAGGAGTTTTGGCATCAGTCCATTTTTTATTCGTTGAATCATATCGACGATATGTATAGATACTTTTTTCATCCCATAGTATACAATCCCATGTTAATCCTAAAACTTCAGCAAAACGCATACCAGTTTTAAGTTGAACAAAAAGTAGATACGGAATTACACTTTTCTCATAGTTTGCTGTATTTTCCAAATAATTTAGCAACTTGAAATAGTCTGATTTGCTATGAATATATTTCTCACTACGATGTTTTTTGGATGGACGCCCAGTTATTTTGACATCTTTCGTAAAATCGTGAAAGAAAATTCGTTCTTTTTTCGCGAAAGATAGTATTTGTTTGACTTCATTATTTAATCGTCGAACAGTTTCTTTAACATTTTTTTCTGCAAACTGATTTATGAACTTTTGGTAAACACTTGCTTTAATGTCTCTTAATGGTGTGTCGCCAAAAAATTTTTTTATATGATTGCCAAAATTTTTATGTTTATTTAAAGTTGATTCTTTAAAGTTTTGTGGTATGATATATAATTCAAACCATTGTTCCCATAGGTTTGATAACGATGCTTGATTATCAATCTTGAAGCCTTTGAGTAGTTCTATTTCTAATTGAATTGCCTCTTGTTTTGCTTCAGTTTTGGTTCTAAAACCTCCTTTTGATGTGACTAATTTTTTATTTTTATCGAAAATTCGATAATTCCAAAGTTTCTTTTTACCTCTCTGTTGGTAGGAGATAGACATGATTACCTCTTTCTATAAAGGATAATCAAGATATTATCTCTATCATCCTATCATTTTTTATTCATTATGTCTCTAAAATGCGTCTCGAAGTATTCTTTTGTTTTTGAAGCAAGGAAGTAATATCTTCCCCCTTGAGAAGCGGGATATTTTACAAATCCGTCTGGATTTTTATCAATATCTATTTGATCTCGTATGTTAGTTTTATACAGTACATTTTCAATGAGCCACGGTCGTGAAACAGAAATCATCTCTAATACCTGATTCATTGATAGGTAATGTCCTATTTCCGATGCTTTCTGTAGTTTTTCAAACTCAGATTTTTCTACGATTATGTGAGATTCAGGTAATGAAATTGTTAATCCGTCAATATTTATTGTTAATGTATTCATTTAGTTGTCCTCTTTTTTATAAAATAATTCTTATTTTTTTAATAACTTTTGTAAGGTCAAGATTACGCCATCGCTGTTTTATCACATTTTCGAATGTCGTACTTTTCGTTTTATTGCGAATGATATCTTCAAATACTTTCAAACGAGTATTATTGCTATACCTTTTGATTTGTAGAATATATACTAACCCATTTGTTTTTTGGATAGGTACTGATAATGATTTTTTTGAATTACTAATATAACATAGAAATTTCCAAAAATAGTTTAACAAAAGCAACGTTTGCCATGAGATCATTTCGGATAAATAATATTCTTTGATATCATTTTGCTCCATACTTTTTTTTAGAAACGATCTAATTGTTCGTGCTTTATTTTTGAGATTATCTAAGAATGATAATTTCAAATAGATGAATATTTCTTCATCTAATGTATTAACTGTTATATGCTTTGTGACATTATTTATCAGATTAATTAAGTATTTATCTATATAATCATATGATTGATTTTTGTGATAAAAAAATTCTAATTCCTCATCTGTTTGTTTAATAGATTCATTAATTAAATTGATATAATTGTTGAAAGCTTTTTGCCCTTCCTGTTTTAAAAAGTTAATAATATTTTCGTCATGCAGGTCAGCTAGAGTATTTGTGTTAAGTGCGTTGGTAACTTTACTTTTCTTTAATGTTATTTCTAACCTATATATTCTGAAAGTGTAATTTTTTAAATCTTTTAAATAGCCATCGTTAATTAATTTTGCGGTTTTATCATATAACACATATTTTTGAAATTTTCCAACGCAAGATTCGATAATATGATAATCCTCGCTATCACATTTTATATCGTAACGTTTTAAATTTGGTTGTGGATCATTAATGAAGCAACGAAATAAAAGCAATCTTGTTTGTAAATGTATACGATTCAAATTTGCGAATGTAAAAGCAATTTCGATTTCCTTGATAACGATGTTTTTTCCTGATGGGGTTTCTATATTTATTTCAATATTTTTTGAAATTTCAAAAATTAATTCTAGAATTCTATTTTGAATTTCGAGAATAGATGATGTACGGATATTTATATGTTCAGTAATCAAATCGATTGTAACTAAACCTTGACTTGAATTTGAATCCTGCTTATCGATTGTAATTTTTCCAAATTCATTTGATTTTAAAGTTAGTCTCTTTATATTTCCAGATTGATGATAGTTGATATACAAAGTTGTATTACGCCAATTCAATTTTAATATGTTACTGTTGAAATTATTCAAAATATAGATATCGGATGTAAATTGTAGTGAAATTGCATCTATTCCAACGAATCCTGGAAAAGCGGAAAAACTTTTCTCGATTTCTTGAAGCGTTACAAAATTATTAGTTTTATTTTTTGTTGACATATTTCTACCTTTTTTTCTCAAAAGTCATTATGCCACAATAGGAACTCAACAAGGGTGAATTTGAGGAATTTTTTGCAGATTACTGAAAAATAAATAAAATTCTTCCTCAGTAAATGAAGACAATAATATAATTGTTTCCGCTGTTTTCAAGTGTTTGCAGTATATATAATATTTTTTAGATATCTAAAATCTTAGTTTCTATAATAATTACAAATTAGTTAAATGATTACGATGGTTATAATATTATTTACTATAAATTGTTTGAAATGCTATTGTTGCTTTCAAAAAAATATCCATTTGAAAATATTCTAGCTTTAAATATTTGGAATTGTTTACCAACTACACCTCATATTGAGTGTGTTGCTCTGCTCGTATAAGCCTATAAAAATTTATATGAAAATGACCTGATTGTTAGTCAGGTCATTTTTTAATATACTGATTCCAATATTGGGAGTTTTAATGTTTTGTATTGTAATAGTATAGGTCTATTTTTGATTTGCAGCTAAAGTATCTAATAATAAACGCCCAATAATGTAAAGTGGTAGGCGTGAATGTACTTCTACATCTGGGAAATATGTTAACTCTGTTTTAAATCCAAAAAGCTTTATTTGAGAATAATTTGATAGGCTACCTGAGGGGTTAGCACTTAGGAGTATAGTAGTGGTATCGTTTTGTTGACAAATTTTTGCAGCATCTTGTAATTCAATTGTTTCTGCGTTTAGGGATACAAATACCACACAATCATCTGCATCCAATCTGGCACTAACAGTACGGATAATGTTAGGGTCTGTATGAAGTTCTGCATAATACCCCAGTAAGAGAAATTTTGTTTGCATCTCAGTAGCAAGTAATTCAGAAAATCCTCTAGCAAAAATAGTAATTTTCTTTGCACTTTTTAGTTTTGAGATTGCTATTTCTAATGTTTCTAGGTCAAGTTCATTAAGAGTTTTTGTAACTTCTTGATAACTCTTTAGTATGGAAACTTTGATTTCGTCTGTAATTTTATTATCTTTGAGGATGGATAAGCTATCCTGTTTTCTGTCTTTTACATCGTGCTTAAAATCAGAAAATCCAGTATAACCTTTTTTTTGTAGTGTTCTGGTAATAGTAGCAGTTGAAACATTTAATAATTCACTAGCTTCCGAAATGCTAAGGGTAGAAATCTCTTTAAATTTGTTATTAAGATGTGTCCAAGTGTGTTTTTCGGTTTCAGTCAAATGTTTATTGATCGCCATTTTTATTCCTTATGCTTTATGAATTTTTAATCTCAAAAAGGGAAGAGCATTTTAACTTGTAATCATCATTGAAGGAACTGCAACAAACAAAATTAGATAAAGTTGCTTTCTTTAAACTGATAATTTATTTTCATTAATATCTATGATTTTTAGTTTGCCTTAATTGAATTTTCGAAAGGTCTGTAGAGTAAATTGTTACAAAATCATTAGAATATTAGAAAACACTTACATTTTAAAAATGTTATTATTATTATAACAAAAAAAGTATGAAAGGAGAATAAGGTGTGGGTATCTATACTTTAACAATGAATCCGGCCATCGATATGTTTATCAAAACAAACCAGCTAAAAAATAACATCGTTAATCGAACTTTATACGATGAACTGCAACCAAACGGAAAAGGTGTTAATGTCTCGTTTATACTAAAGATGCTAGATATTCCAAATACAGCTTTAGGGTTCAGTGCAGGTTTTACGGGACAGTACATCAAGGATGAGTTACTTGCTAAAGGGATTACCGAAGAGTTTATTGACGTAGATGGAATAACTAGAATTAATGTGTTTGCACAGGTTCTAGAAACATCAGAGGAATATAAATTGGTAAATAAAGGTCCAGAAATTTCCCCTTCTGCTCAAGATGCTCTATTAGAAAAAATTCGATTGCTAGGTTCAAATGATTATTTAGTAATTTCAGGAAGTTTTCCTAGAGGAATTGATTCCAGTTATTTAGTTAAGATAGCTGAGATAACAAATGAAAAAAACGTATCTTTAATTTTAGATATTAGTGATCCAGTTATTCTCACTTGCCTAAAGTATAAGCCATATCTGATTAAACCAAATGATGAAGAGATTGCACAATGGTTTGGAGTGCACAATATATCAGAAGATGAGATTTTAGTATATGGGAAATCGCTTCAAAACTTAGGTGCAAGAAATATACTGATTTCTTTAGGTGGTAAGGGGGCAGTTATGTTAACGGACAGTGGTGAAGTATTTACTTGCAACGCACCGAAAGGAGAAGTGGTAAATACTGCTTGTGCGGGAGATACTACTCTTGGTACTTTTTTAGGTTCAAAAATATTGGGTCTATCAACTGAGGAATCCTTAATCAAAGCAGTTGCTGCAGGCTCTTCGACAGCATTTAGAAGTGGACTAACGGATTTTTCAGATGTCGATGAATTAAGTAAACAAATATTACTAAAAAAAATGGAGGTAAAGTAGATGGCTACTTATAAATTGATTGCAGCTACTGGTTGTCCAACTGGTATTGCACATACATTCATGGCTCAAGAAGCACTTGAGCAAGCGGCTAAAGAGCGTAACGTTTCTATCAAGGTAGAAACTCATGGTCAAATTGGTATTGAGAACGAGTTGACAGCTGAAGAAATTGCAGCAGCAGATGCGGTTATTATTGCAGCTGACAAGGATGTAAACGCAGAACGCTTTGCAGGGAAACGTGTCATTGAGACTTCAGTTGGGGAAGGTATTAAAAATGCTTCTAAATTGATTGATGATGCTCTATCTGGTAAAGGTGTTGTAAAAGCAGGTGAAGCTATTAAGCAAGAATCTTCATCAGCAGGTAATGAGAGTTTTGGACGTCAAATCTATAAACATCTAATGAACGGTGTGTCTCACATGCTTCCATTTGTAGTTGCAGGAGGAGTTTTGATTGCCATTTCATTCCTATTTGGTATTTTTTCATTTGACCCAAATAGTGAACAATATAATCCTTTTGCTGCTATGTTGAAAAATGACATTGGTGGTGTAGCAATGGGCATGATGGTTCCTGTTTTAGCTGCCTATATTGCCGAATCTATTGCTAAGCGTCCTGGATTTGTATCAGGTCTTGTCGCTGGTTTAATGGCTGCAAATGGAGGTTCAGGATTCTTAGGTGGTATTGTTGGTGGTTTCGCTGCTGGTTATATTGTTTTAGCACTAATGAAACTACTTAAGGGATTACCAAAATCATTAGATGGTTTGAAAGCTATTTTCCTATATCCACTGTTTGGTGTATTTGTTACTGGATTATTTATGGTGGCAGTGAACTCTCCAATGACATGGGTAAACGAATCTATGATGGCTTGGCTAGCAGGATTTGAAAATGCCAATCCTATAATTCTTGGAATTATTATCGGTTGCATGTCTGCTTTTGATATGGGTGGTCCAGTAAATAAAGCGGCGTATGTAACAGGTACAGCTCTTTTAGCACAAGGAAATACTAGCTTTATGGCAGGTGTTTCTGCAGCATGTATTGTCCCACCATTGACAACATTTGTTGCAACAACAGTATTCCGAAAATATTACTCTGATGAAGATTGCAATGCAGGTCTTGCAAATTTAATTTTAGGTTCTACACATATCACTGAGGGGGCTATCCCATTCGCTGCAAAAGATCCACTCCGTAATCTACCGACGTTGATGCTTGGGTCATCAATTGGTGCAGTGTTAACTTATCTTTGGGGTGTAAAAGTACCTGCTCCACATGGTGGATTCTTAGTCTTACCTGTAGTAACAAATGCTGGACTTTGGGTGTTAGCAATTGCAATTGGAGCTATTATTTCAGGATTACTTCTAGGGTATATTCAAAAAACTAAAATTGAAAAGGGATAAGAGGTACATTAATGATAGATAAGAAATTAGTACTAGTTGATGTGTCTGCTTCATCAAAGGAGAGTGTGTTCGATTGTTTATCACAATTGGTTTTTGAACATGGATATGCAACAGACATTGTCTTAGTTAAAGAAGCACTTCTTGCAAGGGAAGATGAAGGTACTACCGGAATGATGGATGGTTTTGCCATTCCACATGCTAAATCTTCTGCAATCACAAAACCTGGCGTAGCTGTATTGAAATTAGCTAATGGTGTTGAATGGCAGTCAATGGATGGTCAACCTATCACTTCAGTTATTGCACTATTTATTCCGGAAACGGAATCAGGTACCACTCACTTAAAATTTTTATCAAAGATTGCTCGTTTACTCATGAAGACAGAGTTCAAAACATCTTTTACAAATGCAAATAGTGTAGAGGAAATTGTTGAGCTATTGAAGAAACACTTAGTGTAATCAACTTTATCTCCTGACGTATAGAGTAGATGTCAGGAGATTTCTTTATTTAGAAAGGAATAAAAATGGTAAAAAATCTATCTAAGTTAATGACAAAGAATGGCATTATATCAGCTCTTGCTTTTGACCAACGTGGCGCCTTGAAAAAAAATGATGGCAAAACATCAGACAGAAACTCCAACTGTAGAGCAAATGGAAAAGTTGAAAACTCTAGTATCTGAAGAATTAACACAGTTTTCTTCCTCAATTCTGTTAGATCCTGAATTTGGTTTGCCAGCATCACGTGCCCGTGATGAACAATGTGGCTTACTTTTGGCTTATGAAAAAACTGGCTATGACACAAGCTCTACCAGTCGTTTGCCAGATTGCCTAGTAGAATGGTCTGTAAAACGATTAAAAGAAGAGGGAGCAGATGCCATTAAGTTTCTACTCTACTATGATGTTGATGGTGATCCATACGTCAATCTTCAAAAACATGCCTATATTGAACGCTTAGGTTCAGAATGTCAGGCAGAAGGTTTGCCATTCTTTTTGGAAATTTTGAGCTACGATGAAACGATTGAGGACAATGCTAGTGTGGAATTTGCAAAAGTCAAACCTCGAAAAGTAAATGAGGCTATGAAAGTATTTTCGGATGAACGATTTGGAGTGGATGTTCTCAAGGTAGAAGTACCTGTGAACGTGAATTTTGTAGAAGGCTTTGGAACAGGGGAAGTCGTTTATACAAAAGAAGAAGCAGCCGAATATTTCCGTCAACAAGAAGCATCAACTCATTTGCCTTATATTTATCTAAGTGCAGGTGTTTCTGCAAAACTCTTCCAAGATACACTAGTGTTTGCACATGAAGCAGGTGCTAAATTTAACGGTGTTCTTTGTGGTCGTGCGACGTGGGCGGGTGTTGTGCCAGTCTATATTGAACAGGGTGAAGAAGCTGCACGTGAATGGTTACGAACTGTTGGTCGTGAAAATATTGAGAGCTTAGATAGAGTATTATCTCTTACTGCTAGTTCTTGTGAGGAAGGATAGATAGAACTATTCTAGGGGCAGTTTCTTAGTACTTTAAAATAACTAAAATTCATGTTATAAGAAAATAGGAGCATTTTTATGAGCTCCTATTTTTGTGTTAAGTATATTGTTGTTTTCTTGTAAGAATAGCGGTAGATTAGCGGATTTTCATCTATGGTACTTACCTCAAAAATGAAGAAGTGATTGCGATTATTTCTAGCCTTTTCCTTATTTAGGACAAAGTAATTCTTACGAGAAGTCACCATTGTTTTGAGGATATCATCGGTCAGGAAGGTCAATGGAATATTCATGTTGGAGTAGAGGTAGAAGTCACGTTTAAAATCTTGGTAGCTCTCGCTGTAATAGTCCATTTGCAGGTAATTACGCTGAAACTCAAGCTGATTCATAGAGTACCTCCTCAACAAGTTCAATACTCATAATATCTTTCAATCTTAAATTGATGTGACCTGTCGGAGTTTTTATTAAAATGAAATCTTTGATCAGACTTAGTATTGTTCTAGTGTAGGAAACACGTTTGTTTTTTCGATCACATGAATGCGCGTGATCAGTTGGCTAGCGTATACTTGACTGAGGAGTAATAATTTCTTCTCTAGCGATAAATCAGACATGAACGTTACCTTGTTTACATCATCAGATAGTGCAGATGTATGTTCAGATAGGAAAAAGCCCATCCATTTTTGCATCTTGGTATCCTGGTACTCTCGTGCAGACTGAAATGGTAAGTATGAACGGTCAATCATATCGAATCCTTTCTATGTAGACGCAAGGATATTTTTATCAAATTGAATCGTAAAACCTTGAATTTCCCCACCTGTGTAACGTTCTTTAAAGCGATTGATTATCTCAGTATAGATCATCACAGATGAGCTTGTTGGCTTAATGCTGAATGTAACTTCCAATGGTAATCGGTTTTCAGATTTAGCATGTACTAGTCGTATCGATATTTCAGTTGTTCTGAGTTTTCTCTGACGAAGTATTGAAGATGCTGTTTCAACGACTCCGTGTAATATCCTTTCAATCACTTCAATATCATTACATCCTTTGCTATGGATTTCTGAAAATTGTACTGTATTGATAATTAATAAATGAAAGTGGAAACTTCAATCGTTCGAAGTCCCCACTTTTTCTATATTTTTTATTGTTCGATTACAATATCTTCTGCAATTAAATTTTCAAAATTTACTATTTCCTTGTTCACTAATTTTTCTGTGGAAATTGGTAACGCGTAAATATATACTTTATCACCAATTCTCAAATTCAAATCATTAACACGCATATGCTTGCTATACTGAATTTTTACTACATTATTACTCTCGTCTTTAACGGAAAGTTCAACCCAAATAGAATTGTAACTTACTGATTTATTAAGTATAGTTCCATAAATTAAAAATTTGGCAAAATGTTTTGGGAATGCAAATCCTTTCGACTCTGAAAAATTGAAATAGTTAGATATTTCAGTCTGCTCCATTTTAAGGTAGTCTGCAAAATAGTGTGAGCTTTTTAATGTATTTGATTTCGTATTATTTTTCAAACTTCCTTCGATGTACACATTCGTTCCCTTTATTGGGTTTAATTTATCCGTATCATATCTAAATGTTAAAAATGTATGTCTTCGGCCACCACCATTTCGAATGAACAAAATAAACGATGGATTACAGACCTCATTATTTACTTCGACAATTTTTCCACGAGCAAAAATTGTATTCTGTCTTTTATTTTGTAGATTATTTTGATTCCTCATTTTATGTCCTCCATTGTTTCAATTTTCTACACAATTATTATGCCTGAAAAAATAAATCAAAAAATTCGTTACAAGATATAATTTGTAACAGCTACCGAGAGACGCCAATGGGACAGATTCAAAACCGAAACAGCCATTAAAGCCAAACGATTATACTCAATTGGCATTCCTGACGCTAATGCTTTGGATTTGTTTGTGCCGCGTAGAATATATAATTCGTCGCGTAGATCATAAATAAAATTTTTACGCTGTCGTTCGTATTTACTTTGTGACTCGTTCTTCAATTTCTGATGGCCTTCTTCCCATCGTGAAATTAATAAATGTGAGAGTGCATGTCTCATTCTTGGATTAACTTGAATTTTCTCTAGATAATAGAAGTAGCTATCGCGCGCATGCTGTGCGCGTAATGCATGTAAATTAATTTGATTGTTCATCTCTTCTTCTGAAAACACTGGTTCATTTTCTTTAATTCCTGCGAAAGTTCTACGAACGAGTTCGACATCTTTCGGTAAGATGTATTGCATTTGTTTCTTCCCGCCCTTACCACGTTTCACGAAAATATAACAATTGCCATATTCATCATATTTTAAATCTTGACCTTTTAGATTTTTTAGTTCATTACGGCGAATTCCAACGACTTTCTGGAATTCGATTAGGCGAGAGAAGAGAGAGTTCAATTCTTGTTTTTTCCCTTGTTCGTTTGACTCACGTATTCGTCCGCGAACGATTTTATCACTTGAGCGCTTTTGTTTTCTAATTCGGTTTAAATTGATACCGGAAGCTTTAGCTATTGGAGCTAAATATGTGTGGATAGTGGCAGGAGTGTATTGCTTTGGATCATTTTTTAAGTCGTCGTGATATGATTGAAGAACTTCTTCTGTAATATCAGAAATTTTCTTTATTCCATTAACCTTAGCCCATTTTGAGAATCGAGTTGCTGAACGTTTGTATGATGTTCTAGATGTATTATTTGTAACATTTTTTGTTGCTGCGACGAAAATGTCGTGTTTTAATGAATTTCTTTTTCTTGGCATTTTCTTTCTCCTTTCTTTCTTAAAAATGCTTGTTACTGTTAAATTGCCTCCCACCCTTTTTTGTAGAATGAGCTGGGTATGCTCGGAAAAATACACGTTGAGGCTGCCTGTTAGGACTAACGTTTTAAGTAAGATTCAGTAATCACCGTTTTCTTATCTAATGTATTTTTCTATGTCATTGGATTGGTTATTTTTCAAATTTACTTATTACTTTTTACTACTATTAAACACTTATTTTTGTACCATTTTTCTTGATAAATGGTTATTCTGTATGTCATTTCATGCCGCAGAATAACCATTTACTCTCTTCGTTTTCAATCTCTTTTCTCAAGTCAATGACACCTTTTAAAAAAGAGAAGTCACAATCATTCGAATTAACAATTTTCACCGAGCCCAGTGCGAATTCAAACAATAATGAATTTTCCACCTCCAATCTCTATTCACATCAATTTTTTCAATATTATTATGTCGCTTTTTTAAAAAAATAAAAAAACGTGTAGATATCCTTTGATAACTTGCAAGGACTGTCACACGATTTTTTTATATTTAGAAAAAGTGGCATACTGAATATAGAAGAAAAAGGAGGTATATCATGTGATATTCAAAATACAAATACTTACTTCAATATGGATTCGAAAACAGTAAAGGAGGATCAAAATGTTAGAATCCCACAGAATGATTATCAAATTTTTAAAGCAAACTATTTTAGAAGCGGATTTAAAAGCAATGGATTGTGGTCATGAAAAAGATTTTGCAATCATTCCAGAAACATTTGACGATGATTACTTTGGAATACTTTTAGAAAATGATGGCTGTGACATTCATTTAAAAATATATTATGAAACGGAAGAATCGGATTGTTTTGTTACAATTGATTTAGAAGACGGTTTGCATGAATCAATCCATGTGAAATTTACCTTCTCAAATTGGGTAGATGATTTTCAAATTTTTTCTACGGCGATGAAAATGGTACTCGAGCATTATATTATCGGAAATTGGACAGAAGCGATGATAGAAATGCAAGTGATTAGTCTTGCAGGATTTGTCAAAAAATATCAAGATAAAAAGTTTGTTTGGCAAGATGGCTACATTTTTTAATAAAAAGTGGATCATAGAACGTACCACGAATCCAAAACAAATGGAAAATTAAATAGACCATAGTATTGAGATTTTATGGAGTACCTAGTTATCCATTGTTTTAACTGATGCTAAGATGGAAGACTTAAGTTTTCCATCTTTTAGTAAATACTTGGGTTATGAAGAGGAGCATGAATAGTGATTTTATGAAATACTTAGTTATCCATTATTTTATAGATACTAAGATGGATGGTTAAAGTAATCCATCTTTGAATAAAAATCGGATATGTATGAAGTCTATTAATAATCGAAAAATGGTCTAAATTTATACAGTCCATGTTTGACCAATAAATGGACAAAGTAGAACTCCATTTTAATTATTATGAAACTGAAAATTTATGCTCGATTGCCCGAATGACGGGCAACAGCGGGACGCTTTGCTATTCCCCGCTGGCCTAAGTTCGATATTTTTGAGCTGTAAGATAAACAATTGGCTTCGATTCAAGATAGCTTTTTGTTACTTTTTGCCCAAAAATAACGTTTTTGTAGTTTTGACAGCCCTGTGGTCCATCAAAACTACAAACGCTCTCCGAGGGGGCTTGCATACGGCACATTCGCCCTAAGGACAAAAAAACAACATCCTCAAATCACAAGGACATTGTTTAGAAATTATCTGCTACAATAATGAGCTGTAATACTTTATACAGTCCTCAAGCAGCTTTGAATTTAATTGAAAAAGAATTCAACAGGCTATGTACCTTTTTCGCATAAAAAAAGCGTCTTCATGATTATTACACAATCAAAGTAAGGAGCTTTTAGAAATTTTATGTGTTAATAGAAAACACTGTGGAATTCATTGGCTTCTATATAGCAAAAGAATTTTTGATAAACTAATTTGAAAATAATCTATAAAATTACGGAGAAGATAGACGAATAATTGCCAGTGATAATATATAGCATTTTTAGTAATTTTCTATTCGTTTATCAATATTGAAATTTTTTATATTAAAACCAGTCCTCGTTATTCAAGGGCTGGTTTTATTATCTAGCAAGACATGAGTCAATAATTAGTTGAAGCACAATGCGTCAGTTGACAGTACTCTAGTGTGAGATGAGTTTATAATTGATTTTTGTTCGCATGGCTTGCGATGATTTCCATCTGGCCTGTGAAGGTCCAGTCAGTCACATCTGCAGGCAAGATAAAGTGGGTCCCTTTTTCAAGTGGGTAGCTAGTTTCACCGACTTGGATGGAACCTTGGCCTTCTATGACACTGACGAGTAGGTAAGGAATAGTTTGCTTCAGCTGAATTTCTCCCTTGATTTGCCATTTATAGACAGAGAAGAAGGGATTTGAAACAAGGAGGGTTGTGTCAAGTTTGCCTACTTTGAGTTGGGCAGGTGTGGAATTAGCTACGGGCCCGATTGTCAATACGTCGATAGATTTTTCAATGTGAAGTTCACGGAGGTTCCCAGCGTCATCACGGCGATCAAAGTCATAGACACGGTAGGTTGTATCGCTAGATTGTTGGGTTTCTAGTATCATGATACCTTTACCGATAGCGTGCATGGTGCCGCTTGGCACAAAGAAGAAATCACCCTTTTTGACGGATACATGGGTCAACAGCTTGTCCCAATCTCCAGCTTCAATTTGCTGACGGAGTTCTTCTTTGGATTGGGCATTGTGGCCATAAATGATTTCAGCTCCGTCCTCGGCTTCTAAAATGTACCAACATTCTGTCTTGCCCAATTCACCTTCGTGAGCCAAGCCATAGCTATCATCGGGATGGACTTGGACGCTAAGCCAATCGTCTGCATCAAGGATTTTAGTTAATAATGGAAAGACATTATCTGTGGGATTGCCAAATAAATGTTTTTCATTCTGATAGAGGTCATCCAGTCCTCTTCCTTTAAATTGACCATTTGAGACAGTTGTTACACCGTTTGGGTGGGCAGATATAGCCCAACATTCACCAGTCTTTTCACTAGGAATATCATAGTGGTAGTTGGTTTTCAGGCGTTGACCTCCCCAAATTTTTTCGTGCATTACAGGTGTGAGAAACAAGGGTTCCATGATTTTCTCCTTCATAATAAGAATTCTACTATAAAAGTATAACAGATTTTTCAGAAAAAGTTATAAAATTTTATAAAAAAGTATATATTTTTAAACAAAAGTATATACTTTTTAAAAATCTTGTGTTATAATGAAAGCGTAAACAAATGCAAAGAAAAAATAATGGAGGAGAAATCTATGAAAAAAGCATTGTTTAAATTTGGTGTCACAGCAGCAGCAGCTGCACTTGTTTTAGCGGGATGTGCTAGTGGAGGCGGAGGTAGCCAAAGTGAGGATGGAAAAGAAACCATCACTTTTATTAACCACAAGACAGACTGGGAGGGAAATGGTAAATGGGATGAATACATTGCTAAGTTCAATGAGAAATATCCTGACATCACTGTAGAAGTTCAAACCATCACGGACTATGCTGGTCAGATGAAGACCCGTATGAATTCCAAAGAGTATGGCGATGTTCTAATGATTCCAGGTGATATTCAACCGCAAGATTACGCAACCTTCTTTGAACCGATGGGAGACAAGGCGGAGTTAGAAAAGACCTATCTCGGCTTGAACGATCGTTCATTTGAAGGAGTTTCATACGGTATTCCGAGTCAGATGAATGCTACGGGTATGGTGGTGAATATGAAGGTATTTGAAGATGCTGGAATCAAAGAGTTTCCTAAAACTCCGGAAAGCTTCCTAGCAGCTTTGAAAACCATCAAGGAAAAGAACAATGATGTAGTTCCTCTTTATACCAACTACGCAGCTGGTTGGACGCTATCAAACTGGGACTTTACTCGTGCTGGAGCTACAGGAGATGTAGATTTTACCAACAAAATGACGTCTGATACTTCGCCATTTGACCAAGAAGATACAATGGGAACTATTTATAAGCTTTTGTATGATGTAGCCAAAGAAGGTTTGATTGAAGCAGATCCAACAACAACTGACTGGGAGCAATCAAAAGTTGATTTAGCAAATGGTAAGATTGCAGTCATGGTCTTGGGTAGCTGGGCAGTTCCTCAAATTCAAGAAGCAAATCCAGATAATGCATCAAACATTACTTTCCAAGCCTTTCCAATGACTGCATCTGATGGCAAACAATATATGCCAGTAGGTGGAGACTATAACTATGGTATTAGCGTTCATTCAGAGCACAAAGAAGCAGCTCGCAAATTCGTAGACTGGATGGTCAACGAATCTGATTATGCCAAAGATAATGGCGGCCTCCCAACTGTAAAAGGTGCAGATTATCCAGAAGCATTGCAGGCAAGTAAAGAAGCTGGAGTAGAATTGTTTGAAGAAAATCCAGCACCAGAAGGAAAAGAATCACTCTTCAGCGATATTAATAACCAATCTGAATTGGGTATTGGTACAACTGACCTTGAAAAACAACGCATCATTGATGCTGCAGTAGGGAACTCTTCTGAGACTTACCAAGATATTATGAAGGATTTCAACACTCGTTGGGCAGATGCCATTAAAACAGTTGCTGGCAACTAAGAATAGTGGTGGGCTGGTTGGAATTCTCTAACTGGCCCATTATTTAGAACCTGTATTCACAGTTCAGCGCTCCATCTTAGTCTAGTTTTTCAGCTGCTTATCATTCGTTTTTTCAAAATACAGTCAGTATTCCCTCAAAAAATTACCTTGATTAGCGAAAAGCTGTCTCTTATATACAAGCACTTTACTTGTGAATACAAGTTCTTATTTTAGGAGGATCTTATGCTTAAGATGAAAATGAGTCAAGCGGCTGAAAAGCGTTTATTGATTTTCACGTTTACAATTATTCCTGTGCTATTATTGTTAACATTTTCTTATTATCCCTTGGTGAAAATGTTTCAATATAGTTTAACCAATTGGAATGGGTACTCTCCCAATCCGGATTTTGTCGGTTTGGACAATTACAAGACCATTTTAACAAAACCTACTTATTTTACGGTTTTTAAGACTAGTTTGTATTACTTTATTGCAACTTTCTTCCAGTTGGGAATTGCACTTTTGTTTGCGACAATCTTATCTTTCAAGGTAAAATTCGCTAATTTTTGGAAGGGGATTCTCTTTTTCCCTTATCTTTTAAATGGTGTTGCGATTGGTTTCATCTTCTTGTATTTCTACAAAGGCGGAGGAACCTTAGATACGGTTCTTGAGATGTTAGGCTTGGGGGATCAGATTCAACTCTGGTTGGGAAATCGAGAAATTAATAATATTTCTCTTGCCTTTACCTCTGTTTGGCGCTATACAGGCTTTAATTTCCTTGTCTTCCTTGGTGCCATTCAATCCATCAATCCAGAGATTTATGAAGCGGCAGAAATTGACGGTGCCAATCGTTGGGACCAGTTTATCTATATTATTTTTCCAAGTATCCGAAATATCATCTTTTTGAATATTATTCTTGGCGTTAGTGGCTCACTGAGTGTATTTGACATTCCATACATTATGACTGGTGGTTCAAACGGCACTACAACCTTCGTGATTCAAACAATCGATACAGCCTTTAAGTATAACAAGGTTGGTTTGGCTTCTGCTATGGCCATTATTCTTTTGGTCATTGTCGTAGTAGTGACCTTGGTGCAACGCTATGCTACGCAGGAAAGGAAATAAACGATGAGAAGAGAGAAATTGACAATTGGCAAGGTCTTCCAATACCTTGTCCTCATTCTAGGAGCAGTCGTTGCACTGTTGCCCATCTTGGTTGTGTTTATTGGTTCCTTTAAATCAAACAATGAATTTTTGAGCAGCAATGTCCTCGCTCTTCCTAAAACCTGGGATTTTTCAAACTATAAAACAGCCTTTGTCAATGGACAGATGCTTTTGGGTTTTAAAAATACGCTGATCATTTTTGTGGCTAGTATGATTGGGAAGTTGACCTTGGCGTCCATGTTTGCCTATGCAATGAGTCGCTTTAATTTTAAATTGAAGAAAGTGATTCTCGGTCTTTTCATGATTGCTATGTTGATTCCAGGGATTACCAGTCAAGTAGCAACCTTCCAAATCATTAATTCCCTTGGCTTGTTTAACACTATTTGGGCTGTTATCTTGTTGAATTTGGGAACTGATGTGATCTCAGTTTATGTCTTTATGCAGTATTTAGATGAAATTTCAATTTCATTGGATGAATCAGCCTACCTTGATGGAGCAAGTCACTTTGGGATTTTCTGGAGAATTATTCTGCCAAACTTAAAGGCCCCAATTGTGACCATGTTGATTATCAGTGGTGTAGGTGTCTATAATGACTTCTATAGCCCGTTCTTGTATATGCCAGATCGGAATTTGAAAGTGATTTCAACAGCCCTCTTCGCCTTTAAAGGGCCATATGGTACTAACTGGCCAGTCATTCTAGCAGGTGTTATTATTGTTATCTTGCCAATTTTAATTGTATTCTTGTCCCTCCAAAAATACATTTACAATGGGGTGGCTGGTTCTGTTAAGTAGTCAATCATGTGATAGAAAGGAGGACTCATGGAGAAACAATCTCGTTTAATTGCAACCATCAATGGAGTCTATGTCTTGGCTAAGGTCTCAACCTATTTTTGGTGGGGCTTGGTGAGAAGAGGATTCGTTTACGGTTGGTACGGTGCCTTGGCAACTTGTTTGGCACTATATGAAAGTTCACAGCCCTATTATGTGAGTTTGAAAGAAGTGGATTATCTTCCTAAAGAATCCAAAGTTTCAGAGATGCTCATTTCTTCCTTCATGACCTTCTCTTTTCTATTATCCCTTGTCAGCTGGTTTGGTTTGCTTCAAAACTATTCAGACCAGCTCTTGCTAGGCTTTCTTGTGGGAAGTATGTTTTGGCTAGTATTGATGGTTTGGCTTCCCTATTACCAAAGAGTAGAGGGCCTTCGTTTTAAAAAGAGTTTGGCAATGAGTTTGTACTTGATTTCTCGCAATCTTAATGATGTGGCTGTGCAAGGCACCATTTTAACTCTTCTATTCTATCTTGCCCTTACAAAACATCTCCTTATCTGGTTTTTCATGCCGGGTATCTATTGTCTGGTCCTTACAAAAATCAGTCAATTAAGAAAGGAAAAAAAGAATGATACGGGTTTATGAACAAGACTTATATTTTCATTTAAAAAATGACCACATTTCCTATATTTTTCGGGTGATGGAAGATACAGGAATACTGGAACATCTCTATTATGGCGCTTCGATTGCTGATTATGATCAGTTCGACTGGCTCTTAGAACGAGAGATTCGGCCTGGAAACAATCTGGTGGCTGGGAAATTATTGACTTCCCTAGAACATATCAAGCAAGAAATGCCCGTTTTTGGAACGACAGATTTTCGTTACCCAGCTCTTGAAATGACCTATCCAGACGGAGACTCTATCAGTCATTTTCGCTATCAAGGATATAAGATTTTTGATGGAAAGGTAGCCCTTGAGCCCCTGCCAGGAACTTTTGGGGAAGCAGAGCAGGTTCAGGTTTTGGAGGTTTATCTGAAGGATGATTATTCGGATGTCTATTTGACCTTGCGCTATGCCATTTACAGAGATTTGCCTGTTATAACACGTCAGGCTATTTTACGAAATGGTGGTCAGCAGGAGTATTCTGTAAAACAACTGGCTAGTCTGAACCTAGACCTCCCCAATGAACAGTGTGAGTGGCTTCACCTAGATGGAGCTTGGGCGCGTGAAAATCACCTATCGCGTGAAAAAATTCATCGGGGAGTTCAACATGTTTCCTCCACGCGTGGAGCTAGTAGCCATGTTCACAATCCTTTCCTTGCTATTTGCCAACCGCAAACGACAGAGAGTCAGGGACAGGTCTACGGCTTTGGTTTGATCTATAGTGGAAATTTCCGTGCCCAAATAGAATTGGATAATTATGACCGACTACGAGTCCAATTAGGCATCAATCCTTTTCAGTTTCAGTGGCAATTGAAACCAAATGAAATGTTTGTTAGTCCTGAATCTGTCATGGTTTTTAGCGAAAATGGATTGACAGGTATGAGTCAGGCCTTTCATCATCTTTTTAGAGAGCATCTCATTCGGAGTTCTTGGAAAAATAAACCTCGTCCAGTTCTCTTAAATAGCTGGGAGGCAACCTATTTTGATTTTGATGAGAAAAAGATACTTGATATTGCAGAGGCAGCAAGGGAACTAGGAGTAGATTTATTTGTCCTAGATGATGGTTGGTTTGGCAATCGAAATAGTGATAAGGGTTCCTTGGGGAACTGGGTTGAAAGCCACGAAAAATTACCAAATGGTTTAGCCAGTCTTGGCCAAAAGATTCATGCAATGGGACTTCAATTTGGTTTATGGTTTGAGCCAGAGATGGTTTCAGAAGATACTCCTATATATCGTGAGCATCCTGATTGGATCATTGGACATCCGCAGAAAAATATTTCACAAGGTCGAAACCAATATGTCCTCAATTTTGGGAATCCCAAAGTGGTTGATGAGGTTTATAGGCAGATGGATGCCATCTTGCAGAAGGTTCCGATTGATTATCTGAAACTTGATATGAATCGCTATATATCAGAGGCCTATTCTTCTGACTATTTGCCAGACCAGCAGGGAGAGCTGGCTCATCGCTATATTCTGGGTGTCTATGATTTGTATAATCGCCTAAGCAAGAATTATCCACATATCTTGATTGAATCCTGTGCGGGTGGAGGAGCACGATTTGATGCTGGTATGCTCTATTACAGTCCGCAAATTTGGACAAGCGATGATACAGACGCAATAGAACGATTGGCTATTCAGACCGGAACTTCTATGCTTTACCCACTGTCTAGTATGGGCAGTCATGTTTCAGCAGTTCCCAACCATCAAGTCGCTCGTGTCACATCCCTCGATATGAGAAAGAATGTAGCTTTCTTTGGTATGTTTGGTTATGAATTAAACCCTCTGGCGTTGACCGAAGAGGAAAAACAAGAAATCAAGCAGCAAATTAAAGAGTATAAATCCCATCAAGGGTTGGTGATTCAGGGAGATTTTTACCGCCTAGAAACAGGCGATAGTAACCGAGTTGCATGGATGGTTGTGAGCCAAGATCAATCAGAGGCTTTAGTTGGGCATTTTCAACTGTTAGCCCAGCCGAATCCGACCTATCAACGCTTGAAATTAAGAGGATTAAAAGCTGATGTTTCTTATAAAGTACAAGAAAAACAGTCTGAGACACTTCGCTTTGGGAGAGATTTGGAAACGATTGGCCTATTATTGAACGAAAATTATCTAGGCCGTGAAGTGGAGTACTGGTCTAGAGTGATGCCAGGAGACTTTTCGTCTAAATTATTTTATTTAAAAATGGTCTAGACAAGAATTCGGTCACTAGTAGGTATATAATAAAGTAAAGCGTTTTCGTATTTTCTGTTTGACAATCAATCCATTACATGAACTGCTGTCTTGGTTTGTTAAGCTGATAATGATTAGAAGGAGGCAATCATGGAAAAGTATAATGTGATTGCAAATGATGTTAGAAGAAAAATTTTAGATGGTATTTATAAAGCTAATGACCAGCTTCCTTTTGAGAAGGATTTGTGTGAGGTTTATGAAGTTAGTAAAATGACGGTTAAGAAAGCCTTGGACATTCTTGTTGCAGAAGGGTTAATTATTAAACGTCGGGGGGCTGGTACGTTTGTCAAAGATTTATCAGTAGAGGATATGGAGAAGATGGTAGTAGGAAGTCAAATGATTGGTACCTCTGCATATTACCCAACTCGTTCAGTGACCAGTAAGGTTTTGCATTTTGAAATAATTGCCGCGTCAGAAAAAGTAGCCAATAAGCTCAATATTCCAATTGGTAGTTTTGTTTATGACATTGAACGTGTCCGGATATTAGATGGAAGTCCACTTGTTATGGAAAATACCTTTATGCCTGTATCAGTCATACCTGATTTAAGGTTGAAAAATGTAGAAGAATCTATCTATGAGTATATTCAAGATACCTTAGGGATGAAAATTCAAAGTGCTCACCGCAATATTACAGTTCGCAAAGCATCTGATTCTGAAGTAACAAATTTAGAATTAGAACAAGGAGATCCTGTTGGTATAGTGGAACAAATTGGCTTTTTATCTAACGGGACAACCTTTGAGTATTCTATCAGTACCCATCGCTATGATACCTTCAGTATTGAAATGATGATTCGACAAGATTAGGAGAATATATGGCTTTACTAGTTTGTGATATGGGAGGAACTGCTGTGAAAGTTGCCCTCTACAATCAGGGGCAACTCTCCCATCAATCTTCTTTTCCCACTCCAGACAGTTGGGAAGAAATGAAAAATGAATTGAAAAAATTGCAAGAATCATTTTCAACAATTCGGCTGACTGGAGTAGCTTTTTCCAGTCCTGGTTCTGTCAATACGGAAGAGGGGATCATTTATGGAAAAAGTGCCATTCCTTATATTCACCGTTTTCCCATTCAAAAGGAGCTAAGTGACTTATTTGGTCTACCTGTTTCGATTGAAAATGATGCCAACTGTGCTGCATTAGCAGAATTACATCTTGGGGTGGCCAAGGATAGCGCATCCTCTGTTTTCTTCATCATCGGTTCTGGAGTGGGTGGAGCTGTTGCACAGGGCCAATACTTGCTAAAAGGGGAGAATCTCTTTGGTGGGGAATTTGGTTATATGATCCTCCAGGATGGCATGACCTTGAGTCACCTAGTCAGTCCTGTTCACGTGGCAAACCGTTTTGCGCAGGCAGAAGGCTTAGCTGAATCCTTCTCAGGAAAAGACTTGTTTTCTCTGGCTGACCAAGGACATGAAAAGGCCAGACAGGTAGTGGAAGGCATCTATCAGAGTCTAGCTATCGGAATTTACAATGTGTTGATGACTGTAAATCCAGAACTTGTTGCAATTGGTGGAGGCATTTCCGTTCGGGAAGAATTGGTAGAGGAAGTCAGAAAGCGCCTAGACCAGATTATTTTAGAGGCGGATGCTACAGATTTGACATTCAAACTGGAAGCTTGCCAATACCGAAATGATGCCAACTTACTTGGCGCAGCTGCCCATTTTGTGAGCCAATATGGAGAATAAATATGAAGCTATACAAGGATGATACCATCGTCTTTTTCGGAGACTCAATTACAGAGTGGGGGCGAGATAAGAATGATGCAGGAAGCTTGGGACATGGTTATGTTAATCACGTTGCAGGCCAATTAGCCGCTCGATATCCACAAGCCCGTTTTTCTTTCTATAACAGGGGAATTGGTGGAAACAAGGTTGCAGATTTGAATGCCCGTATTTATGAATGTCTTGACCTCAACCCGACAGCCATCTTACTCATGGTGGGAATCAATGACGTTTGGCATACTGTTGGCCTAGAATCATTTGGAAGTCATGCAGAGCAGGATAGGTTTGAACAGGAGTATCGCAAACTACTGACGAGTTTGAAAAAGGCAGGAGTAGAACGAATCCTGGTTATGGAGCCCTTTGTCCTGCCTTATCCCTTGGATAGACGGGAATGGCGAGTTGATTTAGATCCTAAAATTCAGATTGTGCGACGCTTGGTTCAGGAATTTGATTTGGAACTAGTTCCCTTAGATGGACTTCTTAATGAGCAAGCCATTCTCCACTCTGCACAGTACTTGACAGGTGAAGATGGTGTCCATCCGACACTAGCAGGTGCGGCATTTATTGGGAATGAGGTTCTCAAACGTTTGCAAGTGGAGGTATAGGATGAGAACGAAAGATGCTCTAAAACTTTGGGGTGACTATGGTGGTAGTCAACCAAAACCAAAAGATTTTGACGCATTCTGGGAAAGAGCTTTGAATGAGGTTGATGAAAAAGGTCTAGGCTATCAGTTGAGACCAGTCTCTTTTAAAAGTCCGCTTGCAGATTGTTTTGAACTCATTTTTTCAACTGTGGACGGCTCTAGGATTGTCTGTCAATTCTTGAAGCCCAAAGGGGATATTGTGAAATGTCCTGTCATGTTTCAATTTCACGGCTATCACACCAATGTCGGAGATTGGTCTGATAAATTGACTCTGGTTTCCTTGGGCTATATGGTGGTGGCAATGGATGTTCCTGGACAGGGTGGCGCTTCTCAAGATTCTAGCCAGACAAAGGGAGGAACCCTCAAAGGACATTTACTCAGAGGAGTGGAGGAAGGTCCGGAAAATTTATTTTATAAACGAGTTTACCAAGCCATTTATCAGCTTACTCAGATTGTGAAATCGATGCCTGAGGTTGACAGTCAACGCATGTATAGTTATGGCGTTTCCCAAGGAGGGGCATTAGCCTTGGTTTGTGCCAGTCTTTGTCCACAGGTAAAGGCCAGCTTTGTCCAATATCCATTTCTCAGTGACTTTAGAGTAGCCTATGGACTACAAGCAGAACAATCAGCCTATGAAGAAATCCCTTATTATTTCCGCTTTCGAGATCCTTTACATGAAACGGAAGAAGCGGTATTTAGTGCCCTGGATTACATTGACATCCAATACTTGGTGTCACGGGTTCAAGCCGAAGTCTTGTGGGGTATGGCTCTAGAAGATCGAATCTGCCACCCCAAAACGCAATTTGCGGTCTATAATCAATTACAATCAGAAAAAGAATTACTCTTTTATCCAGAATTTGGACATGAGTATTTACCGAAATTTAACGATATGATGCATCAACGATTATGTGCAGAAGGAGAAGATGATGAAAGAATTTCCAGCTAATTTTTGGTGGGGAGCAGCCACATCTGGTCCCCAAAGCGAAGGGCGTTTTGCTAAAAAACACGCCAATATGTTTGACTACTGGTATGAGATAGAGCCAGAAGTTTTCTACAATCAAGTTGGTCCCGATACGGCGTCTAACTTTTACAACAGTTTTCGTGAAGATATTGCTCTCATGAAAGAGGTTGGTCTCAACAGTGTGCGGACCTCTATCCAATGGACGCGTTTGATTGATGATTTGGAAACCAATACGGTCAATCAGGATGCGATTGCTTTCTACAATCAAGTGATTGATTGTTTCATTGAAAATGGTATTCGCCCAGTGATGAACTTACACCATTTTGACTTGCCAGTTGAGTTCTATCACAAGTACGGTGGCTGGGAGTCTCGTCATGTGGTGGACCTCTATGTTGGCTTTGCGGAGCAGGCCTTCAAACACTTCGGTGACCGTGTCAAAGAATGGACAACTCATAATGAGCCAATGGTCGTTGTGGATGGAGAGTACCTTTATCAATTCCATTATCCTAAAATAGTGGATGGGAAAAAAGCTGTTCAGGTAGCCTATCATCTCAACCTTGCCTCTGCCAAAGCCATTTCCAAATTCCGTGAGTTAGGCTTGGATAAGGATGGCGGACGCATTGGTACAGTCTTGAACTTGACGCCAACCTATGCAGCCTCAGAAGCGCCAGCTGACCAAGAAGCAGCTAAATTTGCTGAACTCTGGAACAATAAGATGTTCTTGGAACCAGCTATCTACGGACATTTTCCAGCAGAACTAGAGGAAGTCTTGAGACGCGACAAGGTTATCTGGCAAACAGAATCTGAAGATGCTGCTATTTTCAAGAACAACACTGTGGATTTCCTTGGGGTCAACTTCTACCATCCAAACCGTGTGAAGGCGCCAGACATCGCTCCAAATTCTGTAGGTGACTGGATGCCTACCCGCTATTATGACCATTATGACATGCCTGGACGTCGGATGAATATTGATAAGGGCTGGGAAATCTATCCTGAAGCCATGTATGATATTGCCATCAATATTCGTGACAATTACAAGAATATTCCATGGTTTGTTTCTGAAAATGGTATGGGAGTTTCACGAGAAGAACGGTTCTTGGATGAGAGTGGTCAGATTCAAGATGACTATCGGATTGATTTTATCCGTGAGCATCTGGAATTTCTTCATAAGGGAATCCAAGAAGGTTCTAATTGCTTTGGTTATCACCTCTGGACACCGATTGATTGCTGGTCATGGACCAATGCTTATCGCAATCGCTATGGATTTATCTCAAATAATATCCATACGCAGGTGAAAACCATTAAAAAATCAGGTGAGTGGTTTAAAACTGTTGCTGGTCAAAATGGATTGAACTAAGAAGCTGCTGGAACACCTTGTGCAAAGGACATCAGGTCCTTTAAGTGTGAAAAGTAGTGCTTTGCCATGGGAGGTTTGACCTCCCGATGACATCGGTTCATTTTTTGATGGAGAGCGGTTTTACAATAATCGCTCTTTTTTGCGGTCAATTTTTGGAAAAAATAGATAAAAAGGAGTCTAAAATGGGAAACAGACTGACGAAATCAAGTGTTTTAGCAGGTGTTTTGGTGGCTAGTTGTATGTTGGGAGGGCATGCTGTTATGGCGGAAGAAACAAGTTCGGACCCTATTCTTTCAACAGAAGTTATTCCTTCACCAGTAGGGGAACTTTCTGTCGACACAGAAATGAAAGCGGTTCCCGATGAAAACTCTGAAATCAAAGTCTCAGATGAAAATACGGAAACACAAGCTACATCTGCTCCACAAATTGTTGAAGTAAAGACTGATGAGCCTAGTAGTGAAGAAACAGGAGTTGTAACAGAGATTCAGTCAGAGACAACAGAGGAGGTTGTAGCTACTGAAGGGGTGGAGACTGAAAGTACAAGAGATAGTGTGGTTCTCAATATGGTTGATGAGAAGGCCAGTCAGGAGACCAAGGAATTACTGGACTATCTCAAGGAAAAGGCGGCCAGTCCAGACATCTTGTTTGGACAACAGCATGCCCTTGATGAAGGAGTGAGCTTGACCAGTGAAGGCAGTCGAGCAGGCTCGACTGAATCTGAGGTAAAAAATGCTGTTGGGGATTATCCTGCAATTTTTGGTTGGGATACGCTATCTCTAGACGGTCATGAAAAGCCTGGCGTGGCAGGGGATCCTGAACAAAGCTTGAACAATGTCATCGAATCCATGAAAACTGCTCACAAACTAGGAGGGGCAGTCGTTCTCAGTATGCACCCCTATAATTTTGTGACGGGTGGAAATTTCAATGATAGCTCTGGCAATGTCGTGTCTGAAATTCTACCAGGTGGTACGAAAAACACAGAGTTTAATCAATGGTTGGATCGAATTGCCAGTCTGGCTGAGGGATTAAAGGATGATGAAGGTAAGGATACTCCACTTATTTTTCGTCCCTTCCACGAGCAGAATGGTTCTTGGTTCTGGTGGGGTGCCAGCACAACCAAACCCGACCAATACAAGGCTCTTTATCGCTACACTGTTGAGTATCTTCGTGACCAGAAAAATATTCATAATATCCTCTATGTATATTCGCCAAATACAGCTACACCTGGGGACCAAGAACGTTATTTAGAGACCTATCCTGGTGATGCTTATGTGGACATTTTAGGAATAGATTCCTATGATTCAAAAGACAATGCAGGGTCAGAACAATTCCTTTCAGGCTTGGTGAAAGACCTCTCCATGATAGTGGACTTAGCAGAACAAAAAGGGAAAGTAGCAGCCTTGACAGA
Organism: Streptococcus sp. A23; assembly: GCF_043674155.1. NCBI lineage: Bacteria > Bacillati > Bacillota > Bacilli > Lactobacillales > Streptococcaceae > Streptococcus > Streptococcus sp. A23. The sequence goes on along the minus strand of NZ_JBIMJP010000005.1, from coordinate 22,616 downwards.
ATTTGGCTATAGCGCCCAAGGTCTCAATAAAACCGGCAATACCTTAGATTGGTATAGCCGCATCTTTAACACCATTCAATCTGACCAAAAGGCCTCTAAAATTGCCTACATGCTGACTTGGGCAAATTTTGGTCTGCCTAATAACCTCTACGTTCCTTATCGTGATGTCAATGGTAGCCTTGGTGGAGACCATGAATTATTGCCAGACTTTGAAAGATTTTATCAGTATGCCAATACTGTATTTGCCAAGGAAGTGGGCCAAATTTATGGAAAGGGTAAGAATTTCCAAACAAGTCCCGTAACTAATTCAGCCTATCTGATCCGTCCAGCAAATGGGGATATTATTGGTCAGCAAGAGGTCACTATTGTTGTCAAGCCAAGTCAGGAGGATGATGCCGTATCTGTGACAATTGGCGACCAAATTTATCAGCTTTCCAAGGAAGGTCAGTATTTTACAGCAACTATTACACTTCCGGTTGAGTTAGACAATCAAGTCTTGATTGCAACCATCCTATACACCAGTAAGGGACAGGAAACCAAGCAGGAGCAAGTAAAACTATATACTCGTTTCACGCAGAACACAGAATCCCCCCTTATAGTTGATACTTTTGAGCAATATTTTGGAGACAATAGTTTACTGCACCAAGCTTACTCATCGAACGGGGATAAGATTCAAATTAGCTTATCTGAAAACCAAAAGCAAGAAGGCAAATATGGCATGGTCTATGACTATGAAGTTGGAGATAAGGGTTATGCTGGACGTCAAATTTCCTTTGAGAAAAATTGGCAAGGAGCCAATGCCCTAAGTTTCTGGCTCAAACACAGTGGTTATCCTCAACACTTGACTGTCCAAATACGCATTGGCAATGTCAGCTATGAGAAAAATATCGCTTTGACTGAAGCATTCGAAGGTCTAGTTAGCATGCCACTTGCTGAATTTCTACCAGCTGCTTGGGAAGGCAATCAAAGTGCACGCATTGATCAAGTTGGATTAGGCCAAGTAAGTCAATTTGCTTTTTATTTGGGAGGCGAAAAAGGGACTGGTACTCTTTACATCGATGATATTCAAGCAGTCACGAGAGAAGATTTACCTGCAATCGTGGACAAATATGAGCCAGAAGTAGCAACTTATCAACCGACGATCTATCATTTTGATGAGGAAGTTGGGAAATGGAACGGTCCTGATTTGAAGACAGTAGATGGACAGCTTTTTGCCACTATTTCTGGTGAAAAAGATCAGAAAACAGAAATCAATCTCCAAGCCAATCAAGACCTATCCAACTATAATTGGTATGTGGTCAAACTAAAATCAAGTAGCCCAGTTCAAGCTAAACTCTATATTAAAGTTGGTGATAGTTGGCAATGGATAAATAATGAAATTGCCTCCGTAAGCGATCAGTGGACGAATTTGCAATTTGATTTGTCAGACATTGCAGAACGTGGAAATACACGTGAAATTGGTATTGAGGTCCTAGGACAAGGTGGTGAGGACCAAGTTCGTGTTCAGATTGATCAGGTTACTTTAATAAAAGACCTTGCTGAGTTAGAGGACAAGGGGAACGAGGATAGTTTGGAAGAAGAACATTCTACAGACGGTGCATCAAGATCACCTGTAGAAAAAGAGGAACAAAGTAAGGATGGAAATCCAATACGAGAAGTTTCAAATGGGGACCAATCAGTAGAAACGAAACTAAACTCATTGATAGAAGAAGTAAAGAATAAAATGCATGAATCAGTTCCGGTTGAGCAAGTGAATCCCCCAAGAAATGAAACGAAACATCAGTCACCGATCCCTGGTGGTCACATTTTACAAACTAGAAGTCGGCTAGATGTTAGGGCAGAGAAGACAGAACAAACTTCTGCGATAGCTTCTAAACCCTTACCACAGACAGGTGATAGCACTGGTTTATCCTTTATGGTGTTAGGTCTAGGACTCTTATCAGCAGTTCGATGTTTTAAATTGAAAAAATAAAATTAATACTCATCTCCTAAAATAGCTTGGAGCAAGACTCTCCTTAATTCAAAAACCCACTGACTTAATTAGCCAGTGGGTTTTATTACTTATCCGAATCAAAAACTTATTTCAAAAAAGGTAGTGATTCGACTGATTTGTACTGCAATGTAATGAAAGTTCATCTTTCAAAAATCGCTTAAAATCAAGGTTTCTACCGTCTATTGACGTGTAGTGAATCTCTATTTGTCTTCAGTAAAAGTTCAGTAGATAATATTAATAACAAAAAATCACAGACTTAGTTCGGTTTGTTGCTAATAGACGATGAAAAAATAAATCCGTTCAACCATTTGTTCAACCTTTTATTTTTTACATATACTCAGTAAATGATAATATCTTGATAATATCCAATTTTTAATATTAATTTTAACTCAATTTAACCTGAATTTGCCTGCAGGGGAGATAGATATGACTTGAGAAACGTTGTAACATCAGCGTTTCTTTTTGAATTTTTGAGAAAGAAAAAAGCCTACTAATCAGACTTTTCTATTTATTCAATGAATTTGTTGCCCGTAGATGGTTTGTTTACGGTTGAGGAAATAAGCGACTCCGAGCACAGGTAGGGCAAATGGAAGAATGGCAGAACCGAACACCTCGTAGCTAATCAAAATAGGAGCAATGAGTGTATTGGTCGCAGTGCCAAATACAGCACAATAACCTAGTGCAGCAACCAATTCTGGTGGGAGACCAAGCCACTGTGCCAAAACAAGTCCTGCACTTGCACCGATGGCAAAGAGTGGGGTGACTTCACCGCCTTGGAAACCTGCAATTAAGCACAAGCAGGTAAAGACCAACTTGAGTAGCCAGTCATAAGCAAAAATTGTATTTCCAGATAGACTAGCCTCAATTAAATTAGTCCCCAAACCAGAATAGCGACCGAGGTGTGCTAAATAGAGAAAGAGCGAGAGTAACAAGCCCAGTGCAAGCATTCTCCAGTAAGGATTGGGAAGAAAAGTAGATATTTCTGCTTTGGCATGTGTGAGGATCCAAGCGAAGCAGTTACCGATCAGTCCGAGACAGATGGCCACTAACATCCACTTGAATAGATCTTCAAATTGGAAGGGAAAAGCTGACAGGGAATGGCTGAATTTTTCCAAGCCTAGCCAATGTGAGGTAGAAGAGGCGATGATAGCAGCAAGGAGACAGTAAGGCAGGGCAACCCAAGAAATGCTCCCGACCACCAAGACCTCGACAGCAAATAAACTAGCAGCCAAAGGCGTTTGAAAGAGCCCAGCAAAGCCAGCAGCCATCCCAATTTGCGTCATAGTGTCTTTAGGAAGTGCGCTTTTCCAGAGCTTACCCAGCCAGTGCGATATGCTGGCACCCAATTGAACAGCGACCCCCTCGCGTCCTACTGATGCGCCAACCAGATGTCCCAGCCAAGTGGTTGTGGTAATCAGTGGGATTAGAATAGGGGAAATAGTGGTGTCTTGTCCTTGTCCTGACTGAAACACCAAATTCATCCCAGCTTGGACGGATTTCCCCCATTTTTGATAGACAAAGATGATGAGAAGTCCGGCAAGACTGAGTAAGGGAATGAGGTAGGAGAAGTAATTGGTACGGATAGTGCCTATAGCCAACAAGACTCTGCCAAAAATTGTTTCAATCACTCCTGCGGCGAGACCAATGATAAGGGAAAAGAGACTGAGCTGTCCAGTGCGTGAAATTTTGTTATTCATAGTCAGCCAATTTTTCCGCCTGGTAGATCCTGGACTGGGCCATAATGTCACTGAAGGTGGCGACAATGGCAGAGCGGTAAGCTGGATTTTCCACCAGGCTACCGACTCTATCTAGAACAGCTTGTTCGCGGCTGGCATCCAGGACTGGCTTTCCAGTCGCACGTTTGTAGGCTGTGACCTGATCGACCAATTCCATGCGTTGTTCCAGTAAGCTGACAAGTTGGCAGTCCAAGTCGTTAATGTCTTTTCGAATGTCTTCTAATAGCATCCCATTCTCCTTTAAGAAAACCAGTAACACCTGTTACTGGTTGAGTTTGTAGACAAAGTCTCTTTTCGGACTTTCCTGAGGTGATGTTGGACGGTAGCGACTTCCTTCGGAATTCCATACCTAGTCATTGAGCCTAAGGTCTCAATGACTCCGAACGCTAGAAACGACAACGTTTCTAGCGTTTTCATCACAGCAGAAAGTCCCGACTTAAGGCTCACTCCGCTCGCGAAATAAACTTAATTTTTATTTTTTCTTAGCAGAGCTATTCAGTTTATTTATCCAGAGTTTAGTTTGTCTACGTTCTGAACCAGTAACACCTGTTACTGGTTATTTTGTTCTGCATCTTAATCTAATTTTGCAGCTAAATCGCTGGCAAATTTTTCCAAGTTAACGATGTCTTCGTCTTCAGCAGCCAGGTCTACCTTGACATTTTCAGCACCTTTGACCGCGCCACGTGACCCCAACATAGTGTCGAAATCATCTACCGCACTACAGAAATCATCATAGAAGGTATCGCCAGAACCACAGACACCGTAGACCTTACCAGTCAAGTCCAGGTCAGCTAGGTCAGCGTAGAAATCAATGATTTCATCTGGCAATTCACCGTCGCCACCATAAGAATAAGTATAGGTCGCAACGACAATCAAGTCAGCATCTAGGATTTCTTCCGTCTCAATTGTGGTACATTCATGAACCTGTACCTCCAAACCTAATTCCTCTAGTTTGCTAGCTACGATATCCGCAATTTCTTCTGTGTTACCAGTCATACTAGCGTAAACAATTTTTGCTAGTGCCATAATTTCCTCCAAGTTACATAGTAATCCCATTATACCACACTCCCTTATTTTTCAAAAGGGGGAGATTGTGCTAAAATATTGGGAAAGGAGTTGCTATGACTATTACTACAGATATTTTAGAAACCATTAAGAAGTACGACACTATTATCATTCACCGTCACCAGCGGCCAGACCCAGATGCCATTGGTAGTCAGGTGGGTTTGAAGAAATTATTGCAGGCCAATTTTCCTGAAAAAAACGTCAAGGCGACAGGTGTGGATGAACCAACCCTGGCTTGGCTGGCTAGCATGGACTCAGTCGCAGATGAGGAGTATCACGGAGCCTTGGTCATCGTAACAGACACGGCCAATACGCCGCGAGTGGATGACAATCGATATACCACTGGGGATTTTCTCATCAAAATCGACCACCATCCAAACGAAGAGCCTTACGGTGACCTGCTCTGGGTCAACACAGCTGCCAGCTCTTGTAGCGAAATGATTACGGAGTTTGCTCTGGGCAACAACCTCAAACTAGACGGGGAAATCGCCCGCCTGCTTTACGCAGGGATTGTCGGAGATACGGGTCGTTTCCTTTACCCTGCGACGACTGCTCGCACCTTTGAAATTGTGGCCCGCCTGCGTCAGGAGGACTTTGATTTTACCAGGATGAGCCGCCAAATGGACACCATTGACTACAATATTGCCAAGCTGACAGGCTATGTCTATGACAATTTAGAGGTGGATGAACATGGTGCTGCTCGGGTGACCTTGACCCGCGCTACTCTTGAAAAATACGGCGTGACAGATGCGGAAACCTCCTTTATCGTTGGCGCTCCGGGTCGTATTGGTGATGTCCAGTCCTGGGGGATTTTTGTGGAACAAGCAGATGGTAACTACCGTGTCCGTCTCCGCAGCAAGTATATTCCTATTTCGGCTATTGCCCAGCGGCATGACGGCGGGGGGCATCCATTAGCCAGCGGTGCTAATTCCTATTCCCTAGCCGAAAATGAAGCCATTTATCAAGAAATCCAGCAGGTTGTCCGAGATGCAAGCAAGTAGCAGAAGCGTCCGTCTCATGGGGACGGTCATTGAAACCAAGATTTGGCATGAGAATCCTGAGCCAATTTTAGACCAGGTGGAAAACCTCCTTATTCTGTACAAGGACCGTTTTTCAGCCAATGACCTGACTTCGGAACTCATGGAAGTCAATCTCAATGCAGGTGTACAGGCGGTTCCTGTTGCAGAGGATTTGTACGAACTGATCAAGCTGGGCAAGGAACACAGCCTGGCTGACAAGAGTTTTCTCAATATCACCATTGGTCCGCTGGTCCAGACCTGGCGGATTGGTTTTTCCGATGCCAAGCTGCCTAGTCAGGAAGAAATTGATGAAAAGCTGGCTATCATTGACCCAGCTGATATTGAATTGGACGATGAGGACATGCTGGTCTATCTGAAAAAAGAGGGCATGGCCATTGACCTGGGAGCCTTAGCCAAGGGCTATGTGGCAGACCGCATCGTCGAATTTTTAGAGCGAATGGGTGTGACTGCTGGCTTGATTAACCTGGGTGGCAATGTAAAGACATTTGGACAGGCACCTCATAATCCTGATGGTAACTGGCTAATCGGTATTCAGGATCCTGGAAAAGAACGAGGGCAGAACATCTTGGTTCTGCAAATCATTCAAGAATCGGTGGTCACCTCTGGCATTTACGAAAGGAGCCTAACGGTTGAAGGCAAGACCTATCACCATATCCTCAGTCCGCAGACAGGCTATCCCATTGCCTCTGAACTGGCCAGTATTTCCATTGTCTCCAAGCGGTCGGTCGATGGCGAGATTTGGACCACACGTCTCTTTGGTCAGTCCATGGCTGAGATTTATAGGACGGTTTGCCAGACGGAGGGTATTGAGGCTGTGCTGATTGGCCTGGATGGCAAGGTTTTTGTGACGCCGGGATTGGTGGACAGGGTTGTGGCTAGGAAACAGCATTTGTCAGACGGTTTGGCCAGCCCTTCAAGAGGCGGTTTTGGGGCGCGTGTGACTTCGGATGTGGCCTCCGGAGCCTCTGCTTTGTAAAATGTTGAGAAAATAGGGGAAAAGACTTGCAAGTCTGCCTAACTTTTGGTAAACTTAAATGGTTATAATCTATGGCTCGGAAAGAGACCATGGCAGAAAGGAATTTTTATAATGAAAAAAGATATCCATCCAGAATATCGCACTGTTGTCTTCATGGACACAACTACTGGTTACAAGTTCCTTAGCGGTTCTACTAAGAACTCTAATGAAACTGTTGAGTTTGAAGGTGAAACTTACCCATTGATTCGTGTGGAAATTTCATCAGATTCACACCCATTCTATACTGGACGTCAAAAATTCACTCAAGCAGACGGCCGCGTGGACAAGTTCAACAAAAAATACGGTCTCAAAGACGCAAACGCTGCGAACTAAGAGAAACATTGATTTTAAGCCTTTTCCGAGTTTCGGAGAGGGCTTTTTTGTGCGCGTGATTGCCATTTTGATTGCTCTAGACTGTAGTTAGCCAGCCGCATCTGCGATTTTTGATAGGAATCTTGGGTTTGATAAAATACGGTGCGTTATTTTCTGCTATAATAGTAGAAGATTAGATTTAGAAAGCAGGAGACATGAGCACTCGAAAGATTGATTTAGATAATCGGATTGATTACGGTCTGATATTACCTGTATTTTTACTATTGTTGATAGGTATCTTATCCCTCTATATCGCCGTTAGCATTGATTTTCCGGAAAAACTGGTGCGGATAGTCGGCCAGCAGCTGCTGTGGATTGCCTTAGGTATCGGTTTAGCCTTCCTAGTTATGTTCTTTTCCAATAAGTTTTTATGGAAAATGGCTCCGCTTCTTTACATGTTGGGACTGGGATTGATGATTTTGCCTCTCTATTATTTTAGTCCAGAGCTGGTTGCCTCTACAGGGGCTAAAAACTGGGTAACGGTCAGTGATATGACACTGTTTCAACCGTCGGAATTCATGAAGATTTCCTACATTGTCATGTCAGCCAGATTGATTGTCAACTTTCAACAGCGGAATCCAGTGCGGCAGTTAAAGGAAGATTTTCGTCTGATTGCCTTTCTGACCCTCTTGACCTTGCCAGTCCTTGGCTTGCTTTATCTACAGCGAGATTTGGGGACTTCCTTGGTTTTCGTGGCCATATACGGTGGCATGTTGCTCCTGTCGGGAATTTCCTGGAAAATTTTATTACCAGCTGTCTTGACAGCTGTCGTCTTGGTCGGAGTTTTTCTGATGATATTCATCAGTCCTGGTGGGCGATCCTTCCTTCATAATCTGGGGATGGACACCTATCAAATCAACCGAATTTTGGGCTGGCTAGATCCCTTTGAAAATGCCCAATCAACGACCTATCAGCAAGCCCAAAGCTTGATTGCGATTGGCAGTGGCGGTCTGACGGGTATCGGGATCAATAAAACCAATCTGCTGATTCCTGTTCGCGAAAGTGACATGATTTTCACAGTTATTGCAGAAGATTTTGGATTTATCGGAGCCTCGGTGGTCATTGCGCTCTATCTGCTCTTGATCTATCGCATGTTGAAAATAACTGTCGAGTCCAACAATCGTTTTTACACCTATATTTCGACAGGTTTCATTGTCATGTTGCTCTTTCACGTCTTTGAAAATATCGGTGCAGCAACAGGTATCTTGCCTCTGACCGGGATTCCCTTGCCTTTCATATCTCAGGGTGGGTCTTCTATGGTTTCCAACTTGATTGGCATTGGCCTGATATTGTCCATGAGTTACCAATTTACCTTGTTTGACGAGGCTCAGACTCGCCAAGCATCATCCTATAAGAAAATCACGATAAAGCGTGTAGAAAGAAGGGAAAAATGAAAAAAGTAGCGGTTTTATTTGCAGAAGGTTTTGAAGAAATCGAAGCCCTGACACCGGTTGATGTCCTTCGTCGGGCCAATATGGATTGCCAGATGGTTGGCTTGACCAGCCAGACGGTGACAGGTTCTCATGGGATTCCTGTTCAGACTGATTCTGTCTTTGATGGCGATTTGTCAGCCTATGATTTGATTGTCCTGCCAGGCGGTATGCCAGGGGCGACCAATCTACGTGACAAATCTGGTTTGATTGAGGAATTGAAAACTCAAGCTGCGGCTGGTAAATTTGTGGCAGCAATCTGTGCTGCACCCATTGTTTTAGAGAGAGCAGAGCTTCTCAAGGACCGTCATTTTACCTGCTATCCAGGCATGGAAGAGCAGATTGCCTCAGGTATTCACCAGACGGATGAGGTGGTTGTCGATGGCAATATCGTGACCAGTCGAGGTGCCGGAACCAGTCTGCCATTTGCCTATAAACTTGTTGAGTTGCTGGGTGGTGACGGTCAAGCACTTGCGCAGACCATGGTTTATCAACAGGGCTAGTTAAGAAAGCAAAGGAGTAAACTATGTCAAATTTGAAAGAACAAGTTGGGATTAAGGCAGCTGAATTTGTCACGGACGGGATGATTGTGGGCCTGGGAACAGGATCGACTGCCTATTATTTCGTCCAGGAAATCGGTCGCCGGGTACAGGAAGAAGGCCTGGACATCATCGGTGTGACGACTTCGCATGCCACAGCGAAACACGCTGCTTCACTGGGAATTCCTCTGAAGAATATTGATGAGGTGGATTATGTTGACTTGACGGTGGACGGAGCAGATGAAGTAGACGGAGCTTTTAACGGCATCAAGGGTGGCGGTGCAGCCCTGCTCATGGAAAAGGTCGTTGCCAGCTATTCCAAGGACTCTATCTGGATTGTCGATGAAAGCAAGCTAGTGGAAACACTCGGAGCCTTCAAACTGCCGGTTGAAGTGGTTCAATACGGTTCTGAAAATCTTTTCCGACTGTTTGAGAAGAAGGGCTATCGTCCAAGTTTCCGTATGAAGGACGGCCAGAAATTGGTGACCGATATGCAGAATTTTATCATTGATCTGGATTTGCAACGAATTTTGGATACGCTTGCTTTGGCCAATGAACTGGACCACACAGTTGGAGTAGTAGAGCACGGTCTCTTCATTAACTTGATTTCAAGAGTCATCGTGGGAACAGCAGAAGGTCCTAAAATCCTTACTAAAGAATAGTTGAAAACGCTTCTCATTTTTTTATAAAATGAGAGCTTTTTTATGTTATAATTAAAAGACGAACGTTTATTTTAAAAAAAAGGAGAGCAATATGCCTAAATTTAAACGTATTCATCTGATTGTCCTGGATTCTGTGGGAATCGGTGCGGCGCCAGATGCCAACAACTTTACCAATGCAGGCGTTCCAGACGGTGCCTCAGACACCTTGGGACACATTTCAAAAACAGTCGGCTTGGATGTGCCAAATATGGCTAAACTGGGTCTCGGCAATATCCCTCGTGAAACACCTCTGAAAACAGTTCCTGCCGAGGAAAATCCGACAGGTTATGCGACAAAATTGGAAGAAGTATCACTTGGTAAGGATACCATGACGGGTCACTGGGAAATCATGGGCCTCAACATTACCGAACCTTTCGATACCTTCTGGAATGGTTTCCCTGAGGAAATTTTGACCAAAATAGAAGAATTTTCAGGTCGTAAGGTCATCCGCGAGGCCAATAAACCTTACTCTGGAACGGCTGTGATTGATGATTTTGGTCCTCGTCAAATGGAAACTGGGGAGCTCATCATTTACACCTCCGCAGACCCTGTTCTTCAGATTGCAGCTCATGAGGACATTATTCCGCTTGAGGAGCTCTATCGTATCTGTGAGTACGCGCGTTCTATTACCTTAGAACGTCCAGTCCTTCTGGGTCGTATCATTGCCCGTCCTTATGTTGGTGAGCCTGGTAACTTTACCCGCACGGCCAACCGCCACGACTATGCCGTTTCTCCATTTGAGCCAACTGTTCTCAATAAACTGGCAGATGCTGGTATCTCGACCTACTCTGTTGGTAAAATTAGCGATATTTTCAACGCCTCAGGCATTACCAACGACATGGGCCACAACAAAAATAACAACCACGGTGTTGATACCCTCTTGACAACCATGGGTCTGTCTGAGTTTGAGACAGGATTCTCCTTCACCAATCTGGTGGATTTTGATGCCAACTTTGGTCACCGCCGTGATGCCAAGGGCTACCGTGATTGCTTGCATGAGTTTGATGCTCGCTTGCCAGAGATTATGGCTGCCATGCGTGAGGACGACCTGCTCCTCATCACAGCTGACCATGGGAATGACCCGACCTATGTCGGTACGGACCATACTCGTGAGTACATTCCGCTCTTGGCTTACAGTCCCTCCTTTACTGGCAACGGCTTGATTCCACAGGGACATTTTGCGGATATTTCGGCGACCATTGCTGAAAACTTTGGTGTGGACAAAGCCATGATTGGTGAGTCATTCTTGGATAAATTAGTCTAATGGAAAAAGTAACCGTTTATTACAATCCCGATTGTAGCAAGTGCAAGAAATTGCGGGTCCTTCTCGCTCATCAAGATCTGGAAGTGACCTGGGTTAATTATCTGGAAAATCCCCTGTCCAAGGCAGATTTGGAAAGAATTTTGGCTAAAATGGATGCCCAGCCTTCCCAGCTTATCCGCCTGGCACAGGACGATTTTGAAGGAAAATCCGAGCCAGAAATTCTGGAACTCATGGTAGCTGAACCCAGTCTTGTCAACAGACCCATTGTCGAGCGAGAAAGTACCGCTTTTCTCTGCAGACCGCTGGACGTAATCGTAGAAAAAATGCCAGAATACGACTGGTCAAGATATTTGTAAAAGGAGAAATTATGACACTATTAGAAAAAATCAATGAAACAAAGGCTTTTTTAGAAGAAAAAGGCTTGATTAAGCCAGAATTCGGCTTGATTTTGGGCTCAGGTTTGGGCGAATTAGCGGAAGAAGTAGAAAATGCTATTGTTATCGACTATGCTGACATTCCAAATTGGGGCAAGTCAACAGTTGTAGGCCACGCTGGTAAGTTGGTTTATGGAGATTTGGCAGGTCGCAAGGTTTTGGCGTTGCAAGGTCGTTTCCATTTCTACGAAGGCAATCCAATGGAAGTTGTGACCTTCCCAGTCCGTGTTATGAAAGCTCTTGGTTGTGAAGGTGTGATTGTTACCAATGCCGCAGGAGGTATCGGCTACGGTCCAGGTACCCTTATGGCCATTACAGACCACATCAACATGACTGGTCAAAACCCATTGATTGGTGAAAACTTGGAAGAATTTGGTCCACGTTTCCCAGATATGTCCAATGCCTATACCAAAGCATACCGAGAAAAAGCACATGCAGTTGCGGAAAAATTGGGCATCAAGTTGGACAATGGTGTCTACCTCGGTGTGACAGGTCCTACTTACGAAACACCAGCTGAAATCTTGGCCTTCAAGACCATGGGTGCCCATGCAGTTGGTATGTCAACTGTTCCAGAAGTCATCGTTGCAGCTCACTCAGGCATGAATGTCTTGGGAATTTCAGCTATCACTAACTTTGCAGCTGGTTTCCAATCCGAACTCAACCACGAAGAAGTGGTAGAAGTGACTGAACAAATCAAAGAAAATTTCAAGGGCTTGATTAAGGCGATTTTGGCTGAGTTGTAGGAATTAATAGGAGATTAGTCTTATGAAAGTAAAAACAAAAGATACAGTAAAGAAACCTTTTTACAAGAAAAACTGGTTTATAGCTTTAATTGTTCTCTTTACTATTGGTCTTTTCATGCCTAAAAATGAAGAACAAAAAAATGCAGAAGTTTCTACTCAAACGACTACTTCAAGTTCATCTACGACGGATGCGGTGGAATCGTCCAATATTGCTGAGAATACTACTGAAAGTGCAAGTGTCGAATCAATTATATTAACTGCTGGTGATATTGGGCAATATGGTAAGAAAATTGTCATGAATGAAGGAACAGATATGCCGGAAGAACTTGTGGTATTTTACCTCCCTTCAGGAGATTATCAAGTGAAAAATGTTGGTAATTTTCCAAGTCAGTTGAATGTTTATGAAGGGTTCAAAAGAGATGAAACAACGGGATACGATGATTATACAAATGGTCAATCGATTTTACTAAAAGTTGATGAAACAGGTACAATAAATATTCCTGAAGGGTGGTTTGTAGAAATACATGAACCGTCTCAGTTTGAACTGGTGAAGCAATAGTAGTTATTCTTAACTAATTCTTCACAAAAAATAAAAACAGTTATTTTTTCAGAGCAGGCTCCAATCTAGTCTTAGGCTCTATCTACCAGTTAATCCAAGGTAAGGCGGGTTCTTATGCCATTTATCTTGTACTAGGAGTCTTATTTCTAGGTGTGGCTTTCAGGAAGTAGAGCTTTGCCAATTTATGTCATTCAGGGAGGATTGAGTACAGAAAATGTCTTATTGCCAATGGAGTAAGAAACCATGAGGTCAGCTAGCTACTGGTTCAAATTGGTAACGGCCATTTGCCTCGTCAGTTTGCTGACTGGAGTGGGAGGAATCTTGCTCCATCACTTGCAAGACTTGGTTGGAGAACTTCTTTACGGTAGGGAAAAGCCTTTTACGCCTGCTTATTTCTCTCATCTATCGTCGCAGAAAATCGTTATCCTAGTGACTGCGACTGATTTGCTATCTGGTCTCGTCTGGTATCTGCTTCAGAACCAGAACCATAGAATTTATACCATTAAGGCCCAGCTTGCAGTCAAGAATGTGAAGGAACGCCCAGGTATGCTGTCTCATCTGATTCACATTGCGTGACAAATCATCTCGGTGGCGGCTGGCTCGCCCATTGGCAAGGAGGCGGCACCTCGGGAGCTTGGGGCCCTGTTGGCAGGTCGCTTATCTGACCGTGAGCACTTTTCCTTGTCTGACCGTCACTTGATGATTGCTTGTGGAGCCGCCGCCGGCTTGTCAGCCGTTTACCAGGTGCCGGTGGCTAGCGTCTTCTTTGCCTTTGAGACTATGGGGATTGGCCTTTCCATAAAAAATTTCCTCCTAGCTAGTTTGTCTATGGGACTGGCAGCAGGAGTGGCGGGGCTTTCCATTTCCAGCGCACCACTTTATCAGATTTCAGTCATGGAGCTGAGTTGGGGCAATCTAGTCTTGGCTGTCTGCTTGGCTTTAGTCATAGCGCCCCTGGCCGGTCTCTTTCGAGGTTTGACCGCCAAGGCCCAGGCTAGTAAAGCAAAGGATAATAGACTGCTTTGGCAGTTACCGCTGGCTTTTTCCCTACTTGCCATCTCTGCAACAATCTTTCCGGAACTCTTGGGAAATGGCAGTGCTTTTATTGAGAGTCTTTTCCTCGGAATGGATTTTCAAAAGGTGGTCATCCTGTTGCTATTGAAAGCTGCTCTTGTATTACTGGTTTTGCGAGCCGGAGCCTATGGAGGAACGTTGACACCGTCAGTTGCCATCGGAGCTTCCCTAGGATATGTTCTCGCGACGGCTTTAAAGGTCATTTGGCCTAGTCTATCTATGGATGCTGCTATGGTTTTAGGCTCTGCTATTTTCCTAGCCATGACTATGAAGGCACCCTTGATAGCGACAGCCTTGGTCATTTCTTTCACTGGTCAACCTTTGCCAGCCTATCTGCCCTTGCTCCTTGCAGTTGGGACCGCCTATCTTTCACATCACTATCTTTTTACATTTAATAGAAAATGAGGAATATCTATGTCAATTCATATCTCTGCCAAACCTGGCGATATTGCTGATAAAATTCTCCTTCCGGGAGATCCGCTCCGTGCTAAATTTATTGCTGAAAACTTCCTTGAAGACGCTGTGTGCTTCAACGAGGTCCGCAATATGTTCGGCTACACAGGTACTTATAAGGGCCACCGTGTTTCTGTCATGGGAACTGGTATGGGGATGCCATCCATTTCCATCTACGCCCACGAGCTCATCAACGAATACGGTGTGAAAAAATTAATCCGCGTTGGAACCGCGGGCTCACTGAGTGCTGATGTTCATGTTCGTGAATTGGTCTTGGCGCAAGCAGCTGCAACCAACTCTCGTATGATCAATATTGACTGGCCAGAGTACGATTTGCCACAAATTGCAAGCTTCAACCTTTTGGACAAGGCCTACCACATTGCTAAAGACTTTGGCTTGACCACTCACGTGGGAAATGTCCTTTCATCAGACAGTTTCTATTCTCCAAAACTCTTCAGTCGTAACTTGGAACTGGGGCAAATCGGTGTCAAGGCGGTTGAAATGGAAGCGGCAGCTCTTTACTACTTGGGAGCTAAATTTGGTGTAGAAACGCTGGCTATCATGACCATTTCTGATAGCTTGGTCAATTCAGATGAGGATACAACGGCAGAAGAACGCCAAAATACCTTCACAGACATGATGAAGGTTGGTCTGGAAACCTTGATTGCGGAATAGGCCGGACTAAGGAGTAACTTGTGATAAGGAGGAATGTATGACATTTGCACACTTTGAACCAACTCGAAATGTAGAAGATTTTCACTTGGCAGGATTTGCTTATTATGACGGATTAGATGTTGTCGAAGAGTTAAAATTGGGAACTTCTCTAGATTTACTGGCTGAACCAACTAATCCTTATGATTCAGAAGCGGTGCTTATTCTTTATCGGGGGAAGAAATTGGGCTACATTCCAAAATACAAGAACAGTTTAATCAGCCGGATGCTTTTTTATGGACACGGGGATATTTTGGAAGCTCGCGTTCAAATGATTGATTTGACGGAACATCCTGACCGTCAACTA
Organism: Streptococcus sp. A23; assembly: GCF_043674155.1. Taxonomy (NCBI): domain Bacteria; kingdom Bacillati; phylum Bacillota; class Bacilli; order Lactobacillales; family Streptococcaceae; genus Streptococcus; species Streptococcus sp. A23. The sequence goes on along the minus strand of NZ_JBIMJP010000005.1, from coordinate 7,180 downwards.
CGCGTGGTTGTTAAGTTTAAGGACAATCGTCCGACAGCCTAAATCAGTAGACAGAGAAGTTATCAGGTTAATCTGTAACCGTTTGAAAGACGAACTAAGTTCTATTTGTATGGAACTTAGCTTGTCTTTTTTTGTTTTTTAGTGTATAATAGAAAACGGTTACATATAGTAACGAAATAATCATGAACACTTACATATATTAGTTTCATTTAGGAGATTAGGAATGATTAATTTACAAAATTTTGTCCAGTCCATGTACGCTAAGCGGATTGAAGACTGTTCTGACCATGAACTTTACTATGCTTTGCTCGCATTTACAAAGCAACAGAGCGAGGCTAAATATACCAATGAGCAGAAGAAAAAAGTCTACTACATTTCTGCGGAGTTCTTGATTGGTAAACTCTTGTCTAACAACTTGATTAACTTGGGTGTTTATGATGAGGTGAAGAGCCAGCTTGCAGCGGCAGGGAAGGACTTAATCGCCATTGAAGATGTGGAGATGGAGCCATCTCTTGGTAATGGTGGCTTGGGTCGCTTGGCTGCCTGCTTCCTTGATTCCATTGCCAGTCTTGGTCTCAATGGAGATGGTGTCGGTCTTAACTACCACTTTGGACTTTTCCGTCAACTGTTTGAGTACCACCAGCAGTCTGCGGTGCCAAATGAGTGGATTACGCCACGTTCTTGGTTGACAGAATCCCCAATTTCTTACCAAGTGCCATTCGCCAACTTTACCTTGACATCTAAGTTGTATGATATTGATGTTCCTGGCTATAAGACAGAGCGTAAGAATCGTTTGCGTCTGTTTGACCTTGGTTCTGTAGATGACAATATCATCTATGACGGTATCGAGTTTGACAAGGAAGACATTTTCCGCAATCTGACCCTCTTCCTCTATCCAGATGATTCGACAGATGAGGGCAAGGTGCTGCGTATCTTCCAGCAGTATTTTATGGTGTCCAATGCTGCCCAGCTCTTGATTGATGAGGCTGTTGCTAAAGGTTCAAATCTTCATGACTTGCCGGATTACGCTGTAGTTCAAATCAATGATACCCACCCATCCCTTGTCATTCCAGAATTGATTCGTCTTTTGGAACTCCGTGGCATTTCCTTTGATGAGGCAATTGAAATTGTCAAGAAAATGACTGCCTATACCAACCATACAATCTTGTCTGAAGCCCTTGAAAAATGGCCACTGGATTTCTTGAACCGTGTGGTGCCTCACTTGGTGCCATTTATCGAGGAGTTGGACCGCCGTGCAAAAGAAGTGAAAAATGATCCAGCGGTTAATATCATCGATGAGCATGGTCGTGTCCACATGGCCCACATGGATATTCACTACGGCTACTCTATCAACGGTGTAGCAGCCCTTCATACTGAGATTTTGAAGACTTCTGAGTTAAAAGCCTTCTACGAGCTTTACCCAGAGAAATTTAACAACAAGACTAACGGTATCACCTTCCGCCGTTGGCTCATGCATGCTAACCCAAGATTGGCTAGCTATCTTGATGGACTACTTGGACATGGCTACCACCATGATGCTAGCGAGTTGGAAAAACTCTTAGAATATAAGAATGACAAGGAATTAAAATCTTGGTTAGAAAAAACCAAGCAGCACAACAAGCGTAAGTTGCAACGTCATATTGCTAAGACGCAAGGTGTGGAGGTCAATCCAGAGTCTATCTTTGACGTGCAAATCAAGCGTATGCACGAGTACAAGCGTCAACAGATGAATGTTCTCTATGTTATCCACAAGTATTTGGATATCAAGGCTGGCAATATCCCAACTCGTCCATTGACAGTCTTCTTCGGAGGAAAAGCTGCACCAGCTTACACAACGGCTCAAGATATTATCCACTTGATTTTGGTCTTGTCACAGGTTATCAAAAATGACCCAGAAGTGGCACCACACTTGCAGTTGGTCATGATTGAAAACTACAACGTAACGGAAGCCAGCTTCATCATTCCAGCGGCAGATATTTCAGAGCAGATTTCTCTTGCATCTAAAGAAGCATCTGGTACTGGTAACATGAAATTCATGCTCAACGGTGCCTTGACTATCGGTACAGATGACGGTGCCAACGTGGAAATTCATGAATTGGTCGGCGATGAAAATATCTACATCTTCGGTCAAGATAGCCAAACTGTTATTGACCACTATGCAAATGGAACCTATCATCCATATGCATTCTACGAACGAAATGCTATCCGTCCATTGATCGATTTCATTACATCTGATACCATTCGTCATGCGGGTGGTATTGATGAACGCCTCTGGCGCTTGCAGGACAACCTCAAGCATAATGACCACTTCATGACCTTGCTAGACTTAGAAGACTACATTGAAACTAAGGAAAGAATGTTGGCAGATTACGAAGACCGTGACAGCTGGTTGGACAAAGTCATCGTTAACATTGCCAAGGCTGGTTTCTTCTCATCAGACCGTACTATCCAACAGTACAATGAAGATATCTGGCATTTGGAAGCTAAGTAAGCTAGATAAACTAAAAATGACCTTTCGGGGTCATTTTTTCTGTATTCTATTTTTGAAAGCTTGAGCCATTGCGGATTGTCCCAAGAAGTTTCCAAGGGCGAAGCCAGAAGTGTTAAGCAAGATGTCGCCAAGGTCAAAGAAGCCTAGTGAAAAGAAGAATTGACAGGCTTCAACTAGCAATATGGCACCTACAAAGAGAGAAAGTTTTTTCCAAGAAAATGAAAAAAGCAACCCAAGTGGTAAAAAGAGTAAGAGATTAAAGACCAATATAGCAGGATTGAGAAATAGGTCTTGAGAGAAGGTGCTAAGGAGATCCCAGTTGACACCTCTGACGCCCATGCTTTTGAAAAAGAGAAGAAAGACTAGCAGAAGCCCGTAGCAAGCGTAGAAAAACCAAAGTGTCAGTCGCGAAATATGGGGCTTATAGACAAGTCGAAATAGGGTAAAGCAAAATCCGGTCATCAGTAAGACTGCTGCAAATGCTGGCCAAAAATCAACCGTCATGAAAATGTTTGAAAATTGGTGAAAAAGAAAGGTCATAAAGAGCCAGCGACAGAGCAGAAATGACAGGATCAGGTTAATACAGTCATAGATAGCTTCTTTTCTCATAGAAGGCCTCCTTTTTATTTCATTATATCATTATTTGAGGGGGAGGGTAAAGTATCTAGAAAATAATTTCACTGACAGTATGCTATAATAGTTGGTATGAAAAAACGACCGACATCTGCCTATATCCACATTCCATTTTGCACTCAGATTTGTTACTACTGTGACTTTTCCAAGGTCTTTATTAAGAATCAGCCAGTTGACGAGTATTTGGCTGCCCTTATGGAAGAGGTCAAGTTTTACGACCTACCAGCACTCCGCACACTTTATATCGGAGGCGGAACACCGTCGGCTCTCTCGGCAGACCAGTTGGACTACCTCCTGACCAATCTGGAGGACTTGCTGGACTTGTCACAGCTGGAAGAATTCACTATCGAGGCCAATCCAGGTGACTTGACGGCGGACAAGATTGCAGTGCTAAAAAAATCCAAGTGTAATCGGGTGTCGCTAGGTGTCCAGACCTTTGACGATCGGATGTTGAAAAAAATCGGTCGTAGCCACAACCAGGCCCAGATTTATGAAACCATTGCAGCCCTCAAGGAAGCGGGTTTTTACAACATTTCCATTGACCTGATTTATGCCCTGCCTGGTCAGACCATGGAGCAGGTGGTGGACAATGTCGCCAAGGCCTTGGAGATGGACATTCCCCACATGAGCCTCTATAGCTTGATTTTGGAAAATCATACGGTCTTCATGAACCGTCAACGCCGTGGCAACCTGCATCTGCCCAACGAAGATGTAGAGTCCGATATGTTCGACTACATTCTTCAAGAGTTGGAGAAAAACGGCTTCGAGCATTATGAGATTTCCAACTTCACCAAGCCCGGCTTTGAAAGTCGCCACAACCTCATGTACTGGGACAATTCCGAGTATTACGGCTTGGGTGCAGGGGCCTCAGGCTACATCGACGGCATGCGCTATCGCAACCGCGGCCCCATTCAGCACTACCTCAAGTCCATCCGCGAAAAAGGCCATTCCCGCCTGCACGAAGAGTTTCTCAGCAAGACCGAGCAAATGGAAGAAGAGATGTTTTTAGGGTTACGGAAAAAAACTGGCGTGTCTATTGAGCGATTCGAAGAAAAGTTTGGTATCTCCTTTGAAGATCGCTACGGTCAGGTGGTCAGAGACTTGAAAAATGAAGGACTCTTGCAAGAAGAAGACCGTTGGCTTCGGATGACGAAAAAAGGATTGTTTTTAGGCGATACAGTTGCTGAGCGTTTCATTATAGAAGATTAGAAAGAGGACACAATGGGACTAAGCTACCAAGAAGAGTTCACCATTCCTTTTGATATGGTGGATGTTAAACAAGAAATCAAACTGCCTGACTTTATTTCCTACTGTCTTGGTGTGTCAGGTCGGCAGTCGGAAGAACTGGGTCGCAGTGACCTCTATGTTTTTCAGGAATTTGGCTTGATTTGGGTGGTGACTGATTATGAACTAACTATTCAAAGCCTGCCCAAGTACAACGAAACCATTGTCATTAAAACAGAAGCGGTTGCCTACAATAAGTTTTTCTGTCATCGGATGTTTTATATCTACGATGAAGCAGGTAATCTCTTGCTGGACATTCTCTGCTATTTTGTCCTGATTGATTTTGAAACTCGCAAGGTGGCACCTGTGCCAGATGATTTGATTGCTCCGTATCAGTCTGAGCAGGTCAAGAAATTACCACGGGCTCCCAAGTATCAGCTCTTGGAAAATCCATCTGTTCAAGAATTTCCTGTTCGCTATTTTGATTTGGATATGAATGGTCATGTCAATAATGGCAAGTACCTGGAATGGATGTATGAAGCACTGGGCTATGATTTTCTGCTCTGCCATGTCCCTAAAAAAATCCAACTCAAGTATCTTAAGGAAGTAGAGGCGACTAGCTTGGTAAGTTCACGCATGGTGGCAGAAGCTGGTGTCAGCCAGCATGAGATTGTGGTGGATGGACATATCCATGCGCAAGCTGTCATAGAATGGAGGGAACGCCATGTCGCAGGATAAGTGGTTGGAATGGGCCGTACGTTTACAAGCCTTGGCTCAGACAGGCTTGGCCTATGGAAAAGATGTTTATGACATGGAAAGATTTGAGGAAATCAGACAGATTGCGGCGGAAATGTTGGTAGAGCCATCTGGACAGCCCTTGGAGGTGGTGAAAGACTTGTTTTGCAATGAAACAGGCTATCAGACACCCAAGTTGGATACCCGCGCAGCTATTTTTCAAGAAGATAAAATCCTACTGGTTCAGGAAAACGATGGGCTCTGGTCCTTACCAGGTGGTTGGTGCGATGTGGACCAGTCCGTTAAGGATAATGTGGTGAAAGAGGTCAAGGAAGAAGCAGGGCTGGATGTGGAGGCTCTGCGAGTCGTTGCGATTTTGGACAAGCACAAGAACAATCCTGCCAAGTCTGCCCACCGTGTGATCAAGGTCTTCATTCTATGTCGTCTCCTTGGCGGGGAGTTTCAGCCCAATTCGGAAACAGTTGCCAGTGGCTTTTTCAGTCTAGATGACTTACCGCCGCTCTCGCTTGGGAAAAATACTCCTGAGCAGTTAGCACTTTGTTTGGAAGCTAGTCGGTCTGAGCATTGGGAAACACGATTTGATTAAGGAGAAAGTATGACCTATCAAGGATATTTGATCGATTTAGATGGGACGATCTATGAAGGGAAAAAGCGGATTCCTGCTGGGGAACGGTTTATTCATGGTTTGCAGGAGCGCAACATTCCCTATCTCTTTGTGACCAACAATACCACCCGTCGTCCTGAAACGGTACAAGCTATGTTGGCGGAGAATTTTAATATTGAAACGCCACTTGAGACCATTTACACGGCCAGTCTGGCTACCGTGGATTATATGAATGATTTGGGTCGGGAAATGACGGTTTATGTCATCGGTGAGGACGGGCTCAAGTCTGCCATTTTTGAGGCAGGTTATGTGGAAGACAGGGAAAATCCTGCCTATGTGGTGGTGGGACTGGACACTCAGTTGACCTATGAAAAGCTTACCATTGCTACCTTGGCTATTCAAAAGGGAGCGACCTTTATAGGTACCAATCCTGACCTCAATATTCCGACGGAGCGTGGTCACTTGCCAGGTGCTGGTTCATTGATTGCACTCTTGAAAGCTGCTACCCGTGTTGAGCCGATCTTTATTGGCAAGCCTGAAGCTATTATCATGGACAAGGCTCTAGAGATTTTAGGGACAGAACGTAGCCAAACGGTTATGGTGGGGGATAACTACCTGACGGATATTCGGGCAGGGATTGACAATGGATTTCCAACTCTTTTGGTCCTGACTGGTTTCACCAAGCCAGAAGAAGTAGCAGACTTACCCCTGGCTCCAACCCATGTCCTCGATAGTTTAGATGAATGGAGTTTTGATGAGAACTAAAATTCAGATTTTCGGAACGGTTTTATTTGTCTTGTCGGCAGCAGTTTTAGGAACCATCTACCTAGCTTGGCTAGTTTATCCGATAGAAATTTCCTACCTAGGCTTGGAAAATGTTGTCTACATGAAAGCGGCAGATATTTCCTACAATTTCAATATCCTGATGAACTATCTGACCAATCCTTTTGCAAGTGTTTTAGACATGCCAAATTTCCGCTCATCGGGAGCTGGTCTCAAGCATTTTAGGGATGTTAAGTATCTCTTTCATTTTGCCCAGTTTGCCTTTCTGATTAGCCTGCCAGTCTTTATTTCCTTTGTTAAACAGGTTCTAAACATGGGCTATGGTCAGATCTATCACCGGGTTTTTACTTGGGTTGCCTTGGCGCCTGTTCTTATCGGACTGGTCGGTGTCTTAATTGGATTTGATACGTTCTTCGTCCTCTTCCACAAGGTTCTCTTTCCGGGCGATTCGACCTGGCTCTTTGACCCAGCAAAAGACCCTGTCATCTACATTCTGCCACAGGACTTTTTCCTCCATTGCTTTATCTTGTTTTTCGTTCTCTACGAGCTCTTTTCTTTGGCAATGCTGGCGTGGACAGTGAAATCTACCAGGAAAACTAACTAGGATAATTTCCCGCGTTGTAAAATGAAGTGCAACAAAAAAGACATGTTCGTCTGATATACTAGAATTCCCCAACTCAGTATAGAAA
>NZ_JBIMJP010000004.1:0-146409 GCF_043674155.1 Streptococcus sp. A23 | reverse complement strand
GCCGCTTAGGAAGACCGCAGGATAGTGGCTTCCGTAGAAAATACGGAGCTTGCGACAGAAATTTTCTTAGCGGGTTACGACACGAATCCGAGAAAATCGATATTATTTTCTTGGAGAAGTTAGTAAGCCGCTTAGGAAGACCGCAGGATAGTGGCTTCCGTAGAAAATACGGAGCTTGCGACAGAAATTTTCTTAGCGGGTTAAAAAGTTACAAAGAACCAGTCGTAAACGACTGGTTCTTTGCGAGATTTCTTTGAAATCGAGCAAGTAAGATGATTTACATTGCTACAAATCATTAACCAGTGTTCAGACTGCCTTTTCGGGACTTAATAACCCCTCTAGTATAGCACATTTCTCAACAAAACGTGACCTTTTTAACAAATAAATCGTAAAAAAAGAGTTGCATCCTTACAACTCTCAGAACGTAGACAGACTATACTCTAAGTAAATAAACTGATTAGCTCTGCTAAGAAAAAATTAAATTTGATTTATTTTGCGAGCTGAGCGAGTCTAAACCGAGACTTTCCGCTGTGCTCAGACAGTCTGGGAGACTGTCTAAGGTGGGAAATCAAGAAAGTGAAACTTTCTCACTGCTCGGAGCGTTTGAGACCTTAGTCTCAATGACTAGGTATGGAATTCCGTAGGTAGCTCAAACAGTCTGGGAGACTGTTTGAGGAGTAAACCCAGAAACAAGAAAGTTTACTACCGTCCGACATCACCTCAGGAAAGTCCGAAAGGAGACTTTGTCTACAAACTCTTCCTCTTCTATATAAATTCTGCATCTTGAATGGCCTGTTTGACGTCTTCTAATGGCAGATGAACCAGTTCACAACCCTTCTCCTTGTAGAGATAGTGGGCATAGTCGTCCATACGGTACTCATTGATATAAACCACTCGTTTGCAGCCCACTTGCAGGAGCTGTTTGGAGCAATTCAGGCAGGGGAAATGTGTCACATAGGCAGTAAATCCTTTGGGGATACCTCGCTCTGCTCCTTGCAAAATCGCATTGACTTCTGCGTGGAGGGTTCGGGCACAGTGACCGTCAATCATCAGGCATTCTTGATCCAAACAATGCTCTGTACCAGAAACCGAACCATTATAGCCTGTCGCAATTACTTTATTGTCCTTGACCAAGACCGCACCGACCTTGGCACGCTTGCAGGTAGCACGATTGGCAATCAAAAGCGCCTGCGCCGCAAAATATTCATCCCAAGCTAGACGATTTGTTGACATAACTTATCCTTTCTATTCATCCAATAGCCGGTAAATTTCCGCCAAATCCTGCGCCGTGATAATGCCAATCAGATCTTCTGGAGACTGAATATTGCCATGACCTTGGCGACTGACCAAGATGGTCGTCCGCTTGCGGCTTTCAAATTGGCTCATCACTTCATAAAGGCTGGTTTTGGCAGAGACTTGCACCACGCGAATACTGTCATCTTCACAGGCTAGGACATCCGCTAGGCTGGCACGCTCCAATTTTTCTCGGATAGAGCCCGTCTCCTTGCTAGCCTTGGCAAGCCAGTTAGTCAATCCCTTGTCCGAAACCAAGCCTTGATAGGTATTTTGAGCGAAGATAGGAAATTTTGAAAAATGCTCCCTGTCCACTACTTCCAAGGCCTTAATCAGCTTGTCAGAGCCTTCAAAGGTAACGGGCTTGACTTTCTCAATCTGGCGCAAAAAGTTACCAATCGTCATGGGTTCTTGATACTGGGCGATGACCTTTTCCAAAACCGCAATCAACTCCTGCGAAGGCTGGGCCACCTCCTGCAAATTTGTGCGATTTTCATGGACCAAGAGATTACGGAGCTGACGAGCTACATAGAGCTTGTCCCAGTTGGCCTCGACTGGGTTGTGAGGGCTGAGTTCCTTGGCCTTGGCAAGCATGGATGCTACATCGGCGTATTCACCATCTGGAACCTTGCAGACCTTGCGCAAGATTTTATCCAAGTCATTAAAAAGCTGTAAAAAACGTGTTTCACTCATGTTAATCTACCATGTGCGATTTGAGATAGGCATCGACCATATGCTCAGTCGCCTGCACAGAGTCCAAATGGGTACGCTCGTAGGAATGGCTAGACTCAATTCCTGCACCCAGCAGGGCGTGTTTGACATCTGCACCTGCTCGCATAGCCGCAGAAGCATCTGAACCATAGTAAGGATAAATGTCTAATTTGTAAGGAATGTTTTCCTTCTCAGCCAAGGAAACGAGGTGCTGACGCAGTTCATAATGATAAGGACCGGAGCCATCTTTGACACAGATAGAAACCGTGTATTCATCCGTCTGCTGGTCGTCTCCCATCGCCCCCATATCAACCGCTAGGTATTCTACAACCTTATCTGGCAGGCTAGAATTGGCACCGTAGCCAATTTCTTCATTATTTGAAAAATAAAAATGGGTGGTATAAGGCAGGGTGATACCCTCTTCCTTGTAGGTCTTGAGCAGGTTGATGAGAATGGCTGCCGAAACCTTGTCATCCAAATGACGGCTCTTGATAAAGCCAGTCGCTGTAACCACCGTACGCGGATCGAAGGAAATGAAATCTCCGACTTCAATACCCAAAGCGCGCGTCTCATCCGCAGAGCTTACTTTTTCGTCCAGTCGGATTTCCATATTGGTCTGATTGCGCTCAGCGGTATTGGCATCGCGGTAGACATGGACAGAAGTCTGGTGCATGAGAATGGTCCCCGTAAAGACCTTGCCGTTTTTCGCACAGTGAATCAGGCAGTTTTCACCTTCAATAGAAGGGTAGCCAAATCCTCCCACCAAATCCATTTTAATCCGACCGTCTGGTTTAATGGCCCGAACCATTGCTCCGAGTGTGTCCAGATGAGCAGTGACAATGCGGTGTTGTTGGTCACTTTCCCCCAGCACCGAAACCAGAATACCGCCTTTAGCAGTCTTGGTCGCCTGATAGCCGAAGGACTCGACCTCGCTCTTGATATAGTTCATAATGTCCGTCGTAAAGCCCGTTGGCGACGGTGTATTGGTTAATTTTACAATATAATCTACTGTTTGCATGGAAACCTCCTGTTTGTAAGACTATTATACCACTTTTAGCCATTTATTTTGCTATAATGAAATCATGAAAACCTATCAAAAAATTTATCTTCTTTTGGTCGAGCGACAGGATTATATCAGCGGTGAAGAAATTGCTCAAGAATTGGGGGTCTCTCGGACTTCGGTTTGGAAAGCTATTCGCCAGCTGGAAATGCATGGATTGACCATCGAGGCTGCCCGCAATCGAGGTTACAAGCTGGTGGAAGGCGATTTGCTCTTGCCGGATGTGATTGCTAAGACCTTGCAGATTCCTGTCTACATCAAGGCCGATAGCGACTCTACCCAATTGGACGCCAAACAAGGTATCGAAAACGGTCACCCCAGCCCTGCCCTCTATCTGGCTCCCCATCAAAACAAGGCCAAGGGTCGGTTCGGGCGCCCATTTTACGCCTCAAAATCCGGTGGCATCTATATGTCTCTCAGACTATCGCCCAATGTTCCCTTCTTGGAATTCAAGCCCTACACCATCTTGGTGGCAGCCGCGGTTGTGAAAGCTATCCAAGAATTGAGCGACTTGGACGTGCAAATCAAGTGGGTCAATGATATTTATCTGGGCAAGAAAAAAGTCGCTGGCATCCTGACCGAAGCCATTTCTTCCATGGAAAGTCAGACCATTACAGACGTCATCATCGGCGTTGGCATCAACGTGCATATTGATGATTTTCCAAAAGAGTTGAAAGAAACAGCAGGAAATCTCTTTGAGGACCAACCACCCTTTACCCGCAATCAACTCATCACAGCCATCTGGCAGGCCTTCTTCCACACAGATGAGCGGGAATTGATTGCCCTCTATAAAGAAAAGTCACTTGTCGTTGGCCAACAAGTGAGCTTTGTCGAAAATAATGTGACTTTCAAGGGCACAGCCATCGCCGTTACCGATACTGGAAACCTGGTCATTCAACTAGACAATGGCAAGGCCAAAATGATTTCTAGCGGAGAAATCAGCCTTTCTTCTTGGACGGACCATTAAAGAGGCGTATGCATTGCGTAACCTTATAGGCAAAATGAAGGTTGCGGATGACGATAAAGGCATAGATGCCCGCAATCAAAAAATCCCCAGCCAAAATCGAGGCATTCATAAAATAAGTCGCTAAAATCGTAGTCAATGCTAAAAATAGAAAATGTGATAGTCTCATACAATAGATTATAGCAAAAAATTCAGCCAATGGCTGATTTTTGTGTCACAAACATCTTTCATGTCAAAAATCTCCAATTTGCACAGCCCGACATTGAATTTTTAATATCTGTCTTGCTAAAAACAGCCAAATGAACCATGCTAGAAGAAGAAGTTTTCAGGGAGGAAAGCAATGTGAAAAAAAATTCTTGCACTTATGCTTACAAGTTTTCTAATCTTGGCTGGATGCCAAACCACTCTATCGTCTGAGCCACAAGTATCCAATCTGGTGGACAAATCCAGTCTAACCGAGGTCAAAAAACGGCTTGAAGCAACCTTGCCAGAAGAGGATGTCAACCAATTTTTATAGCGCTATTCTAACCCAGGCAACAAAAGATGTCACGGTTCATTCATGCCCAAAAAATGTAAGAACAGCTATCCACCATTTCATTTTTAGATAAGACCAAAATGGTATCCTTCGTTATGCACGATGATTTGGATGGCAATAACCTCTTCATCGGTCACGTGGGTGTCATGGTTGAAGATGAAGAAGGCGCCCTTTTCGTCGAAAAACTTTCCTTCCAAGAACCCTACCAAGCCTGGAAATTCAAGAACAAGGAGGCTGTCTACTCTTACTTACTAGACAAGTATGCCGTGGACTACAGCCAAGAAACTGCTCAGCCCTTTATCATGGAAAACGATAAACTTGTAAAAACCAAATCGTAAGAAGAAACAAAAATCAATCACGGCAACAAAATGAAAGACTGCCTTGATTGATTTTTTTATATAGCAGAGAAGTTCTAATCCTCCACAATTTCCACTGTGTCTGCCAAAAATCCAAATTCCTCTGGCACTGGGCTTTCTTCTTTCTCAACAGTTTGCGCCTTGGCTCCTTTGGCTTTGGCTGAAAATTCCGCCCGAATGGACAACCAATCTTCGTGGGCGATGGCCAAGATTTGCGGTGAAAATCCGGCAGCCTTGCTGAGAATATTGCCAAACATGGTATTGAGATTGTCCCGTTTCATGGTTTGTTCAGCATTAAGCGGGGACTCAAAGGCTAAAATTGCGTGATTTTCATTGGCCGCAACCGGCTGTGAACCGACTAGCAAGGCACGGTCTGCACCGGACAAGCTCTCGATAATCTCTCCCCAAGTATTTTGTAGGCGGGTCAAATTTTCACGCGCCTGAGCTGGATTTTCCATGGCCTCTTGCAAAATAGCATGAACCTTACTGGTGTCTAATTTGTATTTCTTAGGTGCCTGTGGCTTGCGGGAAACCGGCTTGACTTGGACAGGCTGGCTAGATAAATTAGCCAATTGTTGCTGCAAGTCTGCCACCTGCTGCTGGAGCTTGGTCAATTGCTGGACCAAATCGTCTGGTAGCTCTGCCATTGCTCCAAAAGACGAACCGTCCTCAGCCAATCGAATGGTCATCATCTCTGCGTAAATCTTGGGTTGGGGACTGGTCTTAATATCGCTCAATCCCTTGGTCACTTGCTCAATCATGGCAAAAATCCGCGCTTGAGGCAGGGCCAAATTTTCCGTAAAACCTACGGTTAAGTGCGTATCCTCACCACCGGTCTGAACCACGAGCATGTCCCGCAGATAATGGAGCAAGTCCGTCGCAAACCGGCTCATACTCTTGCCTTGGTCGAACAAGGTCTGTAAGTGACTGAGGGCCCCTAGGCTATCTGCTTGACGAAGGCTGGTCACATAATCATCCAGCGCCTTCAAACTGATAGAGCCTGTGATTTCCTCAGCGATAGCCAGGGTGATTTCTTGATTGGGACTGAGACTGAGAGCCTGATCGAGGATTGACAGGGCATCCCGCATCCCACCTTCTGCCCGACGGGCAATGACAGTCAGAGCTTGGCTGTCAAAGGCAAGACCTTCCTTGGTCAAAATTGCCGCCAGATGCCCCTGAATGTCGGTCACCTTGATAGACTTAAATTCAAACCGTTGAACCCGAGACAAAATGGTCGCTGGAATTTTGTGCAACTCCGTCGTTGCAAGGATAAAGACCACATTTTCAGTCGGTTCTTCCAAGGTTTTCAAGAGGGCATTAAAGGCCCCAGTCGACAGCATGTGCACCTCGTCGATGATATAGACCTTATAGGTCGCAAGGCTAGGTGCGTAGGTCGATTTGTCCCGAATATCACGAATTTCATCGACACCATTATTGGATGCCGCGTCAATCTCAATCACATCCTCCAGACTTCCTTCGGTAATAGCCCGACAGATATAGCAGTCATTGCAAGGCTCGCCATTGACTTGGTTGGGACAGTTCATGGCCTTGGCAAAAATTTTAGCAGCAGAGGTTTTTCCTGTTCCCCGAGGGCCTGAGAAAAGGTAGGCATGGCTGATTTTTTCCTGTTCGATGGCCTGCTTAAGCGTGGTCGCCACAACTTCCTGCCCAACCATTTCCTCAAAGGTCTGGCTCCGGTATTTCCGATATAAGGCTTGATACATTAGCGCTTTTCTCCAAACATAGCAAAATTCCAATTTGTCTTGTCCACTAGGAGGGCGACAAATTTCTCAAGGTATTCTTGGTCAATGGCATCATAATCCGCAACAAGTCTGGAATCCAAGTCCAAAACGCCCAAGAGCTGACTGTTTTTCACCATAGGCACCACGATTTCGGACATGGCTGCCGCATCGCAGGAGATGTAGTTAGTGTGGGTCCGGACATCGTCTACGATAATGGTCTGACGTTTCTCTGCCGATTCCCCACAGACACCCTTTCCAAGGGCAATGTGAACGCAGGATACGCCACCCTGAAATGGCCCCAAAATCAATTCCTGCCCGTCATACAAGTAAAAACCTGTAAAGACAGATTGAGGCAAAGCTTGATTGAGCAGAGCCGAGGCATTGGACAAATTAGCTAGCGCATTGGTTTCTCCGTCGAGGAGGGCTTCCAATTGAGCCAGCAAGAGTTGATACTGTGCGATTTTTTCTTGATTTTTCATAGAATTATTATAGCACAGAATGAAGAACATTTATAGTTCCAAGTAAAAAAGAAAAAGGCTTGCGCCTACTTCATCACCCACAAGAGGATAGCCAGGTCAATCAGGACCCCAACTGTCCAAGCCAATTTAAAATACCATTTTTGGGTCTTGTGACGGAAACGATTGCCACCTGCCCAGGCACCCAGACCACCGCCCAGGTAAGACATCAAAAGCAGAGTCTTTTCAGAAATCCGATAGGCACCCTTTCTGGCCTTGCCCTTGTCCATACCGTAAGTCAGAAAGACAACCAGGTTCCACACTAACAACAGCATGGCCACAACTTGTTTACTGTCCATTTTTCTCTCTTTCTACTTTCGCTCAATAAAATTCAATCTGGCCGACGGTCAATCCTGCCCAAGCTCTTATTCATCGAGTTGGATTGACATCGAAGATGATTTTCACAGAGCATTACTACTTCAACTTTACCATACTATACTGATAGAGACAAGAAAAAAAACGATTCAGAAAATCTGAACCGTCTTTTAGATATCGTCTAAAGTATCCTGCAACCAATTCAGTTGGGCACGATTTCGAGCAATTGCTCGATTTAGAATCAAGTATCTTCCGAAATTCTCGCGAATCGCTTCCTTATCAGAAAACAGGTGATTTTTCCGATCTTCTAGATGGCGCAAATGCTTGTCAACCAGCTCAATCTGGCCTTCCAATAAAACTGGAATCCGTTTATCATTGCGGTTGCGAATGAAGAACAATTTCAAGGAGAAAATATCTTTCTGCTGTGGTGTGTCTTCATTTGGGACAGACAACCACTCATCTAAGATTTTCATTCCCTCTTCGGTCATCGCATACTGCTTTTCCTTATCGTTACCAGGTACTGGATGACAGGTAATCCATTGGTCGCTGGTCATCCGCTTCAACTCTGGATAGACTTGACTATGGGCTACTTGCCAAAATTCTCCCAAATCACGCTGGACGAACTCTGTTATTTGTTTTCCTGTTACCATACTATCACTGGAAGCCATAATCCCCAAAATGATATTGGGCAACACTCTCTGCTTCGGCATCTTAACCACGCTCTCTCAAAATACTCTCCACCTTGGTATTTATCAAGTCAATAGCCACGACATTGGAAACCCCTTCAGGGATGACAATGTCCGCATAACGTTTGGTTGGCTCGATAAATTGGTGATACATAGGTTTCACTACCGAGGTGTATTGATCAATAATACTATCCAAACTCCGCCCGCGTTCTAACATGTCTCTCTTGATCCGACGAATAATGCGAATGTCATCGTCTGTATCCACAAAAATTTTAATATCCATCAAATCGCGAAGACGCTGATCCTCAAGCACCAAGATTCCTTCTACAATAAAGACATCTTGAGGGTCTTGACGATAGGTTTTGTCAGAACGAGTGTGTTGGGTATAGTCATAAATCGGAATGTCCACTGCTCGACCTGCTAACAATTCTCCTATATGATAAATCATGAGATCTGTGTCAAAAGCCAGTGGATGGTCGTAATTGGTTAAGATACGTTCTTCAAATGTCAGGTGAGATTGATTCTTATAGTAAGAATCATGTTCAATCATTGAAATTCGTGCATCAGGAAAATTATCCAAGATCGCGCGAGACACACTGGTCTTGCCGCCGCCCGATCCACCTGTTACGCCAATAATAATCGGTTTCTGTGTCATATCAACTCCTTCTCTTATCAATACTATTTTAACACGAAACGTGCTATAATGAAAAGAATAACACATAAAGAAATGAGATTTTATGCTTAAATTTGGAATTATTGGAACTTCATCCATTTCTCATGAATTTATTAAAGCGGCCCAAAAAAGTCAAGCCTATCAACTAAGCGCCGTCCTGTCTAGAAATATTGAGACCGCCAGAAATTTTTCTGCTCCTTATGAAAATGTAATTTTATACACAGGTATGCAAGAGTTTCTGGCATCGGACTTGGACCTGGTTTATATCGCCAGTCCCAATTCCCTTCATTTTGAACAGGCCAAGGCCGTGCTGGAGACTGGTAAACATGCCATTGTCGAAAAAACCATGGTATCACGGCCTGATGAATTGGCTAGGCTGAGACAAATAGCCAAGGAAAAAGGTATCTTTCTCTTTGAAGCGGCCCGTAATTACCAGGAAGAGGCATTTGCCATTATTCGTGACTTCCTGGCTGATCAGACTATTTTGGGTGGCTACTTTGGCTATGCCAAGTATTCATCAAAAATGCCTGAGTTGCTGGCGGGCCAGACACCCAATATCTTCTCGACAGATTTTTCAGGTGGGGCCCTCATGGATTTGGGTGTCTATACTCTCTATGCGGCTATCGGCTTGATTGGCACTCCCAAGTCTGCTCGCTACACAGCCCAGCAATTGCCGTCCAGCTTGGATTTGAACGGTAGTGGACAACTCATTTATGATGACTTCTTCGTGACCATTCAGGCTGGAAAAAATGTGACCAGTGACCTGCCAAGCGAAATCTATACAGCGGATGGCACCTTGGTCCTGGATGGTTGCCAACGGATCAGCTCTGCTATTTTCAAAAAACACGACGGTAGCCAAATTGCCCTGCCTGTCCAAGTAGCTCCGCACCCCATGCTGGAGGAGGCGGTCAACTTTGCTCGGGTCATCCGGGAGCAAAACCATGAACTGGCGGACCAGTGGCTGGATGTGGCCCAGGCCGTCCACCAAACCCTTTACACCATGCGCAAGGACGCAGGAATCACCTTTAAGGCGGATACGATATGAAAACCAACTTCCCAACTAGCTGGCTGGACCAGCTGACACAGGCCGGATTTGAAGACTTCACTCCGGTTCAAACTCAGGCTTTCGAGCCTATCAAAAATGGACAGTCCCTGCTGGCTGTCAGCCCAACAGGCACCGGCAAGACCCTGGCCTATCTCTGGCCTAGTTTGCTGGCCTTGACGCCCAAAAAAGCCCAACAATTGCTGATTTTAGCACCAAATACAGAACTAGCTGGACAAATTTTTGATGTCTGCAAGACCTGGTCGGAGACGATCGGCCTCACTGCCCAGCTCTTTTTGTCTGGCTCCAGTCAAAAGCGCCAGATTGAGCGACTGAAAAAAGGACCTGAAATCCTTATCGGAACGCCCGGTCGGATTTTTGAGCTCATCAAGCTGAAAAAAATCAAGATAATGAATGTTAACACCATTATCCTGGATGAATTTGACCAGCTTTTTAGCGATTCCCAGTACCATTTCGTGGAAAAAATTATCAACTACGTCCCTCGGGACCACCAGTTGGTCTATATGAGTGCGACAGCCAAGTTTAACCGGGAAAAGATTGGTCCTGATGTGCTGACCTTGGACCTTTCCGAGAAGAAATTGGACAATATCCAGCATTGCTACATGATGGTGGACAAGCGAAATCGTCTGGAAGTCCTTCGCAAGTTTGCCAATATCCCTGATTTCCGAGCCCTTGCCTTCTTCAACAGCCTATCGGACCTGGGTGCTAGCGAGGATAAGTTGCTCTACAACGGTGCCAATGCTGTTTCGCTGGCATCTGATGTCAATGTCAAGTTCCGCAAGGTTATCATCAAGCGGTTCAAAAACCATGAAATCAACCTCTTGCTGGCTACAGATATGGTAGCGCGTGGGATTGACATCGATAATCTGGAATGCGTCCTCAACTTCGAGGTTCCCTTTGACCAGGAGGCCTATACCCACCGAGCAGGTCGTACCGGTCGTATGGGCAAGGAGGGCTTGGTTATCACCCTGGTATCCAGCCCAAGCGAGCTCAAACAGTTGAAAAAATACGCCCAAGTGCAAGAAGTCATCCTAAAACAACAGGAATTGTATAAGGTCTAAGAACTAAGCTATAATAAACAGTTACTCCCTAGCCAGATTGAAGCTAGGGAGTTTTGGTTATTTCCACAGAATGCTGATTAATATCAGGCTTAATCCTGCAACGATGTTCAGATAGGGATTGCCATACAGTGGACTCACTGCAATGAGAAAGAAACCAACCGAGAGCAAAAATGGATGTTTATTTTTCTTAAACATTATTCTGTTCCAGCCTTCACCTTGTTTGCTGAAATAACAAACGGTGTCCAGATCAGGAAGGCAATGAAGAGGTTGAAGAGTGATACAAGGGCTGCCATCACATTACCACCAGTTGCCAAGTAAGCATACAAGCCTGGAGGTGTAATCCATGGAACCGCTAAGAAGACAGGCGGAATCAAGCCCATAGAGGTCGCTAGATAGGCAATTGTTGCACAAACAGGCGGTACAATCAACCATGGAATAACAAAGAGTGGGTTCAGTACCATTGGAATACCAAATGTGATTGGTTCGTTGATATTAAAGATTCCCATTGGTGTTGAAAGACGAGCTACTGTTTTATATTCTTCTCGTTTAGAGAAAATGAAGATGGCGAGGATGAGCGCCAATGTAACCCCTGAACCACCCATTTGAGCGTAGGCATCAAAGGAACCACGAGTCCATAACCATGGTAAGTCTGCCGCGCTTCTTGTCGCTTCATAAACGGCAGTATTCTCATTGAGGGCAACCCCGTAGATACCATCCATAACTGGTGCCAAAACGTTGTGACCATGTAAGCCAAAGAACCAGAAAAGCTGAACCAAGAAGGTAAGCAAAATAACTGAGCCAATACCTTGAGATAGACCCATCAATGGCATCTGGATATAGGTTGAAATCACATCACTCAAGGCTTGACCAGTCGCAGCGTAGACTGCATAAGCCAAGATTGAAGATGCGTAAATAGCTGCTGTACCAGGGATGATGGCTACAAAGGCTTTGTTTACCGCAGGCGGTACTGTATCTGGTAACTTGATAGTAATATTCCGTTTTACCAGACTGGCATAGACAAATGTTGATAGGAAGCCAATGAAGAGGGCGGTGAAAAGACCGGTAGCTCCCGCATATTTCAAAGCAATGGCTCCCCATTCACTTGTTTCAAGTACAGATGCACCATCATTTGTTGCTATTGTCAGCCCCAAGTCTTTCAAAGCTGTTATAACTGAATTATCTAGTCCATCGAGAGCTGTGGAGATTGTCAAGCTCTGTGGCATAGTAGAAATAAAGGAAGCAAAGGAAATCAAACCACCTGCCAAAGGGTTGACCTTGTGCATATTAGACAAATTGTAGCCTAAGGCAAATGAGAAAACGAGGGCCATTATACCAATGGTACCAAAATAGACATAACCATTGACATTTATCAGTGGTTGCATAGCCTCTGCAAAGCCAGTCCACCCCATATTATTTGGGATGTCCCTCAGAAAAACATTGAGCAAGACTGCTACTGAACCGGCCATGGTAACTGGCATCATAGAAATAAAGGAATCTCGAATCGCAACTAAATGCCTTTGCGAGCCGATTTTCCCAGATATTTCCATAAACTTATCAGAAATATTTGACATAATCTGTCTCCTTTTTATTTTTTTCTTCCGCTTTAAACGGTTTTGTGACAAATTTGTTAACAAAGAAAATCAAATCATGATTCATTCCTAAAAATAGTCTTTTGCAGAAAACCTACCTCTATGAAACTAGTGGGCAAATGATTTGATTTCTGAAAAATATTATCCGGCTTCTTGTGTGGCATAACGAACCAAGGCATCTAATTGTGCCTCTGTCTGCCGTTCTAGACTTTTTGCCATCAATTTTTCCATCAGGAAATAATTAGCCTTGGTAAAAAAATCCGCAGCTTCCACTCCATAAGAATACTGAATACTGGTATGTCCCTTATCTACAGGAGTCAATTGATAGGTCATCGTTTCCTTGCCTCGATTAGATGAGAATCGAACAGAATAGAGGGATGGACTGGCCAACTCCAGCAGGGTGACTTGGACACTATGCTGATGTTTCTCGCCAAATCGTTTTTGGTAGGTTAAGCCAGCTACCAAGTCAACTTCCGCCGGCTCCTCACAAGTATTTTGTCGATAATCTTCTTTTAAGGACGTCACTATCGCCTCGAAAAGTCGATCAATAGAAACCGGATAAGTTTTTGTGATTTCCATTCCTCCTCCTTTCTATATACCCGCAGATGGCTCTGTAGCATTGTTTAGCTGTCCAATCGTTCGTACAAACTAACAATCTCTTTGGCCATATCAATGAAGGTAATGGCATTCATCAGATGGTCTTGACCATGCACCATGAGCAAGGATACCTCAACAGATTGTCCACCTGCTTCCTGAGCCAACAGACTTGTTTGTGACTTGTGGGCAATATTCAAGGAATCATTGGCCTGTTCAAGCTTTGCATGCGCATCTGTAAATTCGCCTTTTTTAGCAGCCTGAATGGCTTGGACAGCCAAGCCTTTGGCATCACCACCATACATGATTAAACCCATAATGGATTCTAAATTGCCTGAAGAATTCATATTATTCTCCCATTAACTTTAGCGCGGCATCTAAAACATTAGCACCATTCATAACACCATAGTCCATCATATTGATGGAATCCACCTTGATACCTGGCTCAAATTTTCCTTTGTATTCATTCAAGAGGAATTTGACCTGTGGTCCTAATAAGAGAACATCAATTTCCTTTTGAGCCACTTCGGAATCAGCTTCAGAAACAGGAACCGCCCAAATAGTAGCTTCAAGACCTTTTTCCTCTGCTGCTTTTTGCATCTTAGTTACCAACATACTTGTTGACATACCTGCATTACATACTAACATAATGTTTTTCATTATCTTTTCCTCCTATTTCTGTTTTTGTATTAAGGGAATAAAAATAGTTACTAATTCATCATAGGTTGGATTGTTCAACAACCGTTTTTGTAGGTCTTTGTCTTTGACAAACTCGACCAGACAGGGGGATATATATTTTATGTGAGAATTTCGCCCCGTTGAAGGGGATAGTAAGAATACAAAATGAACGATTCCCTCCTCACCCCAACGGATACCTTCTTTAGAAATACCTACTACAATCTGTTCTGAATAGCTCATTGCTACCGCAGGATGAGGGAAGGCCAACGTTTCTTCAAATACTACAGAGCTATAGGTCTCCCGCAGATGAACCTGGTCTAAAAATATTTCTACAAAACCTGGCTGACTAGCTTCATTCAGCTTCATTGTCAACTCTTCCAACAGGGTCATTCGTTCCCTATTTTCATCGACTACCACAATCCGACTCGGTCCAAAGACCGCCTCAGCAATCTGACGCGCTTGAGCATGGTCCATATTTTCCCCATGTTCCTCACCCATCGAAAAGGTCAAACCTTGTTGCAAATGTTGCTTTATCTTTGCGACATCCTCTCCGGATAGAAAAACGGAAACCGTGATAACCGGTGTCATAAAGATAAGATTGGATAGACTGACAGATGAGATAATCAACTCAATATCAGACAATCGCTCCTCGGTCACCTCGTAATAGCTGACCACATCTACAATTTCTATACTTGAAGAAAATTCTTTCTCCAGCCGATTTTTCAACATCAAGGCACTACCGACACCTGTTGAGCAAACGACCAATACCTTTGTCTTTCGCTGTGGATTGTACCGTTCAACTGCCGCCATCAAGTGCAGGGAAAGATAAGCCCATTCATCATCTGAAACTTTATAACCTTGAAAGAGGGGCATTTGTCCAAAGACCTCCTTTGTGAGGTCAAAGACTTCCGCATAATCCCTACGAATCTCCTCCGTCAATGGATTATCCAAGACAATCCCATTTTCCAGTCGGATTTTTAGGGGTAACATGTGGGCTAGAATTCCTTTAAACAACTGCTGATCGGCAGAAAGTTCTAAACCGATCTTACGAGACAAATGGAGCAAACTATCTTGAATTTGCTGTCTCAAGGCCACTTCTGCCTGGTCTATTTTGGCCAGATTTTCCGTCAGCTTAACCTTCAAATGAAGGGCAATATAATTTGCTTCTTCCTCAGGAATCAATAGGTCAAAGGCTCCTTCAATTTTCCTGAGAATTTTTTGGGCAACCTGATATTCCTTAGAGCGACTAATTTGTTCTGAAATGGGAAAGCGTTCAATTGCAGAGCCAGCCCGCATCCGCTGCAACATCAGGGCGATATGAAGGACCAAATTTTGCAATACAAAATCTGATAGACGAAGACTTGCATCCCGACATTCATCAATCACAATCCTCATAATTTCTGTGAAATTGATGGATGGAAGGAGGTTATTCTCAACGAGTCCATATAAGGTTTTCCCTAGCTGTTCGCTGAAAAAATAATCCATGATAAAATGCCGAATCGCCGTCTCTTTACCAGTGATTTCTAAACCTGCTTTTGTCATATTTAATTCGATATCGTAGGATGACAATAGGTTTCGGATATCAACAATCACCGAGTGCAGGGTTGTTTTACTGATAAATAAGTCCCTTTCCAATTCCGCCAATGTTGGCGACTGTCCTTCAAACAAGAGCTTATTGAGCACAAATCTCTGCCTGTCCACAGCTTCTTCCACCGAATGAAGATTGGTCAGCTGCCTTTTGGAAGAAAGGGAGGATTGCCAAAAGGTTTCAAATGCACGAGAATCATCCACTTGCAGATGATAACCGAGACCAGGCTTTGATAGCAATTGACTCCCGCTATTTTGTAGCGAAGCCGTTAACTGCTTCAGATAGGTTCTAGCCGTACGGTCGCTAATATGCAGCTGCTGAGCAATTTCCAAACTAGAAACGTAATCATCTGGATGGTCGATTAGAAATTCTAATAATCGAATCTCCTTTTTTGATAGCATCTCGTCCTCCTTTCCAAACTTAAAATCTGTATTCAAAAGCCCTGTAGCTCTATAGATTTATAATAACATACACACAAGAAATTGACTATTCTTCTTTTTTCCTTAGCATTGATGAAAGATTGCGACTAAACTACTTTTAAGCGAAAGGCCTGCCATGGCTTCAAAAAGGAAACCAACGGCCAATCCTCAGGATGTATGGTTCCAACGATATTTGCCTTAGTGGATAGCTCCAGTTCCTTAATGACAATGTGGAGTTCTCCTTTGTAGCGACCGTAGAGGTCATTATCAATGATGACAGTTCCGGCTTCTACCTTGCGATATCCATCTGTCTGAGCAGGAATAGAGTTATCTTTATATACAATTCGTGGCATGGTTGAACGAATAACATAAGCAGAGATATCCCCACGATAATTGTGACTAAAATCAATAATCTCTCTCTCAATATCGGTCACGTGTTCTGCCAATTGCACTCTGAAAGTCAGAACATCTTCATCGAGCACCTCTTGAATAGACTCTAATTCTTCTTCTATCACGAACTGATTGGAAATCAATACCCAATCAATCAAACCAGTCGCTTTTATCCACGCAATTTGACGAGCTAATTCTTGATGACGGTGTTCTTCTAGAGTTGGTAACCCTTCAGACAAGGGCCATGGGCCCTCTGTTGCAGTCTGCGAGGAGACAAAGGCTGCCGATGTAATCCCCTCTTGTCTATAAAACTCTGACATTTCGAGAAAGTAATCTTCCGAAAGTGCCGTATATTCATGGGGATAAAAATTATGACAGGCAATTATATTCTCTCTATTAGCTCCTGCTTGCAAGAGATTTGTCAATAATCTCTTATCTGTACTCATGTTCAACTCAATTTTCAGCTGATAAGGATTTTGTGTCAGAGAAACAATTTCTTCCAAGGGCAGAGCTTCATCCAAGCGAATCCCTGCAACTCCGAATGCATGCGCTTTTTCAATAAGGGAATCTTTCCAACCACAGGATTCAATGAAGCCTGGACTGATATCTGCAATCACTAGCATCCCCTTTTGGTTGGCATAGGAAATAACTGAACGATACAGGTCAAACACCTCGGAATTATCTGGCCTAATCTGGAGCAAGCTGATAAAAATCCTCCTTGCACCATATCGTTCCATCAAATCGATGTAGCTCTGACATTTCTCCAAGCCATGTCGCTCCGGATAGATTGAAAATCCAAAGTTTGTCATATTCCCCCTCCTACCTACTAAAGCCGTTGGCTTGACTGACTTCCTTAAACCAATAACCTGATTTTTTGATGATTCTCTTTTGAGTGCTCAAATCCAGCTCAACCAAGCCATATCTATTTTTATAAGCATTTAACCAAGACCAGCAGTCAATAAAGGTCCAAAGCATGTAACCCTTACAATTGGCGCCTTCTTGAATGGCTCGATGTAGCTCAATCAAATGGTCTTGAATAAATTCAATCCGATAATCATCCTGAATATAGCCATCCTCTTTGAAGGCCTCTTCTCCTTCCACGCCCATGCCGTTTTCCGTGACCAGCCAAACGATATTGCCATAGTCCTTTTTCAAATTCATGGCAATGTCATAAAGGCCGCGTTCATAGATTTCCCAGCCACGGTGAGGGTTGATTTTCTTGCCAGGCATATCATAAGAGGCAAAGAAATGTTCCGTCGTCAACAAGTCACCCTCCTCAAAGATTACTTTCGGAGCCTGTACTCGGAGAGGCTGATAGTAGTTGACTCCAAGGAAATCAACCGTATTTTCCCTGATGATAGCAAGTTCCTCTTCTGTAACATCTGGTCTGAGCCCGTATTCATCGATAATGGCTACCAATTCTTCTGGGTAGGCCCCCAATACAGACGGATCCAAAAAGCTCTTGGTCTGGAAAAGTTCGGCAATGCGGGCAGCTTTCTGGTCTTCAGGACTGTCACTCCTTGGGTAGGCAGGAGTCAGATTGAGCACAATAGAAATCTGATGGTCTGGATGCAATTCATGACAGGCCTTGACTGCCAAGGAGCTGGCTAATTGAGTATGGTAAGCCACCGCTACTGCAGCCTTAGCATCAACTTTACAGGGATAATGGTAGGAGCCCAAATAGCCACACTCTACCGGCACAATCGGCTCATTGAAGGTCACCCAGTGGTCAACCAAATCCCCAAATAATTCAAAACATTTCCGAGCGTAGGCTTCATAGGCCCAAACCGTTTCCTTGGATTCCCATCCTCCTTTTTCCTGCAAAGCATAAGGTAGGTCAAAATGATAGAGATTGACCAGCAACTTGACACCCAAGGCATTGACCTGCTGAAAAACATCCCGGTAAAATTCCACAGCCCTTGGATTGACCTGACCGACACCGTCCGGGATTAAACGTGACCACTGGATAGATGGCCGAAAAATCGTATGCCCCGTTTCTTTCAAAAGCTCAATATCGGTCTGATAGTTTTTATAAAAAGTGGAGGTCACATCCGGACCAATCTGCCCATGGAAACGCTCCGGCTCAATCCCAAACCAGTAATCCCAGTTGTTCAAGCCCTTTCCGTCACCTGGCTCTATCCCCTCACTCTGTGGACCAGAGGTGGATGAACCCCAGAGAAATCCTTCTGGAAATTGATAAAATGTCCTTTGTTCTGTCATTATACTTTCCTTTCTGCTTGGATGGCTTCAATGCTGGATGCAAATTGCGGTAAATAATCCGTATGTGCAAGCAATAGGTCTTTTAATAGTTCTTCTGCTTTAGGCCCGTTG
Source organism: Streptococcus sp. A23 (assembly GCF_043674155.1). Classification (NCBI taxonomy): domain Bacteria; kingdom Bacillati; phylum Bacillota; class Bacilli; order Lactobacillales; family Streptococcaceae; genus Streptococcus; species Streptococcus sp. A23. The sequence goes on along the minus strand of NZ_JBIMJP010000004.1, from coordinate 127,846 downwards.
GCAATCAAGGGATTGAGATAGAAGGCTTGCAAGAGCAAGTCATAATCACCTGTCACCGCAGCTTCTACCGTTGCTAATTCCATCTCCTTCATCAGCTTCAAATAAGCAGTCACCAGAGGTGGACTTGGCGGACAGCCGAGCGGAATAGCCCCATGAGCTGTAATAATAGCAGTCACCTCCACAACACAATTTTCTGGTAGATAGGGAATCACACCCCGATTGACCGTCGAAACGGTTAACTCCTGGTGGCTGTCATTGTAAATGGCCACAATCAACTGGCAGGCAATATCGCTGTAATAAGCTCCGCCCCGTTTCTCCAACTGCTTGGGCTTTTCTTGTAAATGAGGGTCGGCGTAGAGCTGGAACAGTTCCTTTTCTACCTCTTGGACCACTGCGGCACGCACCCGCCCAGTCTGGTATTGCTGGAGGGCATCATCCAACATCTCCTTTTCCAAAAAATAATAGCGGTGATAGTCACACGGCAGCAGGCCAATTGTCCGAAGTAAGTCAATTGAAAATTCCAGATTACTGATATTTTTCACCGCATCTGCTGGACGGCTTGCCTGATTTCCATAGAGTTTCTCCATCACTTCCATGGTCCGATTTTTTCCAAAACGGTCCCAAACCTGATGAAAATGAAAATGATTCAAACCGATATGGCGGGTCATAACCTCAGATTCCTGAAGACCAAGCACCTCTGCGGCAGCTTTCTTTTGCCCAATCGGAATATTGCATAGACCTATCACCTTTTCCCACCCCAGGTAATTGACAATAGCCTCCGTCACCATGCCAGCAGGATTCGTAAAGTTAATCAGCCAGGCATCTGGACAGAGCTCTTTCATATCAGCAATGATGCTCTTATAGGCTTGAATGGTCCGCAGAGCCTTAAAAATACCTCCAGCTCCATTAGTCTCTTGACCTAAAAATCCATGACTGAGAGGAATGGTTTCATCCAAGTATCGCGCCTGCAATTGACCGACCCGAAATTGAGAGGTCACAAAATCTGCATTTTTCAGAGCGCTTCTCCTATCCAAGGTCGCATGAATTTCCCAGTCAAGACCAGCTTTTTTGACCATGCGTTTGGCAAGTTCTACCACGATTTCCAATTTTTCTCGGCCATCTTCGATGTCCACAAACCACCATTCTTTGATAGGTACTTCGGTATGTCTTAGAATCATTCCTTCTACCAGTTCCGGTGTATAGCTTGAGCCACCACCTATTGTTACGAGTTTGACCATAGGCATCATCCTCCATTTTACTCTTACTAAAAGTATACTCTTAACATACTGGATTTGTAAACGGTTTCCAAGACCAAACTTTTCCTTTTCCCTACGGAAAATCCTTGGGTTCTGGGCAAAGAAAAACCTATGCTCATGGTGAACATAGGTTAAATATAATCTTATTTAAGCGCCGGGTCCGGCATCAAATTGATTGTAATAAATCAATTGAGGATTGAGTTCTTGCCCCAGTAATTCACTAGAAGTCACCAACTTGAAACCTTGGCTCGCAAAATACTGGAGCGTTGGTTCGACACTTTCTACACTGGTAGGATGGATATCGTGGAGCAAAATGATAGATCCAGGAATCGTATTGGCCTTAATGGTTTCCAGAATGACCGCAGGATTCCGGCTGGACCAGTCATTGGAATCCACTGACCAATAGATAATGGGCATATTAATGACATTCATGGTCGCTTGATTGACTGCTCCGTACGGTGGCCGCATGAGCTTGGGCTTGTAGCCCAGAATCTTTTCCAGAGCAGCCTGGGTGTCACCAACTTCTGACTGAACAGCCTCTGGACTGATGCCTGTTAACTTCGGATGGTTCCAGGTATGGTTACCAATTTCATGACCTTCTGCCACCATTCGCTGGATAATATCCTCATTACCAGCAATATTTTTCCCTAAAATAAAGAATGTTGCCTTAACATTGTATTTCTTCAAAATATCCAAAATCTTTGGTGTCGTCTGGCGGTTGGGACCGTCGTCAAAGGTCAGAGCAATCCGTTTTTGATTGGCCAATTCTTCTTTTTCCTTTTGGTACTTGTCGTAGTTTTCCTGATCTGTGACTGTCAAATGATGGCCGGACAAGCAATCATAGAGCTCTGAGATGGAAATGGCTAGGATATCCACTTGATAGCCTTCTGGCAGGTTTAACAGAAACTGACTCTCTCGGTAGCTGAAGGATAGATTTTCCACATCTTCCTGGCCAAATTTCTGGAGAAGCTGGTCGATTTCTGCCTGCTCCATGCCTTGACTAGCCAATTCTCTCTGCAGGTGAGATGAGACAATGGCACGAAAAACTCCCTGGTCCTCAACCAAATGTTTCAAACTAAAGACCTCTTGCTCCGCTGTCAGTAAAATCTGCTCCACATCCTGTTTTTTCTGAGAAACCAACTTGGTTCCCCGTACCTTGTAAGGCCTTGTTCGAATCCGATAAGCTATGATGTCTTTGTACTCAGAGTTTTCCTTATCCACACTGAAAAAATGCAGTCCTGTCGTTCTAGATTGAGGCCCTTCCTGGCCGAATTGCTTTTTCACCAGTGCTAGGACCTCCTTCTGAATCACTGAAATCGGATTCCCAGCTTCATCTTCTGGAATGGCAACTTGAACAAATTCTGAACCGATTTTCCCAGCCTGACGATAGACATTGCTTTCCTTGGAATAGTTTAATTTTAGCTGTTTGACGTCATCTCTCAAGGCCTGTTCCTGGTATTTTCCATAAGCAAAGACCAACATGCCAAGGCACACTAAAAAAAGAATGCTATTGACAACCAACAGCGCAACATTTTGTTTTCTCATACAAGTAAATCTCTTTCATAGATATATATAACTATCATAGTATAAAAACGACTTTTTTTCAATCAATATTCGGTTTCTGAAAACAGTTACATAAAATAAAAAGAGCCGAACTTTTTCGACTCCTTTTCATCTCTTAGTCTGCGCGGATAACTTCCACACGGTAGCCATCTGGATCCGTTACAAAATAGTATCGTCCTGGATTGCCTGGTAGTCCACTGAGGTCTGTCGTTGGATAGCCAAGCGCCTTGTGCTTAGCATTGTCCCCTTCCAAATTATCTGAAGAGAGAGCCAGGTGTGAAAAACCATCCCCAACCACATAAGGACCATGATCGTAATTATAAGTCAATTCAATCTCAAACTCATCACCTGGAAGTGCCAAATACACCAAGGTAAACTTGTGGTCCGGATAATCCTTACGACGGGTTTCTTTAAATCCAAAGGCTTCTTCGTAGAACTTTTGAGAAGCTTCTAAGTTTTCAACACGCAAACAAGCGTGCAACATTTTTTTACTTGCCATGTTAGACTCCTTTTATTTGATACTTAAATTCTATCATAGAATACATGAAAAATCTGATATCTGATATGAAAAGTGGACCATCACAAGGACGGTCCACCTTATATAGTTGATGCTCAATTCCTATTGCCCCTGAGACCAATGGTCATGAACACTCCCTATCAACTATATTTTCTTTTGCGAGCTGCAAATCCTAGAAGACCCAGAGCTGTAAGACCAATGAGAGAAAAGCCTGATTGACTATCTCCGGTATTTGGCAAGCTAGCAGATTCTGATTGAGTTGCTGAAGCTGGACTTACTGACCCAGTTGGAACTGAGAGTTCAGAAGTTGAAACCGGTTCTGGACTAGCTACTGTTGAAGTAGTAACAGGTGCAGCTGGTACTTTAAACTCAAAGGCTGGCAGATAGTGATAAGCCGGTTCCCCTTTTTCCGTTACCAATTCGTCTTCAGCAATTGGGTAAGAAGCTGGATCTGCATAGTCTGTACCTGCTTGAAGTTCTGCTTCATTGCTGAATCCATCTTGACTAATTTCAAGGCTCAATCCAGTAATATTTCCATTACCAGCATTATCGCGAGCACGATAAATTAGGTGATCGACAGCTGTACTTTCTCCCAAATCAATAACTAGACTTGACGGAACAGCACGATTATTGTTCCAATCACTATGGTAAAGTGTATTATCATCACCATCGTAAAGATTGGTTAATGGTTCGTTTGCTTGTTCAGCCGTGCTTGCAGTTGCATTGACAATTGCTACTTTCAAGCTTGGATTTTTAGCAATTGTATTGGTTTCGAGAACCTCATATACTTCTGAAGAACCTAGTGGATTACGGGCTGTCACACGGAATCGATAACTTGTGGTTGGCAAAAGATTGTGCACATCAAAGTGAGCATTTTCTGTCCGACCAATCGCAACCGAAGCCACACCGACAGTAAAACGTCGGATAGAAAAACGTTGCCGCTTATCAAATAGTTGCTTTGAAAATTTATTCATTTAACATAGACCTCTATTTTTTATTATATTAATTATATTGTTTTCACTTTTGATGCATCCTCCTAAACCTACATCATCCATATTAAAGCGCTTACAAAAATAGTCTTTCATTGAATGATTTTAATCACAAGCATTTTGTGAATATATCCACTTGATAATTTATTGATATACGAATTCAGTTGTCATACAAACATAGTTATAAGTTGTGATAATTCTATCCGAGCATCAAAAAACACCTAGACCGAAGTCCAGGTGTCCAACCAATTACGCTTCCAAGTAGTACTCTTTCACGATGTTGAGGTTTTCGTCCAATTCGAACACAAGTGGTGGGAAGTTAGGGATTTCCACATCCATGATTTCATCGTCAGACAGTTGCTTGATGTGTTTTACAAGGGCACGGATAGAGTTACCGTGTGCACCTACGAAGACATTTTTGCCATCTTTCAAGGCTGGAGCAATCTTGTCTTCCCAGAATGGAAGAGCGCGCTCAAGCGTTACTTTTAAGTTTTCAGCATCTGGGATAACTGAGCCATCAAGGTGAGCATAACGACGGTCAGTGTGTGCTGAATGCTCATGATCTTTGGCCATTTCTGGTGGCAAAGTATCATAAGAACGACGCCAGATGTGCACTTGCTCATCACCAAATTCAGCAGCTGCTTCAGCTTTGTTTAAACCTGTCAAACCACCGTAGTGACGTTCGTTCAAACGCCATGATTTTTCAACTGGTACCCATAATTGATCTGCAGCTTCAAGAGCCAAGTTTGTTGTCTTGATTGCACGTTTCAATACTGAAGTGAAGGCCAAGTCAAACTCGATACCAGCTTCTTTGATCAATTTACCAGCGTCGATTGCTTGTTGTGTACCTTTGTCAGACAAATCAACATCAGCCCAACCAGTGAAAAGGTTAGCTTTGTTCCATTCAGACTCACCATGGCGAGCAAAAACCAATTTTACCATTATATGGATTCTCCTTTTTATTTTGAGGTTTCCCTCTTATACTTCTCTATTTTACACGAATTGCGTAAAAAATGCTAGTTTTTCCACAAGCTGTTTACGCTTTCATTATTTTTTCTTGAAAATTCAGCCCTCAGACCTATCCTTCTTCTTATCCATTATGCCAAAAACATGATATAATAGTTAGGCTGAACACGACAGATCCAAGAGGAGATTCCGCACTCTAGAAATGCCGGACTTTTTTATCCTTTGCGAACTGAACAATAATAATGAACACGGAGTACTCATGAATAAAGTAGCTATCGTGTCTGCCTACCGCTCTGCCATTGGCAGTTTCGGAGGTAGTCTAAAAGATATAGAAATCGCCGACTTGGGAGCCCAGGTTCTCAAGCAGGCGCTAGAGAAAAAGAATATCCCAGCGGAGAGCATTGACGAGGTCATCTTTGGCAATGTCCTTTCTGCTGGTCAGGGGCAAAATATTGCCCGCCAAGTTGCTGTCAAAGCAGGACTTCCGCAAGAAACTTCTGCTTATTCGGTTAATAAGGTCTGCGGTTCCGGTCTCAAATCCGTCTTGCTCGCAGCCCAGTCTATCATGCTGGGCGACAATGACGTCGTCGTTGCAGGTGGTATTGAAATCATGAGCCAAGCACCCTACCTGTCAAAGCACAGCCGATTCGGTGCTAAATTCGGACACTTGGAATTAGAAGATTCTATGCTGACCGACGGTCTGACGGATGCTTTTGAGGGCTACCACATGGGCATTACCGCTGAAAATGTTGCAGAGCGGTATCAGGTCACTCGTGAAGAACAGGACGCCTTCACCTTTGCCAGCCAAGAAAAAGCTGCTCAGGCTATCGCCCAAGGCACATTCGTAGATGAAATTGTCCCAATTAGCCTTCAAACCCGCAAGGGAGAAGTCATATTTGACACAGATGAATACCCACGATTGACACCTCTTGAAAAATTAGCAACACTCCGCCCTTCTTTCAAAAAAGATGGTACGGTGACTGCTGCCAATGCCTCAGGTATCAATGACGGCTGTGCAGTTCTCGTTCTCATGTCAGAAGAGAAGGCTAAGGAGTTGAATGTCCAGCCTCTAGCCTTCATCGAGGCCTATGCGACTAGCGGATTGGACCCAGCCTACATGGGCTTGGGACCAATTCCAGCTAGCCAGAAAGCTCTACAAAAACTCGGAAAAACAGTGGACGACATTGATTTGTTTGAAATCAATGAGGCCTTCGCTGCCCAGTCCATTCCTGTTGTCAAGGAATTGGGCATCCCAGCAGATAAGGTCAACGTCAACGGAGGTGCAATCGCACTCGGACACCCTATCGGTGCCAGCGGTAGCCGCATCCTGGTGACGCTGATCCACGAACTAGAAAAACGCAATGGAAAACTAGGCCTCTGCTCACTCTGTATCGGAGGCGGTCAGGGAATTTCCCTCATCATTTCCAAGGCGACCACAAGATAAATCACTTGTAAACAAAGGAATTTTTATGAATATTGGTATTGATAAAATCGGTTTTGCGGCACCTGATTTTGTATTAGATTTGGCTGACTTAGCCCAAGCCCGCTCTGTTGATCCTAATAAATTTAAAATCGGATTGCTCCAGTCTGAAATGGCTGTGGCTCCTGTGACTCAAGACATTGTGACCTTGGGGGCACAGGCTGCGGCTAGCATCTTGACCGAAGAAGATAAAGCAACTATTGACATGGTCATCGTTGGTACCGAATCAAGTGTTGACCAGAGTAAGGCTGCAGCCGTGGCTATTCATGGACTCCTCGGTATTCAACCCTTTGCACGGTCTATCGAAATGAAAGAGGCCTGCTACGGTGCAACTGCCGGACTCAGCCTAGCCAAAAGCCACATCAACCAATTCCCTGACTCCAAAGTTCTGGTCATCGCTAGTGATATTGCCAAATACGGTATCGCATCAGGCGGTGAACCAACTCAAGGTGCGGGCGCTGTTGCCATGCTGGTCACTGCTGACCCACGCATCATGGTCCTCAACAATGACAATGTCTGCCAAACCCGCGACATCTATGACTTCTGGCGTCCCAACTATGACAAATATCCGCGTGTTGACGGCAAATTTTCAACCGAACAATACACTAACTGCTTGACTACTACCTTCGACCACTACCAAGCGAAAACTGGACAACAGCTCAGCGACTTCGCGGCTATGTGCCTGCATATCCCATTCTCAAAGCAGGGGCTCAAGGGCCTCCAAGCCATTGCCAAGGACGAGGAAACCCTGACCCGCCTCTCTGACCGCTTCCGAGAGGCCATCGTTTACAATAAGGTGGTCGGCAACATCTATACTGGCTCGATTTTCCTTTCTCTCCTTTCCCTTTTGGAAAATAGCAGAGCGCTCAAGGCAGATGACCAAGTCCTCTTTTATAGCTATGGTAGCGGAGCTGTCTGTGAAATCTTTAGCGGCCGCCTAGTCGAAGGCTACCAAGAGTACTTGGAAATGGACCGCCTAGACAAGCTCAACCAGCGGACACGCTTGAGCATGGACCAATACGAACAAATCTTCTTTGAAGAAATTGAATTGGACGAAACAGGCACTTCTGCTGACTTTCCTGCTGACCAAAGTCCATTTGCTCTAGCTAAAATCCAAGACCACAGACGAATCTATATCAAAAACTAGTCAGTAACTGGCACCCTTGGCCAAGCCAGGGTGCTTTTCTCATATAGAAAGAGGAAATCATGTCCCATTTCTCAGGATATTACAAAAAAACGCGGCTTGAACGCATTGACTTGCTAGGTCAAGCTCGTCAGCTAGATGAGAAAACCATTGCAATTCTCCAGCAAGATGATAATCTCCCAGAAACCGTTGCAGGAAAAATGGCTGAGAACCACCTTGGAACCTTCTCCTTGCCCTTCTCGGTCGTACCAGAATTGCTGGTTGACGGTGTCAGCTACAGCATTCCCATGGTCACGGAAGAACCCTCTGTCGTTGCCGCTTGCTCGCTAGGTGGAAAAATGATTGCCAAATCGGGCGGTTTTTCCACCACTATCCACAACCGCCTTATGATTGGTCAAGTCGCACTCTACGACGTTCCTGACATGGACAGAGCCAGTCAGCTCATTGGTCAGGCGGAAGAAGAACTGCTCCAACTAGCCAACGACGCACATCCATCTATTGTCAAACGAGGCGGTGGCGCTAGAAAGATTACCGTCGAGCAAAAGGATGAGTTTCTGATTGTTTACTTGCGGGTCGACGTCCAAGAGGCCATGGGCGCCAATATGTTAAATAATATGTTGGAAGGGATAAAAGAACATTTGGAAACTCTATCGCAAGGTCAGGCCTTGATGGGGATTCTGTCCAACTATGCAACGGAGTCCCTAGTGACCGCAGAATGTCGGATAGCCATCTCAAGTCTAGCAATCAGCTCTGCCATTGCCCAAGAAACGGCAAAAAAAATAAGCCTTGCCAGCAAACTGGCTCAGGTGGACCCTTATCGGGCAGCCACCCACAATAAGGGGATTTTTAACGGCCTTGACGCCCTTGTACTTGCGACGGGAAATGACTGGCGGGCGGTTGAGGCAGGCGCTCACGCCTATGCCAGTCGCGACGGACAGTATCGCGGTCTATCAACATGGACTATCCAAGGCGAGGAGCTGGTAGGTTCCATCACACTGCCCCTGCCTATCGCTACCGTCGGTGGTTCGATTGGCCTCAATCCTAAGGTTCAGGCAGCTTTTGCTATTTTGGGACATCCACAGGCGCGGCAACTAGCCTCTATCATAGCCGCTGTCGGTCTCAGCCAGAACTTCGCTGCTCTGCGCGCCTTGGTCACAACTGGTATCCAACAGGGACACATGAAACTCCATGCCAAATCCCTGGCCCTGCTTGCCGGCGCCCACGAAAAGGAGGTCGACCACCTAGCCCACCTCCTGCGCCAAAAAAAACACAGCAATCTGGAGACAGCACAGAAATTGTTAGAAGAAATGAGAAGAAACTAAAAAAAGAGGGGTGACTCTTTTTTTAGCCTCCACTAACCAGTCTAGCAGGCTCATCTTCTCGATACCGCCATAATTTGCATAGGGTTGAATAGTATCCATAGTCAGTATATACTTGGGGTAGTTGTCTGAAATCTTCTGCAGCGGACGCAATTCCCTTTCAAGTATTTCAGGCGCAAGAGTTGTTTCACTGACTTGGTAGTAGGCAAAATGCCCCTGCTCCGTGACGGCAATGAAATCCACCTCGTACTTATCGACATTGCCAACATAGACCTTGCTATAACGTCGACATAGCTCCAGAAATACAATATTTTCAATCATATTTCCAATATCTTCCTGATGATCTGGAAGCAATAGGTTTCTAAAACCAAGGTCTACTGTGTAGTATTTTTCTAGACGCTGTAAGAGACTACGCCTTTTTACATCAAACCGAGGAACTGCGTAAAAGAGCAGGCTATCTGTAAGGCTGTTCAGATATTGTTCCAAGGTTGCATGTGCGATTTTTACACCCTGACTAATCAGGGTATTTTTTATACTAACATCAGAGGGGACTGTCAATCGCTCTACCCACTTCTTAAAAGTCAATGGGCGTTACCGCCTCATTACACCTATTGAAGCAGAACGACTGCAAGACTTTCCAGACGATTGGACAGCTAAGAAAAAACTTTCTGACGGAACTATTGTTGACGTTTCTGATAAAATGCGAATGTTTTTCATGGGTAATGCCTTAGTAACAGAAATTGTTAAAAAAATAGGAGAATTTATTAAAGAACTCGACTGAAATAGTTGAGTTCTTTTATAATACTTCCTCCATCCGTATCTTCTGCGGTTTCAACCCTAGTTGCTCATAAAATGCGACTGACTTCGTATTATCCGCCCAAACATCCAACGTTATATTGTAGCAACCACTTTCCTTGGCATAAGAAAGAGCAAAAGCATAGAGTTCCTTACCAATTCCCTGACCGCGAACCTGCGATGACACACACAAATCATCTATGAAGAGCGTTTTTACAGGCTGTAATACCTGACTCTGTGCCTCTTGAATTTGGCAAAAGAGATGCCCAACTACCTGTCCCGCCGTTTCATAGACAAAAATTAGCTGGTCTGGATTTCCAATCATGGAAGTCAAGTCTGCCTGCGAATATTTTTGCCCACTTTCCCTAAAAATATCAGGTCTTCCCACATGATGAACCTGTAAAATCTCCTCAAGCAGGCTTTCCAGTGATGGAATGTCTTGTAACTGAGCTGGTCTAATCATCTTTTTCCTCCTTCAAAAAAAATAATACAAATCGGTCCTAAGACCGATGAATATTCTGAAAATTCCTTTATACTATAAGTGTATCCTAAAATTTTTCATAAATCTCCTAAAAGTCAGTCCTCTGGGCTGATTTTTTGTGTTTAACGTATGATTTACAGAAAAATCCCCTTGTCCCGCAAATTGACTAGACATTCTTCCAAGTAAAATGCGTCATGCTCTGGATAAATAGGACTGGTCAGTGGAATTTCTTCAACCTCACTATTAGCCGCTTCCTTCTTCCCACGATAGGTCGACTCCTGCCATTCGGCCGACACCTTGTAACCTCTTTTCTCCATCTTCTGCATGATCATCTTATAATATTGAAACAATTTAGTCGGAGAATGGGTAAAGACATAGTTGACCGTCGCATGAGGACGTCCCCAACCTGCACCTCGTAAGGCACAACATTCTCTACGCTGTCCCAACAATTGCTGGCGCGGAAGTACAGAAATGAAGTCTTGATGCCAAAGTCGCCTTGGTTCCCCCCTACTATGGCACAGACCAATACATGTCAAACCACTGGCCACCGCCAAACTGTGACTGGGATGGTCCCATATCCTCAAAGCCATTACGCTCATAATAGTTGAGCAAATATTCCTTACAAGTTAAAGCAATCCCCTCCATATCTCTTGACCTTGCGACTTCTTTCAAGGCAGCCGTGAGTAGGGTACCAAGCCCCTGACCCTTGTAGGCATTGTCCACTGACAGGCTAGCAATGTGCAAGTATCGTCCTTTCAAGTCAGCAGAGTTTGTCAGCTCAAAAATAGCATCCGTCACCAGCTTCTCTTCTGCAGGACAGGCTAACAAATAAGCCGCTACTTCTCCCTCGTGAATCATAACGAGACTGGACTGGCTACAATTTGCAGCATAAGCCGCCAAAACAGGCTCTGAAATCTGCTCCTCAGGAATAAAATTTTCCTGCTCCAGCCGCAAAATACCAGGCAAGTCACCCGGCTGCGAAAAACGAATTTCCATATTATTTCCCCCAGTATCAGAAAAGGGACCGCTGTCCCTTTTCTTATTGTACATTATGTGTCAAATTTGACAAGAGACGCTCAAATGAGTATTCATAAGATTGAATATCTCCCGCCCCCATAAAGACATAGACTGCATTGTCATGATCCAAGAGCGGCGAAGTGTTTTCAACCGTTACCTGTCCACCTTTTTTCTTTATTTTAGCTGCCAGATCCTCTACTTTGACCTCTCCATTATCAGTCTCACGCGCTGATCCATAGATTTGTGCCAAATAAACCGCATCAGCCCCATTCAAAGCCTCTGCAAATTCATCCAGGAGCGCAATGGTACGCGTAAAGGTGTGGGGTTGGAAAATAGCAACCAACTCTTTGCTTGGGTACTTTTGACGGGCGGCATCAATAGTCGCAATGATTTCCGTAGGATGATGAGCGAAGTCATCAATGATAACCGTATCATTAACTATTTTCTCAGTAAAGCGACGCTTGACACCAGCAAAAGTCTTGAGATGTTGAGCCACTAAGGCTAAATCAAAACCTGCTATATGGAGGTTAGCAATGACGCCTGTCGCATTCATAACATTATGCTTGCCAAAGGTTGGAATTTGAAACTCACCCAATTCTTTTTCCTTATAGCGAACCTTGAATTGTGAGCCCGTTGTTGATGGACGCAAGTCATAGGCTACAAAATCATTTTCATCGCCTAAACCATAGTAGTAAATCGGCGCATTGGCTGTAATCTTACGCAATTCCTCATCCTCACCATAGAGGAAAAGACCTTTTTTAACCTGCTTGGCATAGTCATTGAAGGCATTGAAGACATCCTCAAGGCTAGTGAAATAGTCCGGATGGTCAAAGTCAATATTGGTGATAATGCTGTACTCTGGGTAATATGGAGCAAAATGACGCTCATATTCATCTGACTCAAAAACAAAGTATTGGGCATTGGCAGAACCACGACCTGTACCATCACCGATTAAGAATGAGGTATCCGTGATATTGCGCATAACATGGGCCAAGAGACCTGTAGTTGACGTCTTTCCGTGGGCACCAGCCACACCAAGGCTAGTAAATTCCTTCATGAATTGGCCCAGGAACTCGTGGTAACGCTTGTAGCTGTAGCCATTCGCATCCGCATAGGCGATTTCCAGGTTATTGTCTGGACGGAAGGCATTACCAGCAATCAGCTCCACATCGGCAGTAATATTTTTTTCATCGAAGGGCAGGATAGGAATTCCAGCTTGCTCCAGCCCACGCTGGGTAAAGTAATACTTATCTACATCACTTCCTTGAACCTTGTGGCCCATTTGGTGGAGCATAAGAGCCAGCGCACTCATGCCTGAACCCTTAATACCAATAAAATGATAGGTTTTTGTCATCTTAATCCTCTTCTATCTGTGTCAAATTGAGTTCTTGTGCAACCTGCTTATCACGAAAGGCACGTCTTTCCGGATAATTATAGACCTGACTTCTCTTGAGGAAATCAAAGGACTGGTTGCTTGATGTTTTTTCCTGCACCCGGTCCTCTTTTTTCAAAGAATAGACTTCTGGCAAATCTGCTAAAATATAGCTTTCTTGGCGCAAACGGTCAGCTAGATTGGCCAGAAGATCGCCAGTCACTTCCTTGTGAGGAGTAGGATGGACAGTTGGAACTTTTTTAGGCTTGCTTCCGATAAAATCATCCTTCAAATAGCTAGCTGAACGTTTCTTTTTAATATCTTCTTTGGCTACTTCCCTGGCTAACTGCCCCTGGGTCTTCCGCTCCGCATGCTGGACCGGTCTGTGAAGATTTCGGTCCCGTCTGGAATAATGCGACCTCTTGGTAGCAAATAAAGGGGGCAAGAGCTCGTCTTCCGTCTGCTCTGGAACAGGCTTCACCGCTGGTTCCTGACTGCCACTGACTTCAAACACCTTGTCCTGATAAGGTCCCTTAATATTTGAAATCAAATCGCTCTCCTCATAGAGAAGCATCTGAGGGCTGGCCTCAATCAGGGGCTCATTGTCTGAAATGATGGGAAATCGAGTTTCTTCTCTTATCATAGCACATTCCTTTCAACTACTCATTATATCATAAAGGCACAGGGTTTTACCACACAAGAGGAAGTCTGCTTCAGATTGTCAGCCTTATTCTGTGATACCAAGAATGTCACGAATATCTTCAACCGTCAGACTTGAGCGACTTTCTTCGCCGTCCAGCACCGTCTTGACTAGATTTTTCTTACTTTCCTGCAGGGCAAGGATTTTTTCTTCAATCGTTCCCCTAGTAATCAATCGATAGCATTCGACCGTTTCTGTCTGCCCCATTCGGTGGGCCCGACTAATGGCCTGGGATTCCACCGCAGGATTCCACCAGAGGTCAACCAAAATGACTGTATCGGCACCGGTCAGGTTGAGCCCCACGCCACCTGCCTTGAGGGAAATGAGGAAGGCATCGCGGCTACCTGCGTTAAAGGCCTGGGTCATTTCTTGGCGCTGACTAGCAGGGGTCGAGCCGGTCAATTTGTAAGAGGTCAGGCCCAACTCATCCAGCTGCTGCTCAATCTTATCCAGCATTGTTCTAAACTGTGAAAAAATCAATACCCGATGCTCACCCTCTTTAAGCTGTTGCAGGAGCTCGCTCAGGCTATTGAGCTTACCACTTTCTCTGGTAAAATCATCCATAAAGAGGCTGGGAGTGTCACAAATTTGGCGGAGACGGGTAATGCCTGATAGGATTTCAATCTTATTGCGGTTAATCTGGGCATCATCTGCTCCCAACACCTTGGACTGCATTTGCTGGAGTTGCCCCAGATAGATGACCTTTTGCTCATCTGTCAATTCATTTAGGACATTGACCTCAATCAAATCTGGCAATTCATCCAGAACCTCTTCCTTATGCCGTCTGAGGACAAAGGGCTGGATCATACGGGCAATTTCCTGGGAAGTCATCTTGCTAAATTCCTGCTTACCTGGCAGGAGGCCTGGTAGGACAATCTGGAAAATAGACCAAAGCTCAGTCAGGTGATTTTCAATAGGCGTACCAGACAGGGCAAAACAATTCCCTACCTCAAACTCTCTCAGAAGCTGGGCAATTTTTGACTGGGAATTTTTCATGACCTGGGCTTCATCCAAAATCAAATAATCAAATTGCTCTTCTTTATAGAGGTCAAAATCCTGTCTGAAGGATGGGTAGGAAGTCACATAGACCTGATGGTCCTCATTGATAAGCTTTTCCCGGTGGTCCTTATTGCCATAGACCACTGCCACTTCCAAGTCCGGCGCAAATTTGGCACATTCTTCCTGCCAGTTATAAATCAAACTAGATGGAGCCAAAATCAAAACCTTGGAACTTGACTTCAGATGGCCTGACAGGAAGGCAATAGTTTGCAGGGTCTTCCCTAGACCCATATCATCTGCCAGAATGCCCCCGAAACCATAATGGTTGAGCATGGAAAGCCATTTGACGCCTGTCTCTTGGTAATCCCGTAGTTGCTGATTAAGGGGCTGTTGGGGAAGAGGAAAGGTATCTGGTGCCGCCAAATGAGCCGCCATGGTTTGAAATTCTTCCGAAAAATGAACCTGGTCCAAGCCTGACAATTGCTGAGCCAATCGGAAACCATTCAAGGCATCCAAATGAAGGGTCTGCCCCTTTCCAAATTTAGCTCGGAGATTGGTCAGAGTCTGGCTGATGCGCAAGGCCTCTTCGTCGAAGACCAGCAACTTGCCACTTGGGCTGGTATAGTGGTCCTCCTGGTTTAAGAGGGCCTGGATGGCCTGATCCACCTCGGATTGATCAATGCCTGTCAAGTCAAAGGAAATGTCCAACAAGGAACCATTTTTCACGATTTCAAGACTTGGCTTGGCCTGAATAAGATTATTTTCTAACTGCTGGTCCAGGTAAACCTTACCCATTTTTTCCAACAGGGCTAGATGTTCCTTGTAGAAGGTATACCATTCGGTCTGGACCAAGGGCTGGCGGTAGGCCAGGAATTTCCCATGAAAGCCTGCTAGCTTGATCGCCTGGTGGACAGCTTCCAGATGTTGAAAATGACTTGTAAAAGGTAGTAAGTCCAGCTCCTCTTGCGAGGCAACCTTGCGACCTGAAAAATCCAAGACCAGCTGCAGGGTCAAGCGACCACTTGCCTCCATGCCCAGATGGAATTCCGGCTGAAAATCCTCAATGGCAAAGCGTTTGGGTGCCTTGACTTTCCCCAATTTTTGCAGTTCCAATAAACTAAGGGCCAATTTGCCCTGATCTTGAAAATCCACTTGAACCTTGCGTAGGCCTGATTCAGTCGGAACCAGATCATTGATCCGCATCAGCAGATTTTCCTGCTGGTGATTCAGGCTATAGATAGTACCATGTTTGAGTAGGTAACTTCCATAAAAGAGCTGGCGGACAGGCTCTTCATGAATCACCATTTCAATCATATCCATATGAACCGTTACTTCAAAACAAAAGAGACCGTCTTCTGGCGTTAGGTGTTTAATGGTCAACTGTGAGTAGCTGGTCTGCTGGTGGGTCAGTTGAAATTCATCCAAGTCCCCCAGTAATTCCAGCCCCTCCTCAAAGTGAGACTTGGGCAGGCGAAAATGACGACCGAAATGAACCAAGACTTCCGAGTCCAGGCGGGCTTTTTCAGGCACCAGGACCCATAAAAATTCCAGAAGAGCCTGACTTGCCGGGTCAAAATGATCAAAGGACACATGCTCAAAGTATTTTTTACCGATTTGATACTGGCCATTGGTTTTGACCACCTTCAAAAAGGCCCCAATATCGCGAATAATATAGTAACGCTGGTCTGGCAAACGACCGATTTTGAGGGTCCAGTCAATCTGGCGGTCATAGGCCAATAACTGCCCCTCCACCGCCAATTGGTATTGGATACCCAAATCAAGCGGAAGCGGTAAAATTTCATCCAAAAACAAGCCGTCAAAGTAGGTTCGCCTAGCGGTCTCCTTCTGATGGCTGCCCTCCTCCTTGAGGGTCTGACCAGCCTTATCATTCTTCAAAAAATACTCCGTAGCAGCCAAATGCTGGCAGTAGCCCTTGTTTTGAAATAGCAGACAGCTACAATTAAGCTCACTATCGTCATCGCTATAGGAAAACAACTCCCCGGCAATTTCCAGCGTCATCTTTCCCAGCTCGCTCTCAACGACTCTCAACTGACCCGATTCGTATAAATCAATTCCTTCCTGGCGAGTCCGCCCCGGCATCATCCTACTCATCCATGCTCCTATTCAACATTCATTCCTAACAAATATTATCTCCCTATTATAGCATAATTGAAACCGAATTTCCCTCCCCAGGCATCAAAAAAACACCAGCTCAAGCTGATGCTTTCTATTTCCTCTTCCAATAATAGTTGGTTGCGCGACACATCCTGACCAGGTATTTGCCCAGTCGCCAAAGCGAAAAGAGCGCAAGCCCAAGGAGGAAGGTAGCAAGAATCATATGGCCCAGATGAAAGTCTTTCAGCAGCTTAGCTAGGCTAAAGAAACTGATAAAAGCAAGCAAGCCGACCAGGACCAGATGAAACAAGATTCCGAGCCAGCCCAACCAGTAACGACTGCCAAAGGGCGCCTGTTTTTCTGGCTCAAAAACTGGCAATTCCAAGAGCCACCCTCCAATTAATTCTGCTAAAAACTGCATAGCTAGTCCTTTCGTCACCCGTCATGGCAAAAGAGAGAAGGTTGCCCTCCTCTCCTATTCGTTTATATAAGAAACAGTATTTACAAGTAAGGTAGATTTAGATGAGAGATAGTTTTTTTTACAAATCAAGACCGTTTTTTGATGGAATACTGACTGTATTTCGAGAAAAACGAACGATGAGTGGCAGAAAACTAGCCTTAGCTAAAGATACTGAACTGTGAATACAAGTTCTGAGAATTACTGACGCACTTCCAAGAGTCCCAAATCGCCATCTTCACGTTTGTAAAGGACATTGGTAGTACCATCATTGGCATCTGTGTAGATAAAGAAGTCATGTCCAAGCAATTCCAATTGAAGAACCGCCTCTTCCATATCCATTGGTTTCAAGTCTACCTGCTTAGTACGAACTACTTTTACTTCTTCTTCAGCTTGCTCTACCAACTCGTCTGTAAAGACTTGACCAGTAGCCACTTTTTGACGGTGTTTGCGCTCGATTTTTGTCTTATTACGACGGATTTGACGTTCAATCTTGTCTACGACAAGGTCGATTGAGCCATACATTTCTTGTGAAATGTCTTCTGCACGTAGGGTTACACCACCAACAGGGATAGTCACTTCAACCTTAGCACGCTTGTCACGGTAAACCTTCAAGTTTACCTTGGCATTCAACTCTTGGTCTGCACTAAAGTACTTCTCAATCTTAGCAACTTTCTCTTCTACATAGGCACGGAGTGCATCTGTAACTTCAAGGTTTTCTCCACGAATACTGAATTTAATCATATTAGTACCTCTTTCTTGGCTTTCGCCTTTCTTCACTATCATTATAACACATTTATAAAATATTGCAACCGTTTTCTCAACGTGAAAGTGAAAATGTTTTGATTTCTTTCTGACCAGTTTTCATGAAAAGTCCCACAGCAAGCTGGATTGTGGCACCTGTTGTGTAAATATCGTCAACTAAAATTATTTTCTCTGGAAGCTCATCTTCCTCCAACAAATAAAAGACCTGTTCCGCATCAAGACGCTCCTCCCGACTTTTTGAAGACTGTTTCTGGCTATCAATTTTGCCCAAGAGCTCTTTATATGGAAGACCAGCTGCATCAAGTAGCCCCGTCACCTGATTGAAGCCTCGCTCCTCCAACCTCTCTGGACTAAGGGGAATGGGAACCAAGGTATAGTCCGAATAAGCTGACAGGGCTGCCTTGATTTGCTGGGAAAAGATCTGTCTGAGCAGATAGTCCCCTTGAAACTTGTACTTGCTGAAATAATCTGCCATGGCTGGATTGTATTGGAAAATGGCCCTGTGGTCAATGTGTTTGCCCCTGGCCTGCCAGTGCCGACAATCACTGCAGATATCGGAAGTTCCTGACTTATAACACGACGGACAGTGGAGCTCTGCTATTTCCTTAAAAGAAGCCTGACAGCTGGAACAAATCCCTAGCTTCTCCTGCTGGAAAAAGAGGATAGAGCTAAATGTGGTGCGGGTTCGCAGGCTTTCCGCACAGAGTAGGCAGTTAGACATAGCCGGCCTCCTTATTCATAAATTTGATTTCAGCGATTGCTTTTTCAATGGCACGGGTCGAACCCTCATGAAAAAAGAGGAGCAAGCCTGTGGGACGATCCATGGACCGTCCGACTCGACCTCCAATCTGCACCAAACTGGACGACGTATAGAGATAGTGGTTGGCCTGGACTACCATGACATCAACCATGGGAAAGGTCACACCTCGCTCCAGAATCGTTGTTGAAACCAGGATGGTAATGGTGCGGTCGCGAAAACCTTGAACAATCTCCAGTCGATTTTCCGTCTGACTAGAAACAAAACCGATTTTCTCATCAGGAAATTCTCGCTCCAAAATCGCTACAAATTCCTGGCCTTTGGAAATTTCTGGCAGAAAAATCAGCAAGGGAAAACTTGTTTTTCGCTGGTTTCTGATAGCTTTCTTGAGCTTGACAACCAGCTTGTCCTTTTTCAGGCTCTGGTCAAATTGGCTGAACCAGACCTTTTCTGGCACAATCAAGGGATTGCCGTGAAAGCGTCTGGGCAAACTGAGCCGTTCTAATTGGCCGGATTTTACCTTCCTATCCAGCTCATCCGTCGAGGTCGCTGTCAGGAAAACCTGGAGCCCGTCTGCTTTGACGGCATTGTCTACTGCCCGGTAGAGCATGGGATTGTCCGCATAGGGAAAGGCATCCACCTCATCGATTAAGACCAAATCAAAGGCCTGGTAGAACTTGAGCAACTGGTGGGTGGTAGCGACCACAAGCGGCGTCCGAAAATAAGGATCCGACTGGCCATGAAGGAGACTGATGGGAACAGCGAAATCTTGTTGCAGCCGCTTATAAAGCTCGATACAGACATCAATTCTGGGACTGGCCAGACAAACTGCTCCGCCCTGGTCAATGACTTGCGCTACTGCATGGTAAATCATCTCCGTCTTTCCAGCCCCCGTCACGGCATGAACCAAGGTCGGCCGCCTTTTTTCAATATTGGCACAGAGCCCGTTTGAAATCTTCTGCTGCCAATCAGTCAGCTGACCAGACCACTTGAGACAGGCATTTTCTGGGAAATCCTGCTGGGGAAAATAATAGAGTTCCTCATCTGACCGCACCCTGCCTAGCAGGATGCATTCTCGGCAATAGTAGGCCCCGTTTGGCAAACGATGGCGATCCGAAAATGCAGTCGAACAACGAAAACAAACGCCCCCCTCTGTCATGCTAGGTAAGGTCTGAGCTGCTTGGCGCTCTTCAGCCGTCAATTGATACTTGGTAAACAGTCGTCCATAATAATTTTCTAATTCTTTCATCACTTATTTATTCGGAAATTTTTGTCAGTTTTTGGAAAAACGTGTATAATTTTGGTATGAAAGAATTTAAGACCATTAAAGAAGACGGTATTGTCGAAGAAGAGATTAAGAAATCCCGCTTTATTTGCTTTATGAAACGGGTGACAACCGAGGAAGAGGCCAGAGAATTTATCAACGGTATTAAGAAAGAGCACTACAAGGCCAACCATAACTGCTCTGCCTTTATCCTTGGCGAAAATATGGAAATCAAGCGATCATCGGACGACGGCGAGCCTTCTGGTACAGCGGGTGTTCCCATGCTGACAGTGCTGGAAAATCATGAACTGACCAATGTCGCAGCGGTTGTGACCCGCTATTTTGGAGGTATCAAATTGGGTGCCGGTGGGCTGATTCGGGCTTATGCTGGAGCCGTGTCCAAGGCCGTCAAGGAAATCGGCGTTGTTGAAGTCAAGGAGCAAAAAGGCATTTCTATCACCCTTTCCTATGCCCAGTACCAGGAATTTGCCAACTGGCGGGCTGAGTTGGGACTGGAAGAACACGATACCCAATTTACAACGGAAGTTCAAACCATGATCTATGTTGACAAGGAACTGGTTGCGCCGACTCTGACTAGTCTGACCGAATTTTACCATGGCAAGGTCACAAGCCAAGAGACTGAGCCAAGAATTGTCGAAGTTTCTGTTCATTAAAAAAAGCTATCATAACGATAGTTTTTTTATATTATACATTGGCTGGGACTTGGTATATACTAGAAGTAACTATATTTGGAGGTATTAGCAATGGCTATTTATCAATCGATTACAGAACTTGTCGGAAAAACACCGATTATCAAACTCAATAACATTGTCCCTGAAGGTGCTGCGGATGTCTATGTCAAACTGGAGGCCTTCAACCCTGGTTCTTCTGTCAAAGACCGCATTGCTCTGGCAATGATTGAAGATGCTGAAAAGGCCGGCACTATCAAGCCTGGTGATACGATTGTTGAGCCTACAAGCGGAAATACTGGTATCGGTTTGGCTTGGGTTGGAGCTGCAAAAGGTTACAAGGTCATCATCGTCATGCCTGAAACCATGAGCATTGAGCGTCGTAAAATTATCCAAGCCTACGGAGCTGAGCTAGTTCTCACACCAGGTAGCGAGGGGATGAAGGGTGCCATTGCCAAGGCCAATGAAATCGCTGAAGCACAAAATGGCTGGGTACCTTTCCAATTTGCCAACCCGTCCAATCCAAAAGTTCATGAAGATACAACAGGACAAGAAATTTTGGAGGACTTTGGACCAACTGGTCTGGATGCATTTGTGTCAGGCGTGGGTACTGGTGGTACCGTCAGCGGTGTCTCTCATGTCCTTAAGGCAGCCAATCCCGATGTAAAAATTTACGCTGTGGAAGCAGATGAGTCTGCCGTCCTCTCTGGTGAAGCACCTGGTCCGCACAAGATTCAAGGAATTTCAGCTGGCTTCATCCCAGACACCCTGGATACCGCTGCCTACGATAGCATTGTCCGCGTCAAATCAGATGATGCTCTGACAACCGGCCGCGCTATCGGCGGACAGGAAGGTTTCCTGGTCGGTATTTCTTCTGGCGCTGCTATTCATGCTGCGATTGAAGTCGCTAAGGAACTAGGAGCTGGCAAAAAAGTCTTGGCTATCCTGGCTGACAACGGTGAACGCTATCTGTCAACTACCCTCTATGAGTTTGAAAACTAATATACCAAAAGAGCCTGGATTTCCAAGCTCTTTTTACTATTGGAAAGCTAGACTAGCAACTAGTCTAGACCTTTCCTTCTTTCATTTCCTTCAAATACTCCTTGGATTCGGCAATCCAGGTTGGGAGGGCCTTGGCCAGAGGCTCAAAGCCAATCTTATAGCGGTCGTTGGTAAAGCGGTGGTGTCTTGGGATTTTTTGGCGTTCTTCTTCCAAGGTCCGCATAGATAGACTAGCCTTGTGCGAATATTCATCATAGTCAACGACTTGGACCAGAACTTCCTGGCCCATTTTAATAAAATGGTGGATATTATCAACAAAGCCTGTCTTGATTTCAGAAATATGGATAAGCCCAATCTGACCGTTCTCTAATTCAACAAAGGCACCGTAGGGCTGAATGCCCGTCACTTTTCCTTTGACTTTATCACCAATATTCATCTTAGTCCTCGATTTCAATACTTTCGATGACAACATCTTCATGCGGACGGTCTGAACCATCTGTCTCTACAGACGCAATGGTATCCAATACCCTATAAGATTCTTGATCCATCAAATGTCCAAAGACCGTGTGGCGTTGATCCAGGTGCGGTGTTCCCCCATTTTCAGCATAAAGAGCCGCAATTTCCTTAGGCCAGCCACCGCGCTCCAATTCCTTGACATTGTAAGGGAAATTCTGGTTCTGCACGATGAAAAATTGACTGCCATTGGTATTGGGACCTGCATTGGCCATAGAAAGAGCACCACGCAGGTTGAAGGCCTCCATAGAAAATTCATCCTCAAAGGACTCACCGTAGATAGACTCACCGCCCATACCTGTACCAGTCGGGTCGCCACCTTGAATCATGAAATCCTCGATAATACGATGGAAAATAATGCCGTCATAGTAACCATCTTTTGACAGGGCAACAAAGTTCGCCACTGTTTTTGGTGCAATTTCTGGGAAGAGCTTGATGGTCATGCTACCGTGATTGGTCTTGATGCGGGCAACTGGTCCCTCTACATTTTCCAAGTCTAATTGTGGGAAGTATTTTTCTTTTTCTACCAAACCTAATTTCTCCAAGGCATCAAAAATGCCGTCTTCTTCTACTGTTTTTGTAATATAATCTGCATGTTTTTGCAGTTCTGGGTGGGAATGCCCCATGGCAATACTGATGCCAGCATATTGGAAGAGCTCGATGTCATTAAGACCATCGCCAAAGACCAAGACATTTTCTGGTTTGAGACCAAGCTTTTCAACGATTGCGGCTACCCCTGCTGCCTTAGAGGCAGACTTGAGGACAATGTCTGATGAAATGGCATGCCAACGGACACTGCGTAAGTCACTCTGCAATTCCTCCGGTAAGACCACTTCCTGACCTTCCTGCTCAAAGGTCCACATTTGGTAAATATCCTGGCCCTTGTAAAAATCAGGGTCTGTCTCCAGATTATCATAAATGGGGTCAATGGCCTGACTAATCCGCTGGTCACGGAAGGACAGAGTGGCTTTTTCGGCGCTCATAACCCCATAGTCAATCCCCACTTGCTTGGTCCAAGCAATATATTTCTCAATCAAATCCGGTGCAATCGGAGCCTTACGAATGACATTGCCTTTGGCATCTTCTACATAAGAGCCGTTTATCATAGCAAAGTAATCCGGCTGCAAGGCCTGGATTTCTGGCACAACACCATATTTGGCCCGACCAGAGGCAATCCCTATCAAGATGCCTTTTGCTTTCAGTGATGCAAAGACCGTCGGAATAGTGTCCGGAATAAATCCAGTCTCCACCAAGCGCAAGGTATCATCAATATCGAAAAATACCAACTTAATCTTCTTGGCCTTGTATTTTAATTTTGCGTCCATCTATTCTCCCCCACTTTTGTTTTTCATTGAGTATGACTGCCTACCATTATATCACTAATCTTCATCCTGTGCCACCAGTCCATGTTGAAAGGCATAGACGACAGCCTGGGTCCGGTCGCTGACAGCTAGTTTAGACAGGATATTGGAAACATGGGTTTTCACCGTTTTGAGGGAAATGAAGGATTCATCCGCAATCCGCTGATTATCATAGCCCTTGGCAAGCAGGGCCAAAATCTCCCGTTCACGTACGGTCAAATCATCATGCAGGTCTGGATAACGCTTGTGGTGCTCGACCTTCTTCTCCACTTCTGTTTCAATGGCAAATTCCCCACGCGCCACCTTGCGAATGGCAGAGAGAATCTCGTCTGCACTAGAGGTTTTGAGCATATAGCCCTTGGCACCAGCCTCAAGAACTGGATAGATTTTTTCATTGTCCAAATAAGAAGTCAAAATCACAATCTTGACATCCGACCATTCCTTCAAGAGGGCCAGAGTCGCCTCTACCCCTGTCATCTTGGGCATGACCAGGTCCATAACAACCACATCTGGACGCAAATCCAGTGCCTTAGCCAAGCCTTCCTCGCCATCGCTGGCTTCTGCGACAACCTCCACATCAGCCTGTAAATTTAAATAACTTTTCAATCCTAGTCGGACCATCTCGTGGTCATCAACCAGCATCACTCGAATCGTCTTCATCTTCTTTTCCTTTCAGTAGTGGGATACGAATATCAATGGCAACCCCCTTGTTAGGAGCCGTCCGAATCTTGATAGTCCCTGCCATATCTTCCACCCGCTCGCGGATGTTTTGGAGGCCATAGCTGAGCTCCCCATCATCTTCCTGCTGGAAACCAATGCCATCATCTGTCATTTTAAGCTGTAATTCTGTCTCCTTCTGAATCAAGTAGACATCCAGTTGCTTGGCCTTGGCATGGCGCAAGGTATTGGAAATAATCTCCTGGGCAATGCGGAAGAGGTGCTCTTCTATCAGCTTAGGCAATTCTTCCACTTCATGCTGGAAGTGGACCTGGATACTACTCTTGTCGCTGACTTCCCGCAGAATCACATCAAAACCTTCAACCAGGGTCTTACCTTCCAGCTCACTAGGTCGTAAGTGCAGGAGCAAAATCCGCAAATCCCGCTGGGCCGACTCAATCATGTCCTTGACCAAGACCAGCTGCTCTTGCAGGGTTTCTTTCGGTATGGTGGACAGATTTGATGCCAGACCTGATAAAATCATGCTGGTCGCAAAGAGTTCCTGGCTGACCGTATCATGCAGGTCACGGGCAATTCGCTTGCGCTCCCCCTCGACAATTGCTTCCCGTTTGACTAGGTCCTGGTTGTCAATCAATTGGACCTGCCTGGTCAAACTGCGCATTTTCTCAGATAGGTGTAGGAGCAGTTGGTCCTCGTCGCTATCAACCCTAATGGGCTGGTGATTGCTGATTTGCTTAATCTTCATTCTCATGGTCTGCGTGGATAGGAAACTGACCGTCTGAACTAAGATAGATAGAAAGATTGTCAAGAGTATCAGGAGCGAAATCAAGGTCACATAGAGCTGGTCATTGGCCGTCCAAAAGGACATGTCAAATAAGGAATAGCCCAACAAGGGAAGGACTGAGGCAAGGATGACGATAACAATCAGCCCGGCATACCAAATGAGAAAAAATAGCGTTCCTTTCTTCATCATACCCGCACGACCTCCACATCGCCATAGAGGCTATTGATGACAACCTTGACCCGCTTATTGGCAGAAGAATAGTCAGGGGTCGCAATCGAAAAACTCTCATTTCGCAAATCCCAATGTGCATCGCCTAAAAAATAGACACGTCCATACAGACTAGAGGCAGACAGGGATAGCTCGACATCAATAGGAATGATAATTTTAGTCTTACCAAAAGTCTTACGGATAACAACCACATTATCCCGACCAATTAGAACCGTCTGATCCAGGTCAACAACGTCATTGCCAAACAGGCGGATAATATTGATATCCTCAAAACCATACTGGTCCTGGGAATGATCTTTATGACCAAACCACTGGGACTTTTGATGCTGGGATTGAATATGCTGGTCCCCCAGAACTATCTGGGAATACTGGTACTGCTTCTCATAGCGTGAAAAGAAATTAACCAAAATATAGACCACCATCAGCAAAACACCGATAATGAAATAAATATTGAGGAAAAAGACTAAAAATATGAGAGAAAGGGCCGTTGTTAGTAGGGCATTAAGCCCCTTTCTGCCTGTGATATACCAGAATAGAATTAGTATCACTGCGATTAGGAGAAGAGTCCGTGCCGTCTCACTGGCTAGGGTATCAAAAAAGGCCAGCGTAAACAAAATACTCTCTATCAGTATAAAAAATTGGATTTTTTTCATGTAAGGATCCTCTCCCAATATTCTAACAGATTTTAGCAGGATTTGTCTCCTACCCGGGTAGGAATTTTAAGAAAAAAGAGAGGACAATGCCCCTCTTAGTCTGAATTATTTGATGAAGACGTACTAGTCGTCGTTGATTCTTCTGTCGAGCTAGTGCTGCTACTGCTGGACTCTGGTGTCACAGTAGGAATGGATACATAAATTGTGACAGAGTCAGTAATAGGTTGACCTGGCAGAGGACTTTGTCCTACGACCAGATTTCGCTCACTAGTCGAATAACTCGAATCTTCCACGCGCTCAATACTTTTAATTCCCAAAGCTTCCAGCTGTTTTCTAGCATCTGAGTAGGAAGTCGTCAAGATACCAAAATCTGGCATGAGTGGTCGTTGACCTTTTGAAACAATGAGAACCAGGCTAGAACCCTTAGAAACACTGGTATTGGCTGCAGGGTCTGTTCCGATTACCTGACCAGCTTCTAAGTAGTCGCTGTATTCTTCCTTGGTCGAAGAAACCTTCAAACCGACAGCTTCTAGGGCATGGGTAGCATCATTCACACTACGTCCAGATACATCCGGTACATCAACTGGCTCAGCCCCTCTGGAAACAACCAAGACAACGGTTGAACCTTTTGGCTGACTGGTCTCCCATTCTGGCTTAGTCCGAATCACCCGGCCCTGTTTAACCTTCTCGCTATACTCTTCTTCCACTTCCACTTTGAAGCCAAGAGCCTCTAGTTTTTCCTGGGCTTTTGCCAATTCATCACCAGACAAATCAGGAATGTTGACACCTTCTTCCATGGCAATGACAATATTGACACGGGAACCTTCTTTGCGCTTGGAATTAGCAGCAGGTGTTGTCCGAATAACTTGACCTTCTGCGACTTCCGTCGAAGCTTCATTGGTCACCGTACCCACGCGCAATCCGGCTGTCTCAATCTCCTCCGTCGCAACTTCCAAGGTTTGCCCCACAACATTCGGCACTGTCACTGTGGCTGGAGTGTTAAAAAGAATGGCGAAGAAGGCCGCCAAGAGAAGGCCAATAGCAATCATCAACACCTTATAGCGGGTACGAATCCTCTTTTTTGCCTTGGGCTTCTTGGCTGATGACGTCGGCTTAGTTTTTGGAGCAACTGCTACTGGAGCTGGTGAAGACTCCACTGGTGTATCTACTTTTTTCTCTGAAGCAACCTGGGATAATTTAGGCAGGGTTTTTGAATCCACCTTGTTTTCATCCAACACCACCCGCTGCTCATTGCGGCGATTGTAGGACAAGGCTGAAGCCATATCCGTGTACATTTCCGCAATGGACTTGTAGCGGTCTGTCAATTTCTTGGCTGTTGCTTTTAAGACAACATTTTCCAGAGCCTGCGGTACGTTTGGATTGGCCTCGCGGACAGATGGCATGGGCTTTTGAAAATGCTGGAGAGCAATGGTTACAGCGCTATCGCCATCAAAAGGAATTCGTCCTGTCAACATCTCAAAGAGAATGACCCCCATGGCATAAATATCACTTTGCACTGTAGCCTTGGACCCCCGCGCCTGTTCTGGCGAGAGATAGTGAACCGAGCCCAACATCGAATTTGTCTGGGTCAAACTGGTCTCTGCAAAGGCAACCGCAATCCCGAAATCCGTTACCTTGGCCACGCCATCTTGCGTTAGAAGGACGTTCTGAGGTTTCAAATCCCTATGGATAATACCGCGGGTGTGGGCCATACGGATAGCCAGCAAGATTTGCCCCATGATACGGACCGCATCATCATTATCCAAGGGTGAATTTTCCTGGATATAGCGCTTCAAGTCCAGGCCATTAACATATTCCATGGCCAGGTATTGCTGACCATCTTCCTCACCAATATCCGTAATCCGTACGATATTTGGGTGATTGAGATCAGCCATGGCTCTGGCTTCACGCTGAAAACGTTGAACAGCAATTTGATCTGTCTGGTAATTGGTCCGGAGAACTTTTACAGCAACCTCCTCACCATCCAAAATCAGATCCTTTGCCAGGTAGACATCAGCCATTCCTCCTCGGCCTATCTGCCGAATGACCCGATACCGACCGGCAAAAATCTTACCGATTTGGATCATTAGTTAGCCTCCTCCGTGATATGAAGGATGGCAACCGTGATATTGTCCAAACCGCCAGCATTATTAGCGAAACGAACCAGGGTCTCTGCCTTGCTTTCCAACGAAACATCACTCAAGAGGATATCGCGAATATCCTCTGTCGAGACCATATTGGTCAAGCCATCACTGTTGATTAACACGTAATCCCCAACTTCCAAGGTCTTCAAGGCAATATCTGGTTCAACCGGGTCCGCCTGACCAATGGACTGGGTCACAATATTCTTCTGAGGATGGTTCTGCGCCTCTTCTTCTGTCAATTGACCCGCTCGCATAAGAGCTCCAACCAAGGAATGGTCACTGGTCAAGCGTTCATATTCTTCATTATGAACGATACCGATTCTAGAGTCCCCGATATGGGCATAAATCATCTGATTGTCAATAACCACAACCGCTTCTAAGGTTGTTCCCATGCCCTTGTATTCTTCGGTCTGACCCAATTGATAAATCTTTTGATTTTCCTGCTCAATGATGTCAACCATCCATTCACGGACTTCGTTGAGGGTCATAATTTGAGTATCTACCCAGGCAGCACCAAGGTCTGTGGCTGTCATTTCACTAGCAATATGGCCTGCGCGATGACCTCCTAGTCCATCTGCTAGAATAATCAAATCAATTCCTGCTCGGTTGACATAACGATTGACATAATCCTGGTTATTTGATCGTTTTTGTCCAACATCTGTAAGTAATGCAATTTCCATAAGTTTCTTGTTGCTAAGCAACAGCCTCCTTTTCTAGAATCGTCTTCTCAGCTGACCAATGAAAAAGCCATCTGTCTGAAAAAGTTCAGGGGTAATCAGTATCATTCCATCTGTCACAATTGATGATTCTGGATGTGTTAATGCAACTTGTTCAAAATCAGGATGACTGTCTAAAAATTCTCGAAGAACTTCCTGATTTTCTTTTGCAATAATGGTACATGTGCTATAGGTTATTATACCACCTTTTTTAATGGTTTGGCAAACGCTGTCCAGTATCTGCAGCTGTATTTTTTTCAATGCTTCAAAATCCTGACCAGCCTTATTATAGCGAATGTCTGGCTTACGACGGATAAGCCCGATGCCGGAGCAGGGAGCATCCACCAAAATCTTGTCAAAACTATCTGGACCAAAGACTTCATGCACCCGACTGGCATCCAATTTTTGAGTTTCAATCTTATCGGAAAGGCCCAGGCGGTCCGCATTTTCCTGGATAAGAGCCAGCTTGTGGTCATATAAATCCAAGGCCACCACTTTCCCACTATCCAGGTAAGACGCCATGTGGCAGGTCTTACCACCAGGTGCCGCACAAGCATCCAGTACGACTTCATGGCCCTCAAGTTGCAAGGTCGGAGCCACCAGCTGGCTGGTCTCGTCCTGAATGGTCAAAAGACCGGACTTGAAAGCCTCCGTCCCAGCAAAATGTCCATGGGACTTGACTAGGCCAACAGGAGACAAGTGCGACCGCTCCGCTCCCAATGCTGCCTGCAAATCATCCAGACAGCTAGTATCTGTTACACGGACACTAGCCTTATTACGCTGGTGCAGGCTGGCAAAAATCTTCTCCGCCCTCTCATCACCATATTCCGCAACCAAGGTCTGAACCAGCCAGACTGGGACAGAATATTGAACTGACAAACGCTTGTTCTTCCGCTTAATACTAGCTGGGTCAGGCAGGTCCGCCTGGCTGATTTTCCGCAAGATGGCATTGACAAATTTGTCCGTTCCCTTGCTACGCTTGGCTAACTCCACCGCCTCATTGACCACGGCATGGACAGGCAATTTGTCCAAGTAAAGCAGCTGGTACAAGCTCAGCATGAGCAAGTAATAAACCCAGTTGTCCAGCTTGTCCCGGTCATCGATAAAGTGGGCCAGATACCATTCCAGCGTAATTTTTCGTGACACCGTACCATAGACCAATTCCGTAGCCAGCCCCTTGTCCTGGGCTGACAGGTTGGTTCCTTCCAAGGCCTTGTTGAGGGCGATATTGGAGTAGGCTCTCTGTTCAAAGACCTCTGTCAAGACCGCCAGAGCCAGTCCACGCGCTGTTTGCTTACTGTTCACCAAAGACATCTCCTACCTCAATCTCACGGCCAGCCCCATTCAAAAAGTCCGCAATCGTCATCTTGGGCTTGCCCGCTGGCTGAACGGTTTTTAGGGAAATAGCAGAGCTGCCACAGGCGATGACCAGTGTTTTCTTAGTCTTTTCAATGACCTGACCTGGTCTGCCAGACCCTTCCACTTCCAAAGCCTCCTGAATTTTAAAGCGCCCTCCCTGCCAATAGGTATGGGCAACCGGCCAAGGATACATACCACGAATCTGATTAAAAATCTGGCGGGCAGACTTGGCCCAGTCCAAAACTTCCTCCTCAGGCTGAATATTGGGCGAGAAGGTCACCTGTTCAGGGTCTTGTGCCACCGGCTTGATGTCGCCAGCCATATAACCCGGTAAGGTTTTCAAGAGCAGGTCACGACCGACCACCGCTAGTTTTTCAAAAAGGGTGCCGACATTATCTGTCTCTTCAATGGCAATGTTGTCGCTTGAAATCATGTCACCCGCATCCATTTCCTTGACCATTTCCATAATAGTCACTCCGACACGCTCATCTCCGTTGATAAGAGCATAATGAATGGGCGCGCCACCGCGGTACTTGGGCAAGAGCGAGGCATGGACATTGACCGCAAAGTCAACAGAGTCCAGCAGCTTGATCGGTAAAAATTGACCAAAGGCCGCTGTCACAATTCCGTCCGCTCCCAATTCCATAATGTCCGCCATTTCCTGGCTGCCTGATAATTTTTCCGGCTGGTAAACAGGCAAGTCGTACTCCAAGGCCACCTGCTTGACCGGTGTCATTTGGATGGTTTTCTTGCGCCCAACCGCTCGGTCAGGCTGGGTCACCACCGCCAAAACCTCATAGGAGCCCTCTGCCAAAATACCTTTCAAAACAGTCGCTGAAAACTCAGGCGTTCCCATAAAAATCAATTTTGTCATCTCTGCTCCTTCATCCTCTATTTAGTATCCCTTAATTATACCATTTTTATGGATAATTGCCTTAACTGGGACTTGAAATCTATATAGCAAAAAGGCTGGACACACCTGTCCAACCTCATATATTGTACCTCAAGAACAGATACTGTCAATGTTCAAAGAGTATCACATCATATTTTGCGGTTCATTATCAATCACCAGGCGCAAGTCCTGGTTGTCCCGCTCCTGGGTCCAGTCCAAAATCCGATTGAGGACCTGCTCCAGCTGCTCCTCCCGCCGGTACTTGAGAATGATTTGATAATGGTAAAGATTATGGGTACGGGCGATAGGCTTGGGCGTCGGCCCCAAAATCTGAATCTGCTCCGTCAAGTTCTCCCGCAAGAGCTGCACCGTCTCATAGGCCTTTTTGATGACAAGATCCTCCGACTTATGAGAAAAGGTCAAGCCCACCGTGAAATAGTAAGGCGGATAGCCCAGACTTTTCCGAATGCCCATCTCATACTGATAGAAGCCCTCGTAGTCCTGGTTCTTGGCAAAGGCAATGGCATAATGATTGGGATTATAGGTCTGGATAATGACCTCCCCCTCCTTGTCTGCCCGACCTGCTCGACCAGCCACCTGGGTCAATAATTGGAAGGTCCGCTCGGATGACCTGAAGTCTGGCAAATTCAGCGCCGTATCCGCATTGAGCACCCCTACCAAGGTCACATTTGGAAAGTCCAGTCCCTTGGCAATCATCTGGGTCCCCAGCAAGATATCTGCCTCCTGTCGACCAAATTTCTCCAAAAGGGCCTCATGGGCACCTTTTTTCTTGGTCGTGTCCACATCCATCCGAAGGATACGAGCATTCGGCAGCAATTCCTGCAACTCATCATAGGCCTTCTGGGTCCCCGTACCGTAGTAGCGAATGGCCCGACTCTGACAGTTAGGACAGACCTGGGGAATGGGCTTTTGAAAATTGCAATAGTGGCAATTCATAGACCGGCTGTCCATGTGTAGGGTCAAAGAAATATCACAGTTTGGACACTGGTCCACCGTCCCACAATCCCGACACATGACAAAGGAAGAATAGCCACGGCGATTGAGCATGAGGACCACCTGCTCCTTACGAGCCAGCTTTTCCTGGATTTTTTCTATCAAAACCGGCGTAAAATTACTAGCCTCATGCTGGCCGATATAATCTCTGAAATCAATGACCTGGACCTCTGGTATCCTGGCCTGCGGATTGGCTCGCTGATTGAGGACCAGCCTACCGTAAAGACCGCGACTGGCACGGGCACGAGTTTCTAGGCTTGGCGTAGCCGACCCCAAAACCAGGACAGCCTGGTTGTAGTCCGCCCGCAGCTTTGCCACGTCTCTGGCATGGTAGCGAGGATTGGAGTCCTGCTTATAGGTCGCCTCATGCTCCTCATCGATGATAATGGCTCCTAGATTTTTTAAGGGAGCAAAAATCGCCGACCTGGCACCGACCACCACCTGGGCCTCCCCCCGCTCAATCTTACGCCACTCGTCGTACTTCTCCCCGTCTGACAGGCCTGAGTGCAGGATGGCCACCTGCTGGCTGAAACGCGCGATAAAACGATTGGTCATCTGGGGCGTCAGCGAAATCTCCGGCACCAGCATGATAGCCGTCTTACCCATCTTGAGGACCTGGTCAATGACCTGCAGATAGACCTCTGTCTTGCCAGAGCCTGTCACCCCCTGCAGCAGATAGGTCTGGCTCTCCTGGCCGACCTTGGACAGGATTTCCTTGACCGCTATGGCCTGCTCTGGATTGAGGGAAAGCGCCTGGCTGACCCCTACCTTATCAAAGAGAGCTTGGGTCCGCGAGACCTCCTCCTCCCAGACTTCTATATAGGCATTTTCTTGGAAATAGCGGAGCGTATCAGCTGAAAAGTCCTTTTTCAAGCTGGCTAGAGGCTGTTCATCAGTATGTTCCAGTAAGTAGGCCTTCAAAGCCAGCCGTTTCTTGGCACGGGCGGGTATCTCTGCTTGCATGAGCTGGTCCCGATTTACCCGGTACCATTTTTCAGTCTTGATTTGCTTTTTGTCCTTGGCCACATAGTCGACCAAGATTTTGCCTGCCTGGGCAAGCCGCATGATGCGGGCCTGCTCAGACACATCCAGGTCTGAAAAACGGACCTGGTCCCTACCGCCAAACAGGCTTTCCTGCTCTGCTATTTCCAAACCAAGCCCAGGACGGAGAATTTTGTCATAGGTTGAGTTGAGGAGGCTGGGTAGCATAGCCTTGAGCAGGGTGATTTTGTAGGCGAATACCGTCTTGCGCATCTGGTCTGCCAGCCAAAATTGCTCCTTGTTGAGGACTGGCGAATAGTCCAGCACTTCCACAATGGGCTTGATGTCCTGGGTCCCCTCTGGCAATTCCTCAGTCAAGCCGACCACGATGCCCTGAATCAGCCGATTACCCTTTCCAAAGGGCACATGGACTCGGATACCAGGTACAATTCCCGCCTCAAATTCTTCAGACACTAGATAGGTATAGGCTTGGTCCGTCTGCATGAGCGGCACGTCTACGATAATCTGTGCGTACATAGATCCTCCTTTCGTGATGGTTTGGATAGGTTTCACTCTTTTATCAATGGTTCAATAAATACTTCAAAAGACTATCAAATGGAAAAGAAACCCGGATGGTCCCCCAGCCGAGTTTTGAATTTAGATTTTCTCGCCGTCTTCTTTTTCTTTGGCGATTTGTTCTTTGATTTTGCGCTCTTCTTCTTCAGCCAAGCGTTTTGCTTCTTCAGCCTTGCGACGAACAGCCTCACGTTTCGCTTCTGGGTCTGGATGGATGACCACATTGCCTGCCTCGATTTCTTCCAAGGCACGGAGGGTTGATTTTACAGAAGTAAATTCTTGCGTTGGCTTAGCGCCTGCCTCCAATTCGTGAGCACGCTTAGCCTCCAAAATAACCAATGAATACTTAGATGGTACCTTGTCCAACAAGGTATCAATAGACGGTTTTAACATCATAGGACTTATTCTCTTTTCTAACTTAAATATTTTTAATCATGTCGTTGTACTTGCCAATCACACGGTCCACACGGAAATGTTCCGCCTCAATCACGCGCTTGACCAATTCCGCTGCCTTTGGCACCTCATCATTGACAATGGCATAGTCATACTCACGCATGAGAGCAATCTCTTCCTTGGCACGCTCAATCCGCTTGGCAATAACCTCTTCCGAGTCTGTCCCACGACCGACCAAACGGTCTTTGAGCTCTTCCAAATCTGGCGGAGTTAGGAAAATAAAAACTGCATCTGGCACTTTTTTCTTGACCTGGAGGGCACCCTGGACCTCAATCTCAAGAAAGACATCGATTCCCTTGTCCAGGGTTTCATTGACATAGGTCAAGGGTGTACCGTAGTAGTTGCCAACATACTCAGCGTATTCCAGCATTTGTCCCTGACGAATCAACTCCTCAAACTCCTCTCGGCTCCGGAAATGATAATCAACCCCGTCCACCTCACCTGGACGCTGAGCCCGGGTCGTCATAGACACCGAATACTCAAATTTATTACCTGGATGGCTAAAAATTTCCTGCCGAACTGTTCCTTTCCCTACACCAGAAGGACCGGAAAATACGATGAGTAAGCCTCTTTCCTGCATGTTATCTCCTTTAAATCTTTCATTCTAGTGTAGCAAAATTCTCAGCAAATATCAACTGATTTTAAATCTGGAAACCAGATTTTTCCGGCTCTTGAAGAACAACAAAAAGAGCCGAAGCTCCTTCTGTCTTATTTTGCAATGTCAGTTGCTCGCGTCTCACGGATGACCGTAATCTTGATATTTCCTGGATAATCCAGATTATTTTCAATTTTCTCACGGACATCATGAGCCAGAATCGTAATCTTATCATCACTGATTCTATTTGGATGAACGATAATCCGAATCTCACGACCTGCCTGGATAGCATAAGCCTGCTTGATGCCGTCAAAGCTATGGGCAATTTCTTCCAGGTCTTGGAGACGCTTGATATAGGCCTCCATCGATTCACGACGGGAACCTGGACGGGCTGCACTGAGGGCATCCGCTGCAGCAACGATTACTGCAATGGTGCTGGTCGCTTCCACATCACCGTGGTGGCTGGCAACCGTATTGACAACCACTGGATGTTCCTTGTATTTCTTGGTCAATTCTGTACCAATCTCAACGTGGCTACCGTCCACCTCGCGGTCAATCGCCTTACCGACGTCATGCAAGAATCCAGCACGGCGGGCCAAATTAACATTCTCACCCAACTCTGCAGCCAAAATACCTGACAACTTGGCCACCTCAATCGAGTGACGGAGCACATTCTGACCGTAGGAGGTACGGAAATGCAGACGTCCCATAATCTTAATCAAGTCAGGATGCAGGTTAGGAGCGCCTACTTCATAGGCAGCCGCTTCACCATATTCACGGATGCGGTTATCCATCTCAACACGGTATTTCTCCACCAACTCCTCGATACGAGCCGGGTGGATACGACCGTCCTGAAGCAGAGTCTCCATGGTCATCCGCGCGATCTCCCGGCGAATCGGGTCAAAACCGGAAAGGACAACTACCTCAGGCGTATCATCAATGATAACGTCAATCCCTGTCAAGCTTTCAAAGGTACGGATGTTGCGACCTTCGCGACCGATAATTCGGCCCTTCATGGCATCATCCGGCAGATGAACCGAGGTAATAGTTTGTTCCGCAACATATTCACCCGAAATTCGCTGCATGGCCTGCGCTAGAAGGTCTTTGGCCATCTTATCAGACCGCTCTTTGACCTCTCGCTCAGCCTCCTTGATACGGGTTGCAATCTCGTGGGTCAATTTATCACGAGTCGCTGCAAGAATCTGCTCTTTGGCTTCTTCCTGGCTCAGCGAAGCAACGCGTTCCAACTCAAGAGCTTTCTGCTCTTCTAATTTCGCGACTTCTTGCTCACGCTCATCAATATGTTTAGTTTTATCTGTCAGGCTTTGTTCTTTTTGCTCCAAAGCCTTCTCTTTGTTTGTTAAATTATCATCTTTACGATCTAAGCTACTAGCACGTTCAGTCAATCGTGACTCAATTTGCTTTAATTCTTGTCGTTCTGACTTAAATTCATTTGCTACTTCTTCTCGATATTTACGAGCCTCTTCCTTGGCCTCCAAGAGTAATTCTTTTTTCAAGGTTTGGCGATCACGCTCAGCTGTTTTTAAAATAGCTTCAGCTTGATCTTCCGCACGACCACGAACATTACTTGCTTCTTGTTCAGCATTCAAAAGTGTCAATTCTGCAGTTTCTTTTGCAGCTTTCATCTTCAAAGAAATGGCAAAGTAACCAATTACTAAACCAATGAGAGCAGAAATCAAGGTCACTACAAGTGTAATGATATCCATCTTCCTACCTCTTTCAATTTTATTTTGCATTACACAAAATCTGAATCTATTTTACCATAATTTAAACGATTTCACAATTGCAAATTGACAAATATGGTATAATGTTTTCATCAACCCAAATGGAGGAAATTATGACCAAAGAAGTTATTGTAGAAAGTTTTGAACTGGACCACACTATCGTCAAAGCCCCGTATATCCGCTTGATTTCTGAGGAGATTGGACCAAAGGGTGATGTCATCACCAACTTTGATATTCGCCTCATCCAACCCAATGAAAATGCCATGGATACAGCGGGGTTGCACACCATTGAACACCTGCTGGCTAAGCTGATTCGCCAACGGATTGACGGACTCATAGACTGCTCACCTTTCGGTTGCCGAACCGGTTTTCACATGATTATGTGGGGCAAGCAAGATTCTGTCCAAATCGCTGAAGTCATTAAATCTAGTTTGGAAGAAATCGCAGACGGCATTAGCTGGGAAGATGTTCCTGGGACAACCATCGAGTCTTGTGGTAACTACAAGGACCACAGCCTCCATTCTGCCAAAGAATGGGCCAAACTAATCCTTTCTCAGGGCATTTCGATAGATGCCTTTGAACGAAAACCCATTTAAGGAGCTTGGTATGAAGAAAATCCTTCTTGTTGCTCTGGCACTGGCTAGCCTGATGATGCTGTCAGCTTGCGGTAACAAGACATTTTTTGACACCAACTATACCTTCAATTATGCCCAGGTCAAACTTCCCGATGGAAGCATCAAGACTGGTAAGGTCAAAGAGTGGACTGATTACAGCGATGGCGACCAATTGCAAATTCGCTTTGAAGACGGAACGACCTATCTCGTCCATTCCAGCCAGGCAGTTTTGTCTGTAGATGAAATTGAAACCACACCATAACATAAGAAAAAAGCGGTCTCCCGCTTTTTTCTTATGTTCCTAATAATCTAAGGCATCTGCATTTCCACGCGCATTTCCGACAAAGTAACCGGTCTTAGCATTGATAGAAAAGAGATAGGTGCCATCTGGTTTAAACATATTGTAGTAGCCATTACCATTGATGATATTGACCTTCTCCAAGATATACTGATTACCTGTGATATAGCCACGTTTTTGAGATGTTTCGACAATTTTTTCCAAAATACCTGGGTTAAAGGTCCAAGCAGGATTGTTAACGTCATCAATCATGGCTTGGTTATAAGGCACGCGGCTCAAGTGACGTTGCAAGGTCACACCAGGAGGAACTGGAATCCCGAATTGGGATGCTGCATTTTGCACTTCGGCAGGACTTGTTGACGCGCTGGCAAGCGCTGATGCTGCACTTGATTCTGCAGGAGCTGGTGCTGGGGTTCCAGCCTGGGCAGCTGGCGCTGCTTGTTCAGCCGGTGCGACCGCTCCAGCAACAGCCTGTTGGTTTTCCTCTTGTGATCGAGCAAAGTTTACAGCTGAAGTGATCGTCGCATCAACACCGCTGATTCCAGTCGCAACCGCTTCTAGAGTTGCTCCAGCCTTAACAGTCGCCGTGGTATCCAATTCGCCATCAACAAGAATCGGCTTATCAAATTGTTCATTGATGCCGTTGACAGCTGCGATAGCTTTTTCTAATTTATCATAGTTGGCCTTGGCTTCCTTATAAGCATCACTGTCTGGATCAATCTTGTCCAAGAGTGCCTTTAATTCCTCTAATTTACCAAATTCTGAATTCTTCAATTTAGACAAGCTCGAATCCGTAAAGAAGCTCTCGTACAGCTTGGTAAAGTCTGTAAACTCGGATGGAGTTGAGCTTGATGAGGTTGTACTAGAAGACTGTTTGGTCGAACTTGATGACGAAGTGCTAGAAGCTGTCTGACCTGCATTATTTTGGTTCATCCAGAAAAAGAGGGAAGCTAAAATAGCAATCAATGCCGCCAAGAGGGTTCCAAAAATCCAGAATCCTTTTTTCTTGGGCTTTTCTTCGGATCCATCTGTCAAATCAAAATAAGCGACTTCTTCTGCAGGAGTTTTTAGAGGCTCAACAACAGGGCTTGACTCAACTGGCTTCGGTTCTTCTTGTGAATGTGCTGCCACAGCTGCAGCTGCCGTTTCCAACTCATCCGAAGTCAAGCTAGCTGATTCAACCACCGGAATAACAGTCGAATCCTTGATGACAGGGATTGTTCTTGTCTCAAATTTTTGAGATTCAATCTCATCTCGGTGTTGCTTGATGTAGCGGTCTAAAAGGCCATCCGTATCGGTAATGCCAGCCTCAATTTCCTGCTGTTTTTGTGCTGCCTGACCGATGGTCATATCTTTTGCTGCTTCAAAGTCCAGAATCTGCTCGTCCTTAACTGGCTCTGCTTGTGCCTTCTCATGTTTCTTTGACATATCTACCTCACTTTATTTTATGAACGTTTTACTCGTTGACCAAAGAATTGATACAAGTCAACCTTCAGCGTACCATTGTATAATTTCCGTTTTTTATCTGCTTGTTTTCCAAACCGCTGCTCAAATTGCTCGTCGCTGGTCAAGATAAATTTAGACCATGTTTTCAAAGGCTCAAAGGTCTGCCCCATTTCTTGGTAGAGCTTGATAATGGCCTCATCATCCAACAAACGCTCACCGTAAGGTGGGTTTGAAATAATAACACCATTTATCTTGTCTGTATGCAAGTCCTGCAGGCGCATTTGCTTAAAGACAATATCTTGGTCTACTTCGGCCGCAAAGGCATTTTTCTTGGCCATTTCGACCATACGGGCATCGATGTCTGAACCGGCAATGTCCAAGACTAGGTCAGATTTAACCGCTGCCTGCGCATTTTTGCGAGCTTGTGCAACCAGCTCCTCATCAACCCAAGGCCATTCTTCAAAGGCAAAACTGCGTTTGAGCCCCGGAGCCATATTCTTAGCCAACATGGCCGCCTCAATACAGAAAGTGCCCGAACCACAAGTCGGATCAATCAAAGGCTTGTCTGGGTACCAGTTAGACAGCTGTAAAATGGCTGCCGCCATATTTTCCTTAATGGGCGCGCCACCTTTTTCAACGCGGTAGCCACGTTTGAAGAGGCTGGAACCCGTCGTGTCAATCAATACCGTGGCCACATCTTTCAGGATGGAGACTTCAATCTTAAACTCTGCCCCAACTTCCTGCAAGGGAACGCCTTCTGGACGCGAAAAATGCTTTTGCAACTTTTTCACGACAGCCTTTTTAGAAATGGCCTGTACACTCGGCTCATTGTGGAGCATGGATTTGACACATTTGGCTTTTGAAATAGGAAATTTACTGCCCAAGGGTAGATAGTTTTCCCAGTCCAAGGCAAAGACCCCCTGGAAGAGTTCCTCAAAGGTGCGTGCGGGAAAACTCCCCACGATAATTTTAATCCGGTCTGCCGAACGCAACCAAAGGTTGGTTTCAATGATAGATTTGACATCACCTTGGAAACGCACGCGCCCATTTTCAACCTGACAGTCGTAGCCCAGTTCTCGAATTTCACGACCAACGACCGCCTCTAAACCAGCCGCCGCTGTCGCAATCAATTCAAATTGTTTTTTCATCTTTTTCCTCTATAATAAAAGCTAGCAAAGCTAGCCACCTATTATGCAATTTTCTATAAGCCATGTTTTGTTCCAGTGGTACTAGGTCCTACCACCTTCGATAATCATCTGTCTACCGCTTACGCAGTCAGGATTTCTGTTCTACTCTGGGAGTACCGTTCCATCCATCCCATGCCCCGACCAAAGTTTGGGTTGCTAGCTTGAGGGGTTTACCGCGTTCCATTTTTTACGTTTCCATAAAAACTTCGTCACTGTGGCACTTTCAGGCCTACTCTGGCATATCCAAGGACGTAGCCATTTTAACCGCCGTAACGTCAAAGACGTCCCTAGGCTTATTGGTTCGCCTAGCACAAACACTACCAGCATTGCAGCTGGTGCTAGCATGGACTTTCCTCATGGTAGATTACTACCACGCGATTATCCGAAAATTACACATGTCTATCTACTACTCTTGGGCAATCTGTTTACCAAAGACTTCTTTCTCCAGACGATTGATGCGACGGAGAATATCAAAGTTTGTGGCTGAACTCATCCGCTCTGCACGGAAAGCTTCTGGCTCCTCTGCAACAGGGGCTGGTTGACGAGAAGTATTTGCCAGCTGGGCTTTAAGCCTAGCGATCTCGCCCTTCAATTCCTTTACAATGGCTTCATAGGCATCGTAATCCTTCATGATTTCATCAAGAAAATCATTGACCTCGTCTTGATCATAACCACGAAAACCAATCTTAAAATCCTGCTCAAAGATATCCTTTGTCGTCAACTTAATACTCGCCATCTGTCTCATCCTTTTCTTTAAACATCACTACTTCTATTATATTAAAAAAAATAAGGAAAAATCAAGCCAAATCACTCAGAATTAGAAAAATTTTCCGCTACTTCATTTAAATCATCAAAACTCAGTACCTTAACAGTATAATCTTCTTTGTTTACGATTGAAGTATAGAGATATTTCAAGTTTGTTTCATTTTCAGGATCATAGAATAAATAGGCTCCCTCCGTATGGTCCAACAAGAACTGGTTAATCAGCTTAAATTGCCCAGGATTTTCATAGCGAACATAGAGGTATTTAACAAAATCGACCTGCTTAAATCGGGCTAGCTTGACTTGGTTAGCTTCGTTCCAATTCTCTCCATGGCTTTCAAAGGAAAAAATGGTAGCTATCTGAAAGTCATAGCCTTCCTGCCTCAAATCCAACAAAACTTCCAAACACCAATACTCAAAGCCCAGATTTCCAGTCAGAATAAACCACTCTACCCCATCATTTTCTAAAAACTTGATCAGGTCTCTGCGAATAGCCTCTTTGATGATGACTAATTTTGTATCCTTATCTGAAAAAATTCCCAAATCAGTATGACGATAGCCTGTTACTAAAAGGCTCTTGATGTGCATTTCTTGTACTCTTTTCCCTAATTATGGTATAATATGCTGATATTATTTTATCAGTAAGGAGTTCTATGGTCAATTATCCTCATCAGATAAATAGGAAAATCACTAGAACAAAAAAAGATTCTGCAAAGGAAACGGTTAATTTTGCCAATCGTGGGATGTCCTTTGAAGCTGCTATCAATGAGAGCAATGCTTACTACCTTTCCCATGGAATTGCGGTCATTCATAAGAAACCGACCCCTGTCCAGATTGTCAAGGTAGACTACCCAAAACGAAGTCGGGCCAAAATTGTCGAAGCTTATTTCAGACAGGCCTCAACAACGGACTATTCCGGCGTTTTCAAGGGACATTACATTGACTTTGAAGCCAAGGAAACCCGTCAGAAGACCTCCATGCCCATGAAAAACTTTCATGCCCACCAGTTGGAACATATGCAGGAAGTTGTCAAGCAAGGCGGTATCTGCTTTGTCCTTCTACACTTTTCAGAATTAAAAGAATCTTACTTACTCCCGGCAAAAGAGCTGATAGATTACTATCAAGCTGTTCAGGGCAATAAATCCATGCCCTTGCACTATGTTCGCGAGCATGGCTATGCCTTTCAGTTAGGGACCCATCCCAGCGTCCCCTATCTGACTATTGTCGAAGAAAAACTATTAGGTGGTGACTCAGTTGAAAAATCCAACCCTTAAGAAAGCACTCTTGCTTATCACAAACGTCGGAATTATCGCATTCTTAACAACGGTAATTATCGGTGGTCTTGTGACCCTATTCCTTATCTTTACAGCTCCTAAACTGACAGAAGACTCTCTTACTGCGACCGTGTCGAGTAAGATTTATGACAAGGACGGGGCTCTAATTGCGGACTTGGGGGCAGAAAAACGTTCCAATGCTACTACTGCTGAAATTCCGACCGACTTGGTCAACGCTATCGTAGCCATTGAAGACCAGCGTTACTTCAACCACCGCGGTGTAGACGTCATTCGTATCGCTGGCTCCTTCCTCAATAATCTACGAGGAGGACGTCTTCAAGGGGGGTCGACACTGGATCAGCAGTTGATTAAGTTGACCTACTTCTCAACATCTGCCCAGGACCAAAATATTAAGCGGAAAATTCAAGAAGCTTGGTTAGCCTTGCAGCTAGAACGTAGAAATACCAAACAGGAAATATTAACTTACTACATCAATAAAGTAAATATGTCCAATGGGAATTATGGAATGAAGACAGCTGCTAATGCATTCTTTGGTAAGGAACTGAAAGATTTAACTCTTCCTCAATTAGCCTTACTTGCAGGTATGCCCCAGGCTCCTAACCAATACGACCCCTACACTCAGCCAGAAACTGCAAAAGCACGTCGGGACTTGGTTCTAGGAGAAATGTTAGAAGAAAAATACATTACGGCTGAACAGCACGAGCAGGCAGTCCTATCACCGGTGACAGACGGTCTCCAGCCCCTGTCAAATGCACCCGCCTATCCAGCCTACATGGACAACTACCTGAAAGAGGTTATCAATGAAGTCGAAG
This sequence comes from Streptococcus sp. A23, assembly GCF_043674155.1. Classification (NCBI taxonomy): domain Bacteria; kingdom Bacillati; phylum Bacillota; class Bacilli; order Lactobacillales; family Streptococcaceae; genus Streptococcus; species Streptococcus sp. A23. Next base: position 85,093 of record NZ_JBIMJP010000004.1, on the reverse strand, counting down.
AAAAAACCGGCTACAATCTCTTAACCACAGGTATGGAGGTCTACACCAACGTTGACTCAGCTGCACAACAGCAATTATGGGATATCTACAATACGGATATGTATGTTGCCTATCCAGATCCAACCTTCCAGGTAGCTTCAACTGTTATCGATGTTACCAACGGACACGTCGTTGCCCAGCTCGGCGGGCGTAATCAAAACAGTAATTCTTCATTAGGTACCAACCAAGCCGTTGAAACCAACCGCGACTTTGGTTCTACTATGAAGCCAATTACAGACTACGCACCTGCTATTGAAGAGGGTATTTATAAATCGACTGCTGACACTATATTGGATGCGCCTTATAATTATCCCGGCACTACCACTCCAGTCAATAACTGGGATAATGCTTACTTCGGCAATGTGACCCTCAAAACAGCCATCCAATCTTCTCGTAATACCACTGCCATCAAGGCACTACAGGCTGTTGGTTTTGAAAATTCATTAAAATTCTTGAACAAGCTCGGTATCGACTACCCAGAAATGTTCTATTCTAATGCTATTTCCAGCAACACAACCAATCCTGATAAAAAATACGGTGCTAGTAGTGAAAAAATGGCCGCAGCCTATGCTGCCTTTGCTAACGGTGGTACCTACTACAAACCACAGTATGTCAACAAGATTGTCTACACCGACGGAACAACTACTGAGTTTGAACCTGAAGGCAGTCGTGCAATGAGCCCTGAAACAGCCTACATGATGGTCGATATGTTGAAGAGCGTATTGACATCTGGCCCAGGTACTAATGCTGCCATCTATGGCATTCCTCAAGCTGGTAAAACCGGTACTTCCAACTACCCAGACGATGAGATGAAGGAAATCATTGCCTCTACTCCTGGAGCAAGTTATAGTAGTATAGTTGTTCCTGACGAGAACTTCGTTGGCTTCTCTACTAAATACTCTATGGCTGTCTGGACAGGATACAGCAATCGTAAGATTCCAGTATTGGATAGTGGCATGCGTGTCGCAACCGATGTCTATCGGAATATGATGACTTATCTAAATCCTGTTGGAACTGCAGATTGGGAAATACCTGACGGTCTCTACCGTTATGGAAACAACGTCTACATAAACGGCTATACTGGTCCAGTTTATAACTACTATAGCTATAGCAGGACAACCAGTGAGACGAGCGAAGAGTCCTCAACGGAACCTACAACTAGTGAGGATACGAGTACTGAAAATTCTAGCGATGCTCAATCAACAGAAACTGGTTCCGAAACAGGCAATTCTTCTGAACAACCAACCACTCCATCTGCTGACTCACAAGGTCAGTAAGACTCAACCTTGAAAGGCAACTATCGCCTTCCAAGGTTTTTCTTTTGTTGAAAATTATGATAAGATAGGACTATGAAACCCGAAGTATTTTACAAGACCTTGGCAGACCAAGGAATCCAATTAACAGACCAGCAGAAAAACCAATTCCACCGCTACTTTGAACTCCTAGTAGAATGGAACGAAAAAATCAACCTGACAGCTATTACCCAGGAAGAGGACGTTTATCTCAAGCACTTTTATGATTCTATTGCACCAATCCTGCAGGGTCATATTCAAAATCAAGCACTCAAACTCTTGGACATCGGGGCTGGTGCAGGTTTTCCTAGCCTGCCCATGAAGATTATCTATCCTGAGCTGGACGTGACCATCATTGACTCCCTCAACAAACGAATCAATTTCCTGAACCTTCTGGCTGAGGAGCTGGGATTGGACAAGGTCCATTTCTACCATGGACGAGCAGAGGATTTTGCCCAGGACAAGCAATTCCGTGCCCAATTTGATATCGTGACCGCTCGTGCAGTAGCCCGCATGCAAATCCTATCAGAATTGACCATCCCCTATCTCAAGCTCAATGGCAAGCTGATTGCCCTCAAAGCATCCAGTGCCGAGGACGAATTGGCCCAGGCCAAAAATGCTCTCAACCTCTTGTTCGCAAAGGTCTTGGAGAATCATGATTATGAGCTGCCCAATGGCGACCCGCGTACCCTGACCATTGTCGAAAAGAAAAAGGAAACCCCGAATAAGTTTCCACGCAAGGCAGGCATGCCCAATAAACGACCACTATAAGAACCGGTATTCACAGCTCGGTGCCGGAGCACTTATCTACATGTACCTTACTTGTGAATACAATTTCAAAAACGAGTTTCGCAATCGAAACTCGTTTTTTCTTATCTTATGCCCAAGGGTTGTAAAACCTACCATCATTGATAAAGAATAGGCTAATCGTTACTAGAACCAGTAGAGCGATGATGGATAGGACCAGATAGTCCATTTTTTTCAGGGGCTGGTAGGTGTACCAGGTCCGCTTTTTATTTTTTCCGAAACGGCGCAATTCCATGGCAGTTGAAATGGTATCAATCCGACCAAGTGAGCTGAAAATCAAAGGGATAACCAAGGCCAGATTGCCCTTGATCCGGTCCATCAATTTGGCTTTCTTGGACAATTCCAGACCACGCGCCTCTTGAGACATGCGAATGGCATAAAATTCTTCCTGAATATCTGGTATGTAGCGCATGGTCAGACTAACAGCGTAGGCAACCTTATAGGGTACCCCGATTGTATTCAAGCTGGAGGCAAATTGACTAGGGTGGGTTGTCATCAAAAAGATAATGGCCAGAGGAACTGTACAAAAGTACTTGAGCAACAAATTCAGCAAGTAAAACAATTGCTGGCTAGTCACGGAGTATTGCCCCAAACCTTTGAAAAGGACAGTCTCCGCCCCATAGAGTTCGACCCCATACTTAGGCGCAAAGACATAGACCATGGTCGCATTCAGGAGGGCAAAAATGGTCGTGAAAATCAAAACGAAAGACACCTTCCTGTAATCAATGCCCGATAGCTTGAAAAGACTGAGGGAAAAGAGGGCGATGAAAATAATCAGACGCGTATCGTAGGTAATCATGGCCAAGATGGACACAATCAAGAAAAAGAGGAGCTTGCTGACAGCAGATAGTTCATAAATAAAGCCCCGTCCCTGCTGGTAGCCGATAAGTGCTTGCTGACTCATAGCCTTCTCCTTTCTTCCTGCATGTAGTAGTTGGTCAAGGCCAGAGGGTCCACTCCCATTCTCTGAGCCAAATGGAAAATAGAGGTCTCTTTCAAATTAGCCTGGTCAATGATAGCGGCATCCGAAAGGATTTCCGCTGGAGACTGGTCCGCAATAATCTGACCATCCACCACAACCAGGGCCCGGTCCGAATAATCCAGCATCAGCTGCATATCGTGGGTAATCATGACAATGGTATGACCTTGTCGATTGAGCTCGTCTAAGAAATCCATCATCTCACGGTAATGACGCTCATCCTGCCCAGCTGTTGGCTCATCCAGCAGAATAATTTCCGGCTCCAGCACCAAAATGGAGGCAATGGTCACCCGCTTCTTCTGACCGTAGGATAGGGCTGAAATCGGCCACTTACGGAATGAATAGAGACCACAAACTTCCAGAGCCTTGTGCACCCGCTTTTCGATTTCTTCTTGACCCACTCCACGCATTCTCAAACCGAGGGCCACTTCATCAAAAATCATAGTCTGGCTGATCATCTGATTGGGATTTTGCAGGACATAGCCAATCCGCTCGGCCCGTTCTTTGACCGAATCGTCCTTGATGGATTGCCCCTGCCAGATAAAGTCTCCTTCCACATCCAGAAAACCACAGAGAGCCTTGGCTAGGGTCGATTTTCCGGCTCCATTTTTCCCGATGATAGCCAGACGTTCCCCCTTATAGAAGGTGAAATGGATGTCCTTGAGGGCCTGTTTCTGCGGATAGGAGAAGTTCAGGTTTTTAACCTCTAGCAAGCTCGGCTTGGCAAGGACCTCTTCTCGGTCTAAGAGCAAATCCACTGATTGAAGTCCTGTCAAATCAAGACCAGACAGGCTTGATAAAGAATTTGCCTGCTCCAGAGAGTAGCCCATAGCCCGTAGGGTTGCCAAATAGAGTGGCTCGCGGATGCCATTTTCCACCAAGAGCTTGGTCTGCAAGAGTTGATCCGGCTGACCGTTGAATAGGATTTGTCCCTCATTGATGAGAACGATGCGGTCCACCTGTCTATAAAGAACATCTTCCAAGCGATGCTCGATGATAATGGTGGTCGCTCCCTCCTGCTGGTGCAGGCGATCAATCAAGTCAATGGTGTCCTGTCCAGACTTGGGATCCAGATTGGCCAGAGGTTCATCAAAGAGCAAAATCGGACTTTCATCAATCAGGACACCTGCCAGACTGACCCGTTGCTTCTGTCCACCAGACAGGTCCTGGGGACGGTGGTTGAGAAGCTGGTTTAATTCCAAACGATTGGACCAATCAGCCACTTTTTGCTGCATCAGTTCTTGAATTTCCATGTCATTTTCCAAGGCAAAGGCCAAATCCTCTGCCACAGACAGACCGATAAACTGACCGTCCGTATCCTGCAAAACAGTCGATACTAGCAGGGATTTTTCATAAATAGATAGGTCAAAAGCCTCCTGACCATCTATCAAGAGCTGGCCACTATGACTACCTTGGTAAATATTGGGAATAATGCCGTTAAGACATTGACCCAGTGTTGACTTACCAGAGCCCGAAGGTCCAACAATCAAGACTTTCTCACCTTTATATATACTTAAGTTGATATCCCTCAATGTCGGCTCCTGCTGGGCCTTGTATTGAAAGCTAAAATCCTTGAATTCAATGAGTTTTTCCATAGTACCTATTATACCAAAAAGATGACTGAAAATCGGCTAGAATTACTAAAAACTTCTGAATGTTCTGATTTTTTAACAACTTAGGGATAAAAAATAAGGGAATAATTTTAGTTTCCCTTACCAGAATGTAGACAAACTATACTTTGGAAAAATAAACTGAGTAGCTCTGCTAGCAAAATTAAAAAATTAGTCTCATTTTGCGAGCGAAGCGGGCCTACATCGAGACTTTCCGCTATGATGAAAATGCTTGAGACGTTGTCGTCTCAAGCATTCGGAGCTATTGAGACCTTAGGCTCAATGGCTAGGTATGGAATTCCGTAGGTAGCTCAAACAGTCTGGGAGACTGTATGAGGAGTAAACCCAGAAACAAGAAAGTTTACTACCGTCCGGCATCACCTCAGGAAAGTCCTAAAAGAGGCTTTGTCTACAAACTCATAAGGGAATTTGAGATCCCCTTACACATCTACTTATTTTGATAGTTGTAAAACCTTTGCTACTGCTTCATCCTCTTTCATTGCTTTCATGAAACGAGCCAGATTTGGGTATTCTGTCCACGGTTTTGGTGTTTTGACCGACCAAGTCGCCATAACAAAGGCATAGGGGTCGGCGACAGTACGTTGGTTGCGATACACATGGTCTGTATCGCCAATTAAGCCATCAAGGAAGGTCATGGAACGGTCAACCCGTTGATAGGCTGCTTGGACAACAGCGTCAAGTTCATCTGCTTTTTTAGAAACCGTGTAGCGGTTGGGACTGAAAATCGGCCAGAAGGATGGATGAAAATCTCCTGTCAAGAAGGCCATAATTTCATTAAATTCTGTCTGAGCTTGCAGGTCTGCATCTGGTCCCAACTGACTTTCTGGACTGCTTGCAGCAATATAATTCAAAACAGCATTGGCCTGAGTCACAATCTTATAATCTGGTACGTCCAAGGCCGGCACCATTCCCAAAGGATTGACTTTCAGATACTCTTCCGAACCCAGCTTAACTCGCTCAACCTCATAATCTAAACCGGACCACTCCAAGGAAATCCAACAGGCAAGAGCACAAGTACCCGGTGCATAATAGAGTTTCATAAACATTCCTCCTTCGCTTAGCTAAGTAGTATTCTAGCTCTATTATGGCACTTCTATTTGAGAAAATCTCTCCAGAAATTATTTTACATTCTCTTCAGCCAAAAAAGAATCATTGATTGGGTTCTGACGAATGAGTGGCGCACGCTTGATGTCCTCTATGGTTTGAGTACCAGCAAGTTGCATGACAATCTTGAGCTCTTTGTTCAAATGCTCGACAACACTTTGTGTTCCTTGAGCACCGCCTAGCGCAAGACCATAGACAATGGGACGACCGAGCGCCACAATATCGGCACCGTTAGCCAAGACTTTAAAGACATGAGACCCACGGCGAACACCGCTATCAAATACGATTGGCACACGTTTATTGACCCTATCAGCGATGGCGCGCAAGACATCAAAGGAAGCAGGACCGCCGTTTAATTGGAGACCCAAATACCTGCTGCGCCAGCTTGGATAGCAATTTCAGCAAGATAGGACCTGGCATAGGCATCCCTCCGTCCCTTGAAGAGAGTAAAATAGAGCTCCAGTTTCTCAACGGTAGTCAACCTACTTTTTACTCGCTCAAAGTAGGTTGCAAATGCGGTCGCTGATGATAGAATGCTCTTGAGTCCCCTGATATTGCAATAGATTCAAGAATTTTTCACTAGCATAATAAGGAAAACGAGCAAGATGCCTAGCCACCCTTCCCCTTGATTTTTCAATGTAGAAAGACATAGGGACCTCCTAATTTTAAAACTGCTATCAAACCTACTTCACTCTTTCAGCTGACATTTCAAGTACTCAATAGCCTCCTTGGTCAACCGTCTTGGTCCTCGGACTGCCTTGACACCCAGAGCCATCATCCTTTGACGAGGCAAGATGTCATCTGGCAACTGGGCTAGCAGCTCCACCTGCATGAGTTTCTTTTCTGTCGGAATATCTGACTCTCCGTGATTTTCTAGGTTCGCCCCCAAGACACGGCAGACATAGCGAATGGCCTGCACAGGTGCCGTCACGTAGATGGCTACGATGTCCCCAGCTTGAATGGTTGATTTTTGTGGCCAATAGACAATCTTATTTTCCGCAAACTCGGTATCAATATCATAGACCTTTGGATTGGCTGGAATAACCCAGTAATCAGGCCCTTGCTCCGCCTTGTAGGATTTCGGTCCCACCAAATAACGACTTTTCTCAAGGAGGGCAAACACCGTCTGGTCCTCCACCGTATCATCCAGCAAGACCGACACCCAGGTCTTTTTCGACATGTGGTAGGCTGGATAAACGCCCGACTGACTCAGCAGCTCTGCTATTTCCCGACCGTCAACCTTGAGATTGACAATCTCCACCTCTTCTTGAGAACCGCTCCCATCCAGCTTGTCCCTCGGAATCTGACTGACCAGGGCGTACCACTTGTTATTGTCGGGGTGGCGAAAAGCCCCATAGGTCGGCAACTTGGCAAAGGGATAGTCAGGAAGGTCGCCCCACTGCTCCTTGATGAGCTGGGCTATGCGGTTGCTTTGGTCTTTGGAAAATGGCAGAGCGACACAGCAGGCTTCCTCTATCCGAGCCAAAATGGACTGATAACTTTCTCTCACCTGACCCACAAAAGCCCCAGCTGGCGCAGTCACCAGATGGGCAGTATAGACCTCCTCCATCTCACAATCCCAAACATAGGACGACAGCTGACCAGCCTCATCCACCTCCACCACTGCCTCAAACTGCCCCTCCATGAAGACCTCACGGTAGATGTAATGATTGTTAGAGAGGATAAAACCGAAAGGGATGAGAGAGGGGAGGTGGATTTTTAGTTTGCTATTTACATTTGTCATTTTTTACCTTTTCTACTAACCCATCCAATCGCATCTGCTGGTGGATTTTCCGTATCAATCCAAATAAATTCGATACCGATTTCGCCATTTTTGAATTTGGTTAATCGAATACCATTTATTTCCAGAGATTCTAATTTCTTCCCTGTCAGTACTTCACGCTCAGCCAATTGAAAAACACCTCTCAGCAACCATTCACCAAGAATATCTTGCCTATCCACTGACTGAATAGCCTTGCCTGTTTCTTGATTGATGTAGGCTTCAATAGCATCTCCTGATGATAGAAAACGAAGCGTAAAAGTTCGTTCTTCTTTCGACAGTGCCAATTTTTTGCCTGTTTCATCAAATGTCCCAACATTGTGACCGAAAAAGTCTGGTCGAGCATCATGAAACTTCTTAGAATCAGGCAGTGGGATGTAAACTTCACTAACTGGACGGTAAACCAATTTCTCCAGTTTTTCAGACAATCTCTCAATCCCTGACTCTTGAGCAAAACTCATCAAGTCCGAGCGAATTTTCTTCATCTCTGCTTTTTCTTCTTTAGTGGACCACTTTTTCAATAAAATTTCTTCCAAGGAATAGGTCACAAATGCCAACTCTTCAGAAGTGAGTTGACTAGCAAACTCCTCTTGGATTTTTTGAATTCGAGTTAGTCTATCCTTTTTAGCTAATTTTGCTCCACCATTGAAAGCATTGAAGCCTGAATTTTCTTCAACATGACCATGCTTGTCTGTGATAACCCACGAAACTGTATCAAGAACTTGACTTTCTTTCTCAACCGTAGATAAAGTGTGGAGATTTTCAAAAATATAAAACGGATCTTCCACATAGTCCACATCCCATGTATCCACCACAATATCCTTGTTATGAAAAGTCATATGGAGCTGGCTATCTGCTGCAGTGTATTTGTAATCATGCTGGCCATCTGTAAAGGCAAAATTTGTCGGAGTTTTTAGACTGGTCGCTCCCTTAATCTGTAAATTTTCGACATCAATAGGAAGGTAACTGGTTTCCCCTACAAAAATTTGTGGCTTGGCTCCCTTCGCCGTCGGCATTAAGACATGGTAAACAGACTCCACCATTGAATCCGATGCAAAACCACGAATTTGTGCTTTTGAGGATTCAATCCGCTGGTTACGCAAGAGAGAAATTTCCTTGGCCAATTTCAAGTAAAGTGAATGATTATTTTTATTGGCCGTTTCTTTATCTGGAGCAATTATCGCATTAAACTTGATTTCTTGCAGAATTTCCGTCCAACTCTGCGAATCTTTCTTGAATTGGGCAACTTTTTGGTCACCTGACTGAATGCCGAAAGATTTGATTCCGACTAGATATTTATACTGATTGTCCACCATAACCGAGGCATCAAAGGAAGTGTTGGCAATATCTTCACCTATAGCTTGAAAGGCCCTCTGAAAGACTGTTTCTTGGAACTTGGAATTGATAATCGGAGCTACATAATTAAAGGTTTCATTTTCCTCATCTGATTCAGACTTTTGTGAAAAAGCCTCACTAAGACTTGCAAAATTGGTAATCAGTGTCCGATACTTTTCTTTCTGCTCTGCTTTTAATTTTTCCCACATAGACTCTACCTCATTTTCTAATCATAGTATAGCAAAAGAAGACTAGATTTTCACTAGTCCCCTTACTTAATTATTCGTAACAGCGATGCTGTAAAATTCCAAGTGACCGCCTTTTTTAACCAAGCGTAGATAGTCTTCGTCTGACAAAATTCCTAAACCGTCATTGTAGCTATCTAATTTAGCAATAGCCTCATCATAAGTCGCAACAAAGTCTTTTACATAAGACTGCCCTTCAAACTGACCATTCATCTTGGTATAGATAATCGCAACATTTCCTGTTCGCTCCAACTGTGATATACCTTTGGTAGTTTTCATAGCTTCAGCAATTTTATCTGCAATCCGCTTGATAACTGGTACAACAACGCTGTTTCCAGCCTGTTTATAGAGCTGGCCGTTGGATACACCTTCTGGAATTTTAAAGGTCTTGGGATAACCTTGAACGTTAAAAGTTTCTTTTGGTGTCAGCTTACGAATTTCTCCAGTGTCTGTCAAGATGAGGGGGACATTATGCCCACCTGTTCCCATATTAGCTGTCAGGGTTGGCACGACACCATTTTTATTTTCCCTTACATACTGGCGTCGCCACTGGTAAACCGTATCCTGGCTGGTAACAGACTCTTTCAACTGGTCAAAGAAAGGTTGTTTCCCTTGACGATAATAGTAATTCTCCTCTGGTTTTGCCCCAAAATCAATGACATCTTGAAGCCCAGTGGTCAGCTTAATTTCCTCTGGAAACTCAAATTTATCGTAGGCTTCCTTGTTGTCAAAGCCAACAATGTAGATCCGCTCGCGGTTCTGCGGGATGTTCCCGTAGTCTTTGCCGTTCAAGACCTTCCACTTGATAAAGTAGTTGTTCTCGGTCAAGGCTTCACGGATAACCTTGAAGGTATTGCCGTGGTCATGAGAAACCATGTTTTTCACATTCTCGACAAAAATCGCCTTGGGTTTCTTGGCTTCTATCATCCGAAGCAACTCAAAGAAAAGGTCACCACGGTCATCTTCAAATCCCTTGCGGTAGCCTGCGATACTAAAGGCCTGACAAGGAAAACCTCCGACAATTACATCGACTGTTTCCGAAGGAATTTCCTCTGGCAATACTGCGTGAATATCACGCCCGTCCAGATAAGTATCCGGGTAGTTCAACTGATAAGTCTGTCTGGCATACTTATCAAACTCGTTGGCATACACCACTCTGAACTCGTTGGTCTGCTCAAAACCCAACTCAATTCCACCAACACCAGAGAAGAACGCTGCAATAGCAAACTTCTCCTGCTGGCGTGAACTTACAGAATTTGTCATGTAAGCACCTGCTTTCTTTATTTATAATGAATTATCATAGATATTCAGAAACTCTGAAATCCTTGACGATGATACAGTCTGGCTAAGAAAAATATACTCAACCCCCTTTTTAGAATTTCCTGCACTATAATTTAATTGGTAAGGAAAATGTTCAAAGCTCGAATACATGTTCTGGATTTCTTCGTGAAAATCATAGGTAAGAATCCATTTATGTTTACTCATATACTCGTCAATTGTATCTCGTAATTCTAAATGATCTATATGTTCGTAGAAATTTGTATACAATTGCTTTCCTTTAACAAAATACGGAGGGTCAAAAAAAGTCAAAGAACGTTTTGTCCGTCTAATGTTATTTTTTATAAATTCAACGGCATCTAAATTGTACAAACTAATTCTATTTTTATTCTTAGCAATTGATTCAATTTTCTTAACCAGCACTTCCGTATTATATCGACAATTCATTTTATAATTTCCTGTTTGACTTCTACCACCGATAGGCCCTGCTTGAATAATACCTGAGCGATTCGTCCTATTAAGATAAAATGTGGAAAAACCTAGTGTCAGTAAGTCAACATTCTCTTTATTTTTTTGAACTTCTTGCTGCCTATCCCATTCTTCAATCGTAAATGTTGCTTCCTTCACTTTTTTTATAAAAGTTTCAGTATCATGTAAAATAGAATACCACATTGCATAAATAGCTCGGTCAAAATCATTTAACATTATTTTTTTAACATCATTATTCAGTAGCAATTTTAATGCTACTGCGGCTCCGCCACAAAATGGCTCTATATATGTATCTATGTCATTGCTCTTTACTAGATACTTAACATACTGATATGTTTTATTTTTTCCCCCAGGATAACGTAACGGGCTAAAATTATCCATTATTTACTCCTTCATATAATTTATCGAAAATGACTGAAAAATAACGTTTAAATTTCTGACCAATTGATTGAATATTAGTAATACTAACACTCGTTCCATAATCATGAATCAAACCATTTAATAACTCAATATCCATATCATGATTATTTAGAGCTTTTGCCTCTGTCTTCGAAAATCTCGTTGTTGTAACTAAATGATTTTTTACTGCTGAAACAAGTGGAGACAATTTGTCTTGCGGTTGTTTTAAGTTTAATAAATCTGAATAAGCTTTGGTACTATATTCAATTAGATTTCTCAAAAGAAATGCAATAATTATATGCTCTCCAATATCTGCTGATAAAACATTAAAACTTTGTAATTTTTTAATTACTTCACAAATTTTAAAATACTCGTGGTTAGATGATAATTTTGCTAGCGACTCATTATACCACTTGTTATTAAATAAAACTTGATATTCTTGACGAGGGGTACTCATTGCTACATTTAAAAATATAGGAAAAGATTTTTTGACTGTATCATATTCAGCATTAATGGTGTATATACCATTTTCAGAAATAGGATTAATGACGTTATTATCCAGTACAATATTATTTTGATGTGTACAACTAAATGAAATTCTATTATACTCAGAACTTTGTCTTGGTACTTCATTGTCATTTTCATCAAACAAAGTAACTTCTTCAGTTAAATTATGATTAATTTTATTTATAGTAACTGATTCCCTAGGAACAAAAAATTTATACTTAGTCTCTTTATTTTGTGTGACCGTATTATTGACAGTATTCTCGGGTTCTTTATTTTCTAATGGTCTATGTGTCCCACGATCCGTCTCTTCCTTATTGTCATTGTCTTCCGTAGTTACCGGTGTTTTACTTTGAGCACCCTCTGAATGTAGTACTCCTTTATTATTACATTCCTTATATTCTTTAATTTTTTCCGCTAAATCAGGTATCTTTTCAACAACGTCTTTCCATTGATTCTTTTTAGCAAAGACTCGTGTATTTAATTTTTTATCAACCCAAACTGCTTTACCTAAAATCGCTAAAATTTCAAAGTAAATTACTTCGTTTTTAGAAACGATTTCAAGATTATCATTAAACTCAAGATCCAACTCTTGTTTTAAAGGGCTGAAAACTCTTGAAACTAAAACATCTGTATCCAATTGCGTTAATCTCTTTAAGCTAGATACATGGCTTTTTGTTGCATCATAAACAGACGTTAAAAATTTTAACTGCCGAATTGCATTTCTTACTGCTACTTTTCCTTCTGGGGTAATTATTTTAATCTTGTTTAAAGTTTCATCACTGGATAATCCTGTTTCTCTATATTGACTATAAAGATTATAATAGAATACTTTCTTATCTATTGAACTCCATGTTTTAATTCCTTCAACATGTTTTGCACTGATTTTAAAAAGTGCTTCATCTTTAATATCTCCAGTTACTATATCACAACTAACTTTAAAATTTTCTATATCCAATTTTAGTTGCTCAATTCTTTTACGTTCCGAGCTTTTTAATAAATATTGATACTGAAACAAAAGTTTTAACGAAGCAATTCTTCTATTACCTTCCAACACTGTGTATTGGTCCTTTTCATTTTTAAGGACAATAACACGCTCACCTATTGTATTATATCCGTTTTCCCCAATTTGAAATGCAAGTTCTTTAATCTGTTCAAATTGAACTAAATACTTGACTATTTCTTCTTCAGTATTAAAATCAAACATTGAAAACCTAGGATTATTAAAATCTAAATTAATTTCTAAAGGATTTAAAACAATAGTATCAAACATAAATAGCCCTCTCAAAGTTTTTGTTCCTATCCATTATACCACAAAACCCAGCCTTTTTAGGCTGGGCATTTTATCGCATTCTTCCTACTTAACCAGTTTTTTCATTTCTGCGATACGTTCCTGTGTCGCATCATATTTTGCTTGGTAGTCGGCTTGTTTTTCTTTTTCTTTTTCAACGACTTCTGGTTTGGCGTTGGCGATGAAGCGTTCATTGCTGAGTTTTTTGCCGACCATGTCTAGTTCTTTTTGCCATTTGGCAAGTTCTTTGTCCAGACGAGCCAACTCCTCTTCTACGTTGAGGAGGTCGGCTAGTGGCAAGAAGATTTCAGCACCGGTGATAACGGCTGACATGGCTAGTTCTGGTGCAGCAATGCTTGAGCTGATTTCCAACTGTTCTGGATTTGTAAAGCGTCGGATGTAGTTTTCATTTGCCTTGAAGAAGGTTTCAAGCTCAGCATCCGCTGTCTTAATCAAGATAGTAATCGGCTTAGATGGCGCAACGTTCACTTCTGCTCTGCTATTTCGCACCGAACGGATCAAGTCTTTGAGGCTTTCCACTCCCTTGTGAGCTTCTGCATTGTCAAAGGCTGGGTTGACCACAGGGTAAGCTGCCACCACGATAGAGCCCTCTGCATACTGGGCAAAGATTTCTTCCGTCACGAACGGCATGATTGGGTGGAGGAGGCGAAGGATTTGGTCCAGCGTGTAAAGAAGGACAGAGCGAGTCATGACTTTCTCAGCCTCGTTGTCGCTGTAAAGGACCTCCTTGGTCAGCTCGACATACCAATTGGCGAACTCTTCCCAGATGAAGTTGTAGAGGATGTGCCCAGCCACACCGAACTCGAACTTGTCGAAGTTTTCAGTGACCTTGGCAATGGTTTCGTTGAGGTTGTGGAGAATCCAGCGGTCCGTCACGTTACCAGCCTCACCAGTTGCGACTTTGGCTACATTCTCACGCGCCGCATCCAAGGTCAAGCCTTCATTGTTCATGAGGATGTAGCGGGAAATGTTCCAAATCTTGTTGATAAAGTTCCAAGACGCGTCCATCTTCTCATCAATGAAGCGAACATCTTGACCAGGGGCAGAGCCGTTTGACAAGAACCAACGCAAAGCGTCCGCACCGTATTTCTCGATGACATCCATGGGGTCGATCCCGTTTCCGAGCGACTTGGACATCTTGCGACCGTCTTTGTCACGGATCAAACCGTGGATCAGCACGTTCTTGAATGGCTGACGGCCGGTGAACTCAAGCGATTGGAAAATCATGCGTGACACCCAGAAAAAGATAATGTCGTAGCCCGTTACCAAGGTTGAGGTCGGGAAGTAACGCTGGAAGTCCGTCGCGTTTTCGTCAGGCCAGCCCATTGTTGAGAATGGCCAAAGGGCAGAGCTGAACCAAGTATCTAGGACATCCTCATCCTGTACCCAACCGTCACCTGCTGGAGCCTCTTCTCCGACGTACATTTCGCCAGATTCGTTATACCATGCTGGAATCTGATGCCCCCACCAAAGCTGACGCGAGATAACCCAGTCGTGTACATTTTCCATCCATTGAAGGAAGGTATCGTTGAAACGTGGCGGGTAAAATTCTACCTTGTCAGCTGTGTCTTGGTTGGCAATGGCATTCTTAGCCAACTGGTCCATCTTAACAAACCACTGGGTTGACAAGCGTGGCTCGACTACCACACCTGTACGCTCAGAGTGACCGACTGAATGCACACGGTTTTCGATTTCAACAAGGGCACCCAGCTCTTGCAACTTAGCAACCGTTGCCTTACGAGCTTCAAAGCGGTCCATACCTGCAAATTCACCTGCCAACTCGTTCATGGTACCGTCATCATTCATAACGTTGACTTGTGGCAGATTGTGGCGTTGACCTACGAGGAAGTCATTTGGATCGTGGGCAGGAGTGATTTTCACAACCCCTGTACCAAATTCTGGATCTGCGTGCTCATCCGCAACGATTGGGATTAACTTGTTAACGATTGGTAGGATAACATTTTTACCAATCAAGTCCTTGTAACGTGGGTCTTCTGGGTTAACCGCCACCGCAACGTCACCGAACATGGTTTCAGGACGGGTTGTCGCAACTTGAAGGGCACGAGAGCCATCTTCCAACATGTAATTCATGTGGTAGAAGGCACCTTCGACATCTTTGTGAATAACTTCGATATCAGAAAGGGCTGTGCGAGCTGCAGGGTCCCAGTTGATGATAAATTCGCCACGGTAGATCCAGCCTTTTTTGTAGAGTTCTACAAAGACCTTGCGAACGGCTTTCGACAAGCCTTCATCCAGCGTGAAGCGGTCACGTTGGTAGTCCAAAGACAGACCCAACTTACCCCATTGCTCACGAATGGTCGCTGCGTACTCATCCTTCCATTCCCAGACTTTGTCGAGGAACTTTTCACGACCCAAGTCATAACGGGTCACGCCTTGCTCACGCAAGCGTTCCTCAACCTTAGCCTGAGTAGCAATCCCCGCGTGGTCCATACCTGGAAGCCAGAGGGTGTCAAAGCCCTGCATGCGCTTTTGGCGGATAATAATATCTTGAAGGGTGGTATCCCAAGCGTGCCCCAGGTGCAACTTACCTGTTACGTTTGGTGGCGGAATGACGATTGAATAGGGCTTAGCCTCCGCATCGCCTGACGGCTTAAAGACATCTTGGTCCAACCAAGTTTGGTAACGACCAGCCTCAACCTCGGCTGGATTATATTTTGGTGATAATTCTTTTGACATTATTTTTTCTCCTTTAGTATTCTTTAAGAAAATTGGCATATACTATCCTCAAGCTAGAAATAGCAAAACTTTTACTGAATTACATTCAGTATCGTCATCCGTAAGAGCTAAAGCTCAAACGGATGGCATATCTTTTTCATATAATCTCCTAGAATTAGTCAGTCCTTTGGGCTGGCTATTTCGTTTCCCCCACCAACTCTATTTTTATCCCATCTGGATCTTCTAAATAGAGGGCGTAGTGGTCTGGTCCTCCTGCGTGGGGATAGCGGTCGTCGTAGAGCAATTTGACTCGTCTGGTCAAAAATTCCTTCCGCCATTGGTCAATCTCATCTGGTGTTCCCGCATGAAAGGCTAGATGATTGAGACCTGTACGGCAACGGTGATAACCTGGCTCTAGGAAATCCTCTGGCGTTTGGACAAAGACCAGGTACTGCTCTGGTCTTGACATAGGATTACTGTTTTCGCTTTGCTCAAACTGCATCAATGGCTCTAAACTCTCCTTCGTCGCTAGCGACTTGGAGTCATAAAGAGCCATAGAAAATCCCCCTTCCCACTCCTGATAGAGCGAGTAGCCCAGCTTGGTCAGGAGAAAGTCGTAAAATGCACGCGAGGTTTCCAAATTAGAAACGTAAATTTCAACATGATGTAGCATATTTCTCCTTTCCAAATGAAAATCCCTGCCTAGACTTGCTAGACAGGGACGAAATTATTCCGCGGTACCACCCTTGTTCAGATAGACTATAACTATCTGCACTTTGCTTATTCGATTCACATCCTCAGCAACCAGTTTTGACATTTGTGCGGATTTCTCAGTACCACCGCTTCCTGTGACAAATGGGGCTCAAAACACCTCTGATTGGCTTTATTGTAACAAATTGCACCTTGAAAAGCAAGGGATTTAAGCTTTCAAGTCAATTCCTTTTTCTTTCAACTGCTTAATGGTCGCTGGTCCGATTCCTTTAAGAGCCAAAAGATCCTTTTCTGTGTGGCTTGTAAAATCAGCTACAGATTGAATCCCAGCTTCATAGAAAGTTTCCAAACGTGCTGCCGCAATACCTTCCAACTCAGGAAGTGCCAAAAAGTCATCCAATGAAGCCGCTGAAGAAGTCACCTCTGCTACAACTTCTTTCACTTGTTCTACAGCCTTCTCTACCGCAGTTTCAGCTTTTTCAACTACAGTTTCAGCCTGATGTGCGACTGTCTCAACAGCTCCGCGAGCAGTGTCAAGACCGACACGCCCTGCTCGTCTCAAGTCTGCTAGTTGTTTTTTCAATAATTTTTTACGATTTACATTTTTCTTTGCCAAGATTTTTGTCCTCTCTTTAATAATGTTTTTGGCCAAATAAGCCATCTGGTAAATCATGGAAGCTCTTGCCAGCATGATAGTTAGCAAATTTTCCTTGGATAAAGCGATAAGCATCTAGCTTACTTTCGTAACGGATGTAGGCATCTGCAGCACGCTCATCCTTATCCTCTTCCAATACACGACGGCTTTCTTCTACCGCCATCTCGTTCACCATGACCTGAGTGTTGACCCAAGCCTCAAATTCTTTTAAAAATTCTTGTTCTTTTGTCATTTTATTCCTCTTTCGTCTGCTTCAATAGAAACACACCGATTTATTATACCACATTTTCCAAAAAAGACAAGAAGCCCTATCTGTACAACAGTTAGAGCTTCTCATTCTTACCATGTAAATTGATAAAAAGTTTGAGATAGGAATTCCTCATCTTTTTCCAATAAAATAGAACCAAAGCCATCTAGGTTGCAAGCATTTGGCAGTGCCTGGCATTCCAAGCTAAAGGCACCATGGTAGGCAGCCAAAGCTTCAACAGGATAATTGTAGGTGTAGATGACCACTGATGCCTGATTGGTTCGCACAGCAAGTGTAATCTGCCCATCTGGGCTGACAACCTCAACCGGAACCTCCACTTGCTCCAAAAGCCATGGATGGTCGTAACCTTTCACAAGGATATTCTGAGGGTGCTTGCTGTCAAAACCCTGAGCGAACCTTGCTCCTGCTCTAAAATCAAACGGCGTTCCCGTCACATCCTCTAAGACACCGGTTGGCAGATTATCCTCACCAAGCGGAGCATAGCGATTGGCAGCAATCCGAATCTTATGCTCAGCTACTGACTGCTGAAAATCCCCCGTTAAGTTGAAATAGATGTGATTGGTCGGATTGAAAATAGTATCTTTGCTAGACACCGCCCGATAATCTACCGTCAACTCATTCTGGTCTGTTAGACCATAAATAGCCTCAACCCTCACATCTCCTGGAAAACCATTGAAACCATCTTTTAGGAAAATCCCAAAGGTCACTTGATTTCTCTCATGGTCTAGCTCAACATCCCAATACTGCTCATTTGCCGTGTCATCCCCACCATGCAAGGTCCGACCTGGTTCATTTTCTGTGAAACGGTAGCGTGTTCCCTTTATCTCAGCCTGGGCACCTGAAATCCGTCCAGCAACTGGAACAATAGTAGAACCAGGATACAAATCTGTCTTGCGGTAATCAACATCTGACCCTGCCGCCAAACTAATATTTCGTAAACCACCATTTTCTTCTACTGGCAGAAGCACTTCCACCACTCTGGCACCAAAATCTGTCAGAGTAACCTGCATACCATTTTTATTTTTCAAGCAATAGAGCTTCGCTTTTTCACCAAATGTTTTTACTTCAATCATTGCTTTTCCTCACGAAAACAAAGGAGGGGAGGCAATCAACTTGCTTCCCCTCAGGATACTTAAAGCCTTTCTAAATAGATGACTAACTTGTATATCTTATTTTAAGGTGACCAGTTGAAACAGTTCACTTGAACTTTCCACGCTCTCCTATTTCTAGGCTCGGGCTGAAACAGTCACTTCCCTGACTGTACCTCGCTCTCTTGTTTTCAAGCTCGGGCTGAAAAACTCCACTGGAGTTTTTCACTCATCTTCATCACTTGTTAATAGGCTATTGACGTGGACAAGGTTGCTTGTACCGAATTCCACATAGTCAACTGCTTCACCTAGCAGGACACCGTTCAAGAAACCGATAACCATTGGCATGTTCATACCTGCATAGAGGTCAAACTGTCCGCCTTCAATCAATTTTCGTGATACGACATTGGCTGGTGTACCGCCTAACAAATCTGCGAAGACAACGAAGTCATCTAGATTAGCAATTGTTTCTTCAAATTTTTTCTGGAAGTCTTCTGGCCCTTCTTCTGGTAAAAGCGCTACTGTATAGATATCCTCCTGGGGACCCATAATCATCTCAGTAGATTTCTTCAACTCTTCACAGAAGAGACCGTGACTTACTAAAATTAAATTCTTAGCCATATCTTACGCCATACCGAATACGAAGTGACCGATAGCAGAAAGTCCAACTGCAAGTGCGATGATAATCAAGATAGCTTTAGTAGAAGTCATGCCCTTACGGCCAAGCAACCAGAATACAAATCCTGTGAAGATTGCTGGAACCAAACGTGGGAAGATTGTGTTCAACAAGTCTTGAACATCAATCACTTTTTCACCAACAGTTGGAGCCCAAGAAACTTCAAAGTTGATCATTGTTGCAATCAAAGCACCCAACATGAACACACCGAGTACTGAAGCTGCATCAACAAGAGCAGTCAAACGGTCGCGCATGGTTGTGATCAGTTTAGTACCTTCTTTATAGGCAATTTCCAATTGTTTCCAACGGAAGATGTCATAAACAACTGCTACAGCCACCCAGAGGAAGATACCAACTGGTGAACCTTGGCTAGCCATAGTCGCTGCAACAGTACCCATGATTGCTGGAACCAATGAACCAAAGATTGAGTCACCGATTGGTGCAAATGGACCCATCAAACCAGTCTTGATACCGTTAACCGCATCTTTAGAAGCAACACCGTCGCTTTCTTCCAAAGCCAAATCAATACCTGTGATGATGGTATGGAAGAATGGTGAAGTATTGAAGAATTGCGTATGCAATTTCATCATTTCTTTCAATTCCGGTGTGCCGTCTCCGTACATTTTACGAAGCTGTGGCAAGATCATGTAAAGGTAACCTGAACCTTGCATGCGCTCGTAGTTCCAACCAAGCTGGAAGGTAAACAAGCTACGTTTGTTAATCTGATTAAAATCTTCTTTTGTTAGTTTGTAATTAGATTTCGTCATCGTCAATTTCCCCACTTTCTGAATTTGATGGAGCAACTACTGCTACTTTTTGGCTGTTGATGTAGTGTAAAACTGAAAGGAAGATACCAATAATTGCAATACCAATCATTGACAAGCCTTTGAAGTTGTTTACAAATGTTACACCTGAATCTTCAGGAAGTGTACCAACGATGCCAGCTACAGCGCCACCCAATGCAGATACGTTACCGTAAAGAACAGTCAACATAGCTGTAAGGGCAAAACCAACTGCCAAGTAGTGAAGGTTGCGTTTAAGTGGAAGGTAGTGAAGAAGGATAGCGAAACCAAGACCTGGAAGCATACGTGCTGCAAGAGTCAAACCGTTAGCAATCCATTGATATTCTTTGATAGCTTGTACCATTGTATCTACGAATTCACCACCGAATGCAAGTGCTAGCCAAACAGGAAGTGCACGAGAGAGTGCCCATGGGATAGCACCGAGAAGGTAGTTACGTTCGATTGCTGCGTAATCAAATTTTTCAACAGCTGCATCCACACGGTGTGCGAAGTAAGTAGTTGAGAAACGACCAGCAATATCTGTATAGACAAGGAGTGCTGCTACTGGAACCGCGATTGTTGCTACAGCTAATTCTGGATCAATACCTTGTGATACTGAGAAGGCTGTTGCAAGAACTGCACCAGAAGTTGCGTCGATACGAGATGCACCACCGAAAGTACCCACGCCGAGTACCATCAATTGAAGAGACGCTCCGATTGTCAAACCAGTTGCCAAATCACCCATGATCAAACCAGAGATGAAACCCGCAAATACAGGTGAACCTGCTGACGATACAATTGTCAACTCATCACAGATCTGATAAGCAGAGTAGAGCGTTAGAAGTAATATTTGCCACCATTGCATAATAGTGATCCTCCTTTAAAATTTTTCAAAAATATCCAAAGTTTATCTGACTTTATCCAAGAGTGGCATAAAGTCTTTTGGTGTATCGCCCGGTACCATTTGAGCAAATAATTTTACTCCCTTAGCAGCCAAGGCATCAAAATCAGCAATATCTTTATCTACAACATTGATAGAACGTGTTACAGAGCGAGTTTCTGGTGATTGAGACATATTTCCTACGTTCAATTCTGCCAATTCAACTCCATATTCAACCAAACGAAGGAAGTTTTCTGGGCGACGTGCAACAATCAAGAGACGTTGACTGTCATACTTACCTTCCTTGATGTTGTTAGCTGCTTTTTCGATAGGTAAAATGGATAATTTTACACCAGGTGGGCAAGCTAATTTCAATCCTTGTTTTTCAATGTCGTTTTGAGCAACAGCATCGTCAATAACCATGATACGACCGATATTTAATTTGGTAGTCCATAGGTTAGCAACCTGACCGTGGATCAAACGACCATCAATACGTGTAGCAATAATTGCCATACTAGTTCTCCTTTTAGATTTCTTTATAGATGGGTTCTTGTGAAAAGCTTATCTTCTCTCTATATCTTCCTTCCGTCTCGAAGACGATAATCTCATTCTCTCCTTTCTTTAAGTATCCTTTCGGAAGATAGAGATAGAGGATTGGGCCTTTTTCCCAAAACCGACCAATATTAACATTGTTTACAAATACTACACCCTTACCAAATCCTGTCATGTCCAGGTAGGTGTCTGCCAGTTCATCCACTTCAAATCGGTAGCGGTAAAAGGCTGGTTGCCCTTCCTTCCACTCCTTGGTAAAATCTACCGTTTCTACAGATTCTAGGGGGAGAGGATAGGTTTGCCAATTGCCGATAAAGTGAAGATCAGCTATCGCGCCCCGACCAATACCTTTGGACTGGGTTGGTGCGGTTAGCTTGTGACCATAATTGACACGTCCCATATTTTCGACCAGGATTGAAATGTCGGTGTGCTGATTCTGCAAATCCAGCTCAATATCCTCACCGATTTCCGTCTGATACTGGGTTGTGACCAGATGGCCATCTGCATAGACCTGTATCCTGTCACGTGCATCAATAACTCTAAACCGTTCCGCCTCATCCTTATCCTTTTCAAGGGTAGTCTGGTAGAGAATGTAGCCTGTATTCTGACCCAACTCTTCCATATTTTGTGGATAGAAGCTAGATAGGGAACCGCTTACATTTTCTAGTGTCCCAAAGAGACTAACTTTTGCCTCTAATTCCACCGATGGGTAGGCTTTGGCTGCTTTAATGAGTGGTTCAGCATAGTTCGATTCTGGATAGGCTTCCTTCATCAAGGATTGAATAGCATAGAATTTCTTAGTAGGATTCCCCGCCTCATCCAAGATGGCATCGTAGTCATAGGAAGTTACCTGTGGTAAATCAATCTGACCCCGGGCCGAACAGCCGTTCATAAAGCCGAAGTTAGTCCCTCCATGGAACATGTAAAGATTGATAGACCCAAGCTGGATACAATCCATGACAGACTGGGCAAGCTCATCTGGATCCCGGCGAATAATCTCATCTCCCCAGCGATTGAACCATCCATCCCAAAATTCCATACACATGAGTGGCCACTTCTTATCGTATTCATCGAAGAAATCTTGCATCATAGCAAAGTTTTCTGCAGCCTTGGAACCAAAGTTTCCTGTGACCAAAATATCATCGTCTATCAGGGTACCAGCTCTCAAAGTGGCTCTCCATGGACCATCCGATGTGAAAAAGGGAGCTGTCAGGCCATGCTTTCTCATCAAATCTGCTACTGCTCTCAGGTATTCCTTGTCCTCACCGTAGGAACCATATTCATTTTCCACTTGGAACATGAGAATGTTTCCACCTTGTGAGAGTTGGTGCTTGGCCAATTTCGGAAGAAGAGAAGCGTAATATTCATCTAAATGCCTCAGATAAGTTGCATCGTGCGAACGTATCCGAAGCTCCTCCGTCATCAACCAAGCGGGGAGACCTCCCCATTCCCACTCTGCGCAAATATAGGGGGAAGGACGAACAATAGCATATAGCCCTAAATCCTGAGCAATGCTTAGAAATCGTTCGATATCTAAGATTCCTTCGTAGTTGAACTGACCTTTCTGAGGCTCGTGCCAGTTCCAGGGGACGTAGGTTTCAACTGTATTAAAACCCAGGGCCTTTAAATTGTACAAAGAGTGATACCAATCATCAGGGTGAACCCGAAAATAATGAATTGCACCAGAAAGAATTTTGAAAGACTTCTGATCCAAATAGAACTGATCCTTTATTTCAAATTTCTGCATTTATTTTGCCTCCGATGTCACTGCATCCCTTTGTTATCAATATATTAACACAAATTACTGGTTATGTCCAGTAGTTTTTTTGAAAAAATGTAAAATTTTTTAAATTTTTTTCAAAGCCTATTTTTGAAAGAAATTTGTGCATTTTTGAGCAATTTTGAGCATTTCCAGTTTTCAATTTTAAAGATATTTAGTATAATGAAAGTTAAAGGGAAGTATTAGGAAAAAGAAAGGAAACCTACTATGAAAGTACCTAAGTATCAATTAGTTCAAAACGATCTTCGTCAGCAAATTATTTCAGGAAAATTTGAGAATGGCGATAAGTTTTACACCGAAGCTGAGTTAACCAAGCTATTTAACGTAAGTTCTATCACTGTTATCCGTGCAGTCAATGAATTGGTTAAGGACGGCTACCTCGTTCGCCAACAGGGTAAAGGAACCTTCGTTTCTCGTTCTCGCAAAGGAAAGCTTGTTGAGTTTTCTGATATCGAGATTTTCCCTATCGGCAACGACACTGTCACAGTGCTGGGTTGTGAAAAAGGAAATGAAGCTCATATTCTTGAAAAGCTTCAATTGGATAGCAATGACTTCTATTACAAGATTTCTCGCGTGCGTACAACAGATGGTCAACCTTATATTTACCACCAGTCTTACATCCCTGCTCGATATATTCAACAGCCTCAAGCAGATCTCTCGCATTTCCAATCGCTCTATCAACGATTTAAGCTAGACTTCAATATCCACATGTCTGAGGAACCTTATGTGGAAACCAATGAAATTGTTTTCCCTTCACCTAAGGATGTCAAGGAACAGTTGAAGCTTCAGGCAAAAGAACCAAGCATTCTTCAAATCCGCACTACACATAAGAGTGGCAGCAATGAAGTAATTGAATATGTAGAGACTTATAAACACTGGAAATACTATAAGATTGAAATTTCTGCCAACAAGCGCTAAAAATCGGCAAACACCATGGAAAACCATGGTGTTTTTGTCTACTCTGATGCTTCAACCTATACAAAAAAATTAGATAGACTGCTCTACCCAATTTTTCATGTTATGATTAGAGTTCAGTTTCCGAAGTCTGGTCTTCTTCAACTGCTTCGACAACTGATTCTATTACGACGTCCGCAATGTCCATTTCAATATCTTCAGACACAATCACTGCATCTTCGACATCTTCTTCATCAACTGTTGGCGCATGGACTGTCTTAGACTTGATTGATTCAAACAAATCCTTAGACTTCTCTTTGCCTGTCTGCACCAGGTCCTCGACCGTCAATTCACCTGTTTCCAGTTGAGACTTGACCTCTGTAAATTTATCCGTGGCTTGCTTGCCCAAATCCTGAGCCTTAGAGACTAGGTCGGCATTGATTTCTTCATGGTTTTCCTTGTAGTCATTAGCAAAAGAAATCACCTTATCCTTTACTGCCTTCCCTGTTTTGGTGGCCAGAAAAGCTGCTGCTGCCGCTCCACCTGCTGCACCCAGTAAGAGGCTTGTGACGATACTAGATTTTTTTACCATTTTTTGCTCCTTTCTTTCCTAAGAGAGATGATACTGTTGTAAGGGCAGAGAGGGCTCCGCCTGCTTTAGCCGTTGATTTGCCCGCTGACTTGGCCTTGACTGTCAAATCACGCGCCGAGGCATTGAGGTCGGACACTGAAGTCGACAAGTCTGCCACTGCCACAAAGAGCGGGTCGAGAGTTGACACCTTGCCATTGACATCGTCGACCAGGACATTGGTCTTGGCTAGGATTTCATTGGCCTGAAAGAGGGTCACATTGACATCACTGGTCAAGACCTTAATGGTTTGCTGGGCCTCATCTGTCACCTTGCCGACTTTTTGCAAGAGCAGGACCAGGTAGATAGCCACTGCCGCAATGGACAAGGCAATGATCAATACTGAAATTTCGATTAACATATATTCTCCTTTTTAGGATTGATAATAGGGAACTGTAGATTTTCTTCTCCGCACCAGGACCATGCTGATACCGACTAGGATAAGTAGTCCCGACAGCCATTGGGACACTCGAATGCCCAAGAACATGAGACTATCTGTCCGCATGCCTTCAATCAAGAGACGACCGCAGCCATACCAGATCAGGTAAAAGGCGGTAATTTCTCCCTGCTTGAGGAATTTCGGTCTTCTACGCAAGACACAGATGAGAGCAAAACCAAGGATATTCCAGACAGATTCAAAGAGGAAGGTCGGCTGACGATAGGCACCATCGATAAACATCTGGTCTCGAATAAAGCTTGGTAGGTAGTCCAAGTTGGCTACCTCTGCACCATAGGCCTCCTGGTTAAAGAAATTGCCCCAGCGGCCAATAGCCTGTGCCAGCATAACCGATGGTGCTACCACATCCAGGAAGTCCAGGGTCTCGATAAACCGGTATCTGGTAAAGAAATAGAGGACCAAGGCACCAGTTATCAGACCACCATAGATAGCAATCCCACCATTCCAAATGGCAATGACATCCAGCAAGTTGTCCTTATACTGGTCCCAGGAAAAGACGACATAGTAAATGCGAGCCCCAATGATTGAAATAGGAAAAGCCCAGAGGATAAAATCCAGGATATCATCTGAAGAAATTTTCTTTCTAGGTGCCTCTTTCGATGCCAAATACACACCTAGAATCAAGCCTGTCAAAATACAGATTGCATACCAGCGGATCTCCAGAGGCCCTAATTGAATAGCAATTGGCCCCATACTAGACCTCTTCCTTGTTTGTTTCGATCAAGTTGGTCAAGCGTTCTTCAAACATCTTGGTCGCATCAAAGCCCATCTGCTTGGCACGGTAGTTCATAGCAGCTGCTTCAATCACGACAGAGATGTTTCGACCAGTTTTGACAGGGATACGGATTTGCGGAATTTCAACACCTGCAATCTCGATGGTGTCGCCTGAATTGCCCAGACGGTCAAAGACCTTGCCTGTTTCATAATTTTCCAGATAAACCGCCAACTGAACCTCTGATGAATCCTTAACGGCACTCGCACCATAGAGACTCATGATATCAATGATACCGACCCCACGGATTTCCAATAGGTGGCGCAGAATTTCTGCTGGCTCACCCCACAGAGTCACATCATCCTTAGCAAAAATATCCACACGGTCATCCGCTACCAGGCGATGACCACGCTTAACCAATTCCAAACCAGTTTCACTCTTACCGATACCAGAATCTCCCTGGATGAGAACACCCATGCCATAAATATCCATGAGAACTCCGTGAACACTGGTCCGTTGGGCCAAACGACTATCTAGGAAAGAAGATAATTCCCCAGACAAACGACTGGTCGCTGTCTTGCTACGGCAGATCGCAATTTTCTTTTCCTTGGCCGCCTTGTACATCTCCTCAGGAATTTCCAAATCACGGGCTACGATAATCACCGGCGTTTCCGGCTGAAACATCTGCGACAGGACCTGATAGCGGTTATGGGCTGTCATGGCCATCATATAAGACCACTCCTTCATCCCCATGAGCTGAATCCGCTCTGGAGCGTAATAGTCAAAATAGCCCGTCATCTCCAAGCCTGGACGCGTAATATCAGCTGTTGTAATTTCCTTACGCAACAACTCTTCTGTACTATACGCAGGCTCAATCCGCAGATTATCTACCAAATCTTTTACATATACTGTCATGCATTCCCTCTCTTTCGCTTCTGAAATTGTATCCACAAGTACGGTACCTTTAAATAAAAAATCGTTTTTTCACATCAAAGCCGTTTTTGCTGCAATACTGACTGTATTTCGAGAAAAACAAGCCTTATCTCAGGTACCGAGCTGTGAATACGGTTCTCAGTATATTATACCATAAGCAACACTAATTGGTAACAAATAAGAAAAAGTTTGGAAGAAAGCTCCCAAACTCTGTTCTTAAAACCAGTTTTTCCGAATTTTTTCAGCATCCTTGATTTTTCGTGGGCCCATTCCATAACGCTCAGCATCCTGCTCTTCCTTGTAGGGAAGAAAATAGGCACCTGCTATATAGAGGACCAAGGTTAGCAAGGAAGCTCTACCGATCAATAGACTGGCTAAGAATAAGCCACGAACCAGCCAGACTTCCCAGCCCAGCTTGTGGGCTAGGCCAGCCAGTACACCAGCTAAGACTTTTCCCTGTTTGCATTTATATAATTCAATCGACATCTTTTATTCCTTTCACATAAAAGGCACTTTGACCAGTCTGAGCACGGATATAGAGCACATCATCGCCTGATTTCTCAAATCGGTAGGGACTGATTTTTTTCCGGCGATTGACTCGAATTTGTCCAGTCTCCGATTCAATTTTTCCTTGAATTCCTTGCCCCTTTCCAGCCTGCAATATCAAGGGTGCTTGATCCAGCTGGACATAGAGATGTTGGGCATAACCACCACATGTGTTCAAACGGATATCCTGTTGTTTTTTATCCTTCGAACTTCGGATGGAGATGTCTTCAAAAGGCAGGTAATCCAAGCGGGCATCTGCTTGACCCAGGTCCAGGTCAAAGACCGACATCCAGCGCTGAGGCAAGCTAATAGTCAGTTTGCAGGGCAGACTACTAGAAAAATAGAGACCCTTTTTCTCCACATAGAGCTGGGGGAGTTTTTCCTCAGGTGCATTTTCTTGATAGATAATCTCAAGGCCCACCTGGTCCGTCTTGGATTGGGTCACGGTCAAACGCCCTGCTAGGATATTGAGAAAAAGAGATTCGATTCCGTCAAAGCTATATTCTTGCTTGCGCTTATTGGAAGAAAATACCTTGAGATTGGTCAGACTAAAGCTCAATTTAGCTTTTTCATCCTCCAAGAGAAATTCCGGCTGTTGGTCTAATTCCAGAAACAGAGCCCGTGCTTCTGCCTTGGTTAGCACTCCCTTTTCATATAGTTCTATCAAGCGTTCTTCTTGTGTTCGTGACATTCCATCCACCTCAATTCTCTTCTAGTATAGCATATAAAAGCAGAAAAGAATCAGCCCGAAGACTGATTCTATCATTTACTATTTCCAGCTCCAAAAGATAATGGCTACTACTAAAAACAAGACATAGATAGCTGCAAAGAGGACAAAGCTTTTCACAGCTTCGATAAAGGTTTCTCCCTTCACCTGCTTTTTCAGGAATCTCTTTAAACTCTTGTAGGCAGAAATGATTCCAAGTAGCCCGAGCAAGGCCCAGATTGGCAAAAATCCTGTCAGGCAATAAATCAACCAGAGCAACCAGGGCAGACTAGCAAGAGTAAAATAAAGTTGGAGCGCATGTTTCTTTCCGATATAATAGACCAAGGTATAGCGGTGGTTGCGGATATCCTCTTCCAGGTCGCAGGTGTTATTGGCCAGCATGATATTGGCAATCAAGGTCACCAAGGGCAAGGACATGAAGAGAATTTCCAAAACCTTAATCCAATCAACTTGCAAGCTCAGCCATTGCCCATCCAAACGAGCAAGTAGAAGACTGTCAGGCGCCTGGATAAAGACAGCTAGGAAGAAAATCCCCAACCCCATGGTCACTCCAGAAAACACCTCGCCCAGCGGCATGCGGGAAAGCGGAATGGGACCGAAGGTGTAGAAAATCCCAATCAAAAAACAAAGAGCCCCCATAGGCAAGAGCAACCAGCTGGTCTGCCAAACTAAGATAAGGGAAACCAGGCTTGAAAAGACCAGCAGACCGAGGACGATACCAATCATCTGCTTGAAATCAAGAGCAAACCTTCCGATAACATTGCTCTCTTGACGATAGACCTCGTCCTTGGCCTTGTGAAAATCCATGCTGTTGTTAATAGCAGTTGTGCACATGTCAAAGCTAAGGACAGCCAGGACAAAGAGCAGGGTGTTGAGCCAATTGAAGGTTTGGTAGCGGTAGAAAGCCCAAAGAATGCCGATGGTCATAGGAAAGACACTGGCAACCTTGGTTTTTAGCTCTACAAATTCTAGGAATACGGGCAAGGTTAGCCCTTTTTTACTATTAGTTGACAAGATGATACTCCTCGTTGCTTAGTTCAAATGAATCTTTTAAACCATCACTGACATGAACTCCCTGGTCTTTATCAATGAAAACAGCCTCGACACCTTCCTGTTGATTGATAAAATCAAGCCCCTTTTCCACTCCTAAAAGGAAGAGGGTTGTCGATAGGGCATCACCCTGCATAGACGATTGCGAAAAGACTGTAACACCAGAGATATCATTTTCCACAGGATAACCGGTCTTGGGATTAAGGATATGGTGGTATTTGACCCCATCCACCTCGACATAGCGCTCATAGATACCGGACGTCACGACAGAATCGTGAGTGCCAGGGACAGAGCCCACGGTAGCTCCACGCACTTCATCAGGGTCTTGCACGCCGACATTCCAGCCATCTTGACTAGAAGGCGAATCCCCCATAACCACTACGTTGCCTCCCAGATTGATGATAGCCGTCGTGATAGCTTTGCTGGCAAAGAGTTCCCGTACTTTATCGGCGATATAGCCCTTGGAAATAGCCCCCAGCTCCAGGGTCATCCCCTCCTCAATAAAGACTGTCTTTTTCTCCTTGTCTAGCTGGATCTTTTTATAGTCAATAAATGGCAGAGCTGCTTTGATTTCCTCGTCCGAAGGCTTGCGGGAATCTGGATCTCCGATTTTCCAGAGATTGCTGACGGCACCAATAGATACATCAAAGAGGCCGTCGCTTTCCTTGCTCATCTCAATAGCAGTTTCCAGAACCTCAAAGGTCCTCTCATCAACGACAACCGGCTCTTTCCCAGCCGCTTGATTGATACGGTAGACATCTGCTCCCTCAAGGTTGGTTGATAGTAGACCTTCCATTTCCTTGATATAGGCAACAGCCCGATCCATAACCTCTTCCTGACCTTCATGGTAGATACTGAGCTGGACCACGGTGTGGAGCAGACTTTCGCTACGGGTCAAGGGACTTTTGATGACTGGCAGAGCCTCTTCTTTCTTGCCACAAGCGACTAATAGAATCAGCACAAGACTCAAACAGAGCCATCTTAGCGCTTTTTTCATAGATTATCCTCTCTAAATAGAAAACACAGTAGGCTGGCTACCGTGTTTCCCTCTTGTTTTTGAATAGATTATTCAAATGTCAATTTTACTGTTTCAGTATTTCCTTCTTCAGCAGCTTTCAAGAGCTCTTCAACTGATTTCTTGAAGTTTTCAGAAGTATTAGTCGCACCAGATACAACTTCTACATCTGCGCTTTGAGCTGCAAGAAGTTCTTCGTCAAGCTTGTCAGTTGCATCTTTAGATGAGATACCTGATTTTGCTTCCATGTTTTTGTTGTACTCTTCGTCTTCAGACTTCAAAGCACCGTCAGCATTTTCATAGTCAGCTGTTGAAGCAGTGATTTTACCATCTTTGATAGTAATTTCATGTACAAACTTCCAACCGCGCTCATCGAAATCAGACTCAGCTTTGTAAGTACCATCTTTCCAAGTTGCTGTTGCAGTTGCTTCAGAAGCTGCAGTTTCAGCAGAAGAAGCTGTTGTTGCTGCTTCTTCTTTAGCACCACACGCTACCAAAGTAAGGGCTGCACCAAGAACCAAGACACTTTTCAACATCAATTTTGTTGATTTCATATAAATACTCCTTTGGAATTATTTGTTTTTCTTATATTATGATATAACTTTTTTCCAAAAATGTCTAGTGTTTTTAGAAATATTTGTGAAAGAAATCACCCAAAAAAGCGTTTACCGAGTCTGCAGCCTGTGGAGAAAGCTTTCTCAAATGCCTAGAGGACCTGTCCAGATACTGGTTTAGGATTATCTCCGTCCGCTCAAGAGCAGACGTAGCTAGAATTTTTTGGTGCAAGTCTGTCAACTTTTCAGGACTAGATTCATTGACCAACTCCTCGAAATCAGCAGCCAGGTCTTCATTGTCTTGTAAAGCTAACAACAGGGGAAGGGTATAAATACCATTTTGGACATCCTGCAAGCCTGGCTTGCCAGACTCTGACAAATCTAGTTTGTAGTCAATCAAATCATCACGAATTTGAAAGGCCATTCCCAAATCACGGCCTGCTCGATAGGCCTGGCGCGCATGACGCAAGGACTGTCCAGGATAGAAGAGGCCCAATTGATAGGCATATCCGAATAAACTAGCCGTTTTCCCTTGAATTTGCTTTAAATAAGCCCTTGGCGTCATGTTCACATTATAGGCATTCAGGAGTTGCTCCAGCTCCCCCCTCAAAATCCATTCGACGATTTTATGGTGAGCCAGGTGAACGTCTTTTTCTTCAAGGTCCAATTGCCGGAGCCCCTGGGCCAAGAGACGACCTGCATAGGCCAAGAGATAATCTCCTGCATAAATAGCAATACGATTGGAAAATTGAATGTGGGCAGCCTGGATACCTCTACGGTAGTCAGCCTGGTCAATCACATCATCATGAATGAGGGTCGCCAAATGCAGAACCTCCAGATGAGCAGCAAAATAGAGCTTGGCAGGAACTATCTGGCCTTCTGTCTCCCTGGCTAAAAAAAGGCAAAGACCTGCC
Source organism: Streptococcus sp. A23 (assembly GCF_043674155.1). Taxonomy (NCBI): domain Bacteria; kingdom Bacillati; phylum Bacillota; class Bacilli; order Lactobacillales; family Streptococcaceae; genus Streptococcus; species Streptococcus sp. A23. The sequence goes on along the minus strand of NZ_JBIMJP010000004.1, from coordinate 53,401 downwards.
CTGAGGTATTTACCAGGAGCATCGATGTACTGATCAATTTTCTCTTTTACATCAGGGTGCAAGACTACCATCTCAGATTTGATGATAGCCTTGACCTGCTCTAATCCAGCTTCAACCTCAGGATAGGCCTTCCAAATTTCATGTACCACTAGTTCTTATTTGTCCTTTATTTTTTGTCATTCTTACGATAAATATGCTTGGGTCTACCATAGACGAGCTTATCAAGGAAGCGACCCAACCATGGCATAATCCAGTAGTCCAAACCAAAGGCACGACCGGCACCGTTCATGAGCGAGATTGCCGCCGGGATGAACCAGATGTTAACCCAGTAGAACATACCAGACAAGCTAAACATGATAACGAACATAACTGTGATGGCAGATACCAACCATACAAAGGCACCACCAATCAAAGCCAAACCGATACCGATTTCGGTGATGGTCATGAATTTCTGCATGAAGAGAGCAACTTCTTGGTTAGGCATCATAAATTCCATAATTGACGCAAACCAATCTGGCATTGATTCCAAGACCGTCATCGGCGTTTCACCATAAGCATAGCTGAGACCAAAGATTGGATCTGCCATTTCTGCTACTACCTCAGACGCTCCAGATACAGTTTCTGCAGCCGATGCTCCAGAAACAGGATCTGCCAACCATGGGAATGGGAAGACAACTTGGTCACCGAACCATGAAGTCGTACCGAAAAGACCAAAGGCCTTTTTCACACCCTCATAAAGCCAAACTGAACCGTAGAGCAGGCGCATTGGTAGAGACCAAAGGAGATTGCCCTTACCAGAAGTATGGCCACCGAAGATATTACGCTTGTTCTGAATATCAAAGAATTCATGACGAACATAGGCACCCATGTAGAAGAAGCTACGGATGGTAAAGAAGTAGAGCAAGTTGACCATGTGTTTGACAGCCATAGCCAGGAAACCTGACATGTGGTACTTGTCCATCAAGAAGGCTACGCCATAACGGGCACCGATAGATACCATGAAGCCGTCGTATTTACCTTTGTAGGCATGTTTTTCGCCACCCTTAATGGCTGCAACGATATTGCTTGCAGCTGTGTGACCTGTCTGCTCAGCAGCCTGTACGATTTGCGGTGTTGGCTTGCCTTCGCTTTCTTCAAAGTAAACCAAGTCACCGGCAACATAGACGTTCTCACGGCCTTTTGCTTCCATGTACTCGTTGGCAACCAGACGTCCTGCACGCGCACGTTCAATTCCGAACTCTGCAGCGTCTGTGTTGGCTTGAACACCGGCTGTCCAGATAGAGGTGTAGGTCGGAATTTGGCGACCTGATGACAGGGTCAGGCTGTCTTCTTGTACGCTAGCAACACCGTCACCGAGAACCAATTCAACACCTTTTTTCTCAAGGTATTTCTTAGCCTTAACTTGTTCTTTCTCAGTCACCATGGCCAAGATATTTGGCATTGCCTCAACAACCTTGAGCGAGAATTCTTTTGGATCAAGCTTGAACTCACGGGCCAGGATCGGTACCCAATCAATAAGCTCACCAATCATTTCAATACCAGTGAAACCTGCACCGATAACAGTGAAGGTCAAGAGGGCGCGACGTTTTGCCTCATCATGCTCACGCATGGCACGGTAGCAGGCATCCACCATGTGATCGTGCAAGCGCTCTGCCGCTTCAATTGACCAGAGGGTGAATCCATGCTCTTTAACACCTTTAACACCGAAGTCATTGGCCTCCCCCCCCATAGCCAACAAGAGGTAGTCAAAGTCCAAGGTCTGGTGCTCAGCAATGACCTGTTTCTTATCATAGTCGATTTCCAAAACCTTATCAGTTACCAAGTCAACCTTAGGATACTTGGCAAAAATGCGTTGCAAATCATACTTAATCGCATTAGGTTCTACACGACCAGCAGCCACCTCATGGAGCTCTGTCATATAGGTATGGAAGGAATTCTTATCAATCAGGGTAACGGTTACATCCGAGTCCTTTTTAAATGTCTTTCCGAGCAAACGTGCTGCTGCAATCCCTGCATAACCAGCACCAACAATCACAATATTTTTCGTCACAATGTGTCCTCCTTGTGAAAATAGAAACGATTTACATTAGATTATTATATACTTTTATAGAAGAAAATTCAAGCCCCTATTTCAATAACTAGTAATATCTATGAGGAAGCTTGCCAGATTGAGAAAAAAAAAGTAAGATAGAATGATAAGAATAGACACGAGTCAATCTGTTGAAAGGAGGCGAGAACTGGTGAACCGGAAACAACAAACCTTAAATTTTATCACCATGCTGGCAGCTCAGGCTGTGGTCATTTCGCTCATTGAGCGCTTGATCACTCCTCCTTTTGCCTTTGCGCCGGGTGCCAAGCTAGGGCTGGGAAATCTCATTAGCCTGATTGCCATTTTCACCCTTCCTACCAAAGACAGCTTAAAGGTTGTGGGCCTTCGCCTGCTGATTGCTACCTTTCTAGGCGGCACTTTTTCTACCTTTCTCTACAGTTTTGCTGGAGTCACCCTAAGCTATCTTGGTATGCTCGCCTCAAAGCAACTGGGACCTAAACGGGTCAGCCCTATCGGCATCTCCATACTGGGGGGCATGCTCCACAATCTGGGACAACTGCTTGTCTTTGCCAGCATCGCTCGTTCCTTCTACGTTTTAAACTACCTGCCAATTTTATCAATCACCGGCATCCTGTCTGGTCTACTGGTCGGCCTTGCTGCGACCTACCTACTAGAAAAGGTCGGACCGCTCCACCATCACCACAAACAAATCCTGGCCCAATGGAAATAGGCATGCCTTATTTCTAAGAAGGCGGGATTTTCTTTTTGAAAAAAACAAGGGCAGAAAAAGAACTGCCTCTAGACAATTCCAATTTCTAATCTTTTAACAAAAATGACTGTCCCCCGGACTATGAAGTGACAAAAAAAGGATGCCTTCCAGCAATCCTAATTTCCAACCTTTTAAGCCAAAAATTGTCCTTATGGACAGCTGAAAATAAAAATGACTGTCACCCGGACTTTTGAGTATAAAGAAAACTGCCTACCGGCAGTTCCAATCTCCAACCTTTTAGGACGTCCCACGTACAATGAGAATCGTCTGCCGCTGGTTCTCATTTCCAACCTTTTAATAAAAATGACTGTCCCCCGGACAGTCATTTTTATTAAAAGCCATCTACATTCGTGTAGATTTTTTGGACGTCTTCGTCGTCTTCAAGGACATCATAAAGTTTTTCAAATGTCGCGAGGTCATCGCCGTCAAGTGATACTTCTGATTGTGGAATCATTTCCAGTTCAGTAACGTTAAACTCTTGGATTCCTGATTCTTTCAGTGCCACGATTGCCTTGTGCAAATCAGTTGGTGCTGTATAAACAGTGATTGTGCCGTCTTCTGCTTCTACGTCATCGACTTCGACATCTGCTTCAAGGAGCAATTCGAAGATGGCATCTGCATCATCACCAGCAAATACAACTACACCTTTTTTATCAAACATGAAGGATACTGAACCAGAAGCACCCATGTTACCGCCATTTTTACCAAAGGCAGAGCGAACATTGGCTGCGGTACGGTTTACGTTTGATGTCAAAGTATCAACGATAATCATAGAACCGTTTGGTCCAAAGCCTTCGTAACGACCTTCCACGAAGGTTTCGTCTGTGTTTCCTTTTGCCTTGTCAATGGCCTTGTCAATGATGTGTTTTGGAACCTGCGCTTGCTTAGCACGGTCGATAACAAATTTCAGCGCTGAGTTTGTTTCTGGATCTGGGTCACCCTTTTTCGCTGCTACATAGATTTCAACACCAAATTTTGCGTAAACTTTTGAGTTAGCACCATCTTTTGCGGTTTTCTTAGCTACAATATTGGCCCATTTACGTCCCATGGGGAACCTCCTACATTTTATAAAATCGCTTTATTATACCATAAATGGCAAGGATTGAGAAGATTTTTAAAACAAAAGACAAGCTCACATGAACTTGTCTTTTACTTTTTACAACTCAACTGTCGCAACTTGACTATCTTTGCTCACTTGTCCAAGATTGCCAAGGCTGACAGATTTGATTTCTGCTGTGTTTGTGAAGGCAACGACGATAGTTGTTTCACGTCCTGCTGAGCGAATGGCTTCCAAATCTGCAACAAGGAGCAAATCCCCTGCTTCAACACGTTGACCATCTGTTACCTTAGTTGAGAATGGAGCACCGTTTAGTGCAACTGTGTCTAAACCAACGTGAACTAACACTTCTACACCCTTGTCAGACAAAATACCGACAGCGTGTTTTGTTGGGAAGACACTGGTTACAATACCTGAAACTGGTGCGTAAACATTGCCGGAGCTAGGCTCAACTGCATAACCGTCGCCCATCATTTTTTGTGAGAAGACCGGATCTTTCACTTCTGTGATGGCAATGGCTTGCCCTTCAGCAACAGCATAAACTGCCTCGGCCACACCCTTGAATTGTGCTTCCTCAACTACTGTTTCAGTCGCAACAATTTCCGTACGAGGGATGGCTACGCCAGATTCTAGTAAGTCTTGAATGTCTGATTTGAGAACATCTGCTTTTGGTCCGTAGACTGCTTGAACACCTGAGTCTTTGATAATCAAGCCCATAGCACCAGCCTGTTTCCAAGCATTTTCATCTCCAACCTGTGCCACATCTTTAACACTAACGCGAAGACGAGTCATACAAGCATCCACATCTGCGATATTATCACGACCACCAAGCAAGTTGATGATTTGTACCACTTGTGAATTGGCATCCGCAGTATCTACGTTTGAGTTTGAAACCACATCTGTTGTTTCTGTATCATAGTTGCCATTGCGTCCAGCTGTTGCTAGGTTGAATTTTTGAATCATGAAGTTGGCAATGAAGTACATTGCAACTGCAAAGAGGGCTGTTACCCAGATAAAGTTGACAACGTCCATACCAATTCCGGCTTTAATCGCCATCGGTGTACGTGTAAGGAATTCGATATTACCAAATGAGTGCATACGCAAATTGACAATATCTGCCATCGCAAAAGCCGCACCTTGTACAAATGCATAGACTACATAGAGTGGCATTGCCGCAAACATGAACATAAACTCAATTGGTTCTGTTACACCTGTCAAAAAGACAGCTGCAGCAGACGAAAGGAACATACCACGATATTTTTTCTTCTTATCCTCATCAACATTACGGTACATAGCAAGGGTCAAGCCCATGAGAATACCTGAGGAACCAATCATTTGACCTACTTTAAAACGAGCAGGCGTTACATTGGCAAGAAGGTCATTGTACTGAGTCAAATCACCAGCATCCTTGAGGTTAATCAAGTCTGTAATCCAAGCCAACCAGAGTGGATCTTGTCCAAATACTTGTGTACCTGCTTGTGCACCTGTCAAGATGTCATAGGTACCACCAAGTGATGTATAGTTCATTGGAATGGTCAACATGTGGTGCAAACCAAATGGAAGAAGCAAACGTTCCAAGGTACCATAAACAAAAGGTGCAAGAATTGGTGCTGTATCCTGTGAGCTTGCAATCCATTTACCAAAGCTATTGATTCCTGTTTGAACAACTGGCCAAAAGATAGCTAATCCTAGCGCTACAAGAACTGAGCGATAGATAACCACAAATGGTACGAAGCGTTTGCCGTTAAAGAAGGTCAATACATCTGGCAACTTGCGATAGTTGTAGTATTTGTTGTAAGCAGTCGCACCTACAAAACCAGCAATAATCCCTACAAAGACACCCATGTTCAAAGCAGGCTGACCAAGGATATTGACAAAGTATCCAGATACTGGAATTTCTGTCCCAAAGACTGTGCTAACAGTCGCAGTCGCATCTGCCAACATATCAGTAGTTACACCGAAGAAATGACCTGTAATCAAGTTAATCAAGATAAAAGCAAGACCTGCCGAGAAAGCACCGCCAGCTTTTTCCTTAGCCCAGCTACCACCGATTGCCAAAGCAAAGAGCAAGTGAAGGTTTCCGATAATCCCCCAACCGATTTGGGCAATGATATTCCCAATACGAATGAGCAATTCTGATTCAGGACTGATTAGTGGAATCGAGTTTCCGATAGAAACCATCAGACCTGCCGCCGGCATAACGGCGATCACTACCATCAAACATTTACCGAATTTTTGCCAAAATTCGAAACTAAGAAATTTTTTCATATGTTTCTCCTAAATTTTTCTTGGTCAGTTGACCTTTAAATACTAATGTTAACTTCCACACCAAAGTGGTCTGAAATAATGGGAAGATTATCTCCATTGAAAATCACACGACTGGATTGAACCTGTCTTTTCTGATTTAAGAACACATAGTCCAGACGTTTTTCCTGACTATGACCTGCCCACCCATCAATGGCTTTTTCAACGGTGATTCCCCTATCCTTTTTCTCAGCCAAATCATAACTATCATATAAACCTAAGTCCTTGATTGCTTGATAGGCTTGTGGATTTGACAGGGCATCCGTATTGAAATCTCCCATTAGAATTTTCAAACGTCCCGAACTTGTCCGTTCCACAATCGAGCGAATATTCTCCAACTGATTTTCTTCTTTACTGTCAGGAAGATTGATATGACAAGAATAAATGTCAATCCATTCCTTCTCGTGCAAGACTGTCAAACCGATGATTTTTCTAGATAAGATTGATGTCAGGTCTTGGTTCTGACTACAGTAGAAGGCATCTACTTCATAGACAGGTAGTTTAGTCAAGAAGGCAATTCCTTCATCATATCTATCGTAACCAATATGGGAATTGGACCAGAAATAGGAATAGTCTGTCACTCCAAGCTCTCTCAGTTTCTCAAGCAGGACCAGACCATAATTGTCTTGCCGTAAGTCCTTGGTCACCAGAGGACTTGTCATCAGCTGATTGACTTCCTGAAGAGCAATTACATCATATTGCTTTTGGGCAATGGTCTGAGCTAAAATATCCAATTTTTCATGCTGGTCATCTTCTAGCCAGGCATGAACATTGACTGTTAGTAATTTCATATCTCTCCTTTCTATTTACTTCGTAAAACCTTTTCAACTTGTAGCCTTATTATAACGTAAACGTTTTCACTTGTCAACACTTTTACGGAATAATTTAAAATATTTTACGTAAAAGTTTATCTGGACTTAGAATACTGACCTTTGGCATTTTTTATGATATACTAGCGATAAATAGCAAGCTAGGAAGTTATCCCCAATGAGTAAATACAAAAAAGTCTATGCTGACATCAAGGAAAAAATTGAACAAAATCTCTGGCAGGCCAATCAAGAGATGCCTACAGAGAATGAGCTGATGGAGATTTATTCCTATTCCAAGGACACCATCCGCAAGGCCCTATCTCTATTGGAAATGGACGGCTATATCCAAAAACGTCAAGGGAGAAATTCCATTATATTGGACCATAACCTAGTCAGAAAACCATTTGTGTCCGAATTGAAGACTGTTAGTGAACTCAACCGCTCTGCCCATCATCAAGTCCAGACCCAACTGACCAATCTCTACATCGTACAAGGCCAGCCAGAGGTCATGAAGGAATTAGAAGTGGATGAAAAAACGGATCTCTACCGTGTCAGCCGCGTTCGGACTATCGACGGTGAGCGATTAGAGTATGAGATTTCCTACTTTGACCGCAGGATTGTTCCCTATCTCAGCAAGGAAATCGCTGAAAAATCGATTTATCAGTATTTGGAAAACGACCTTGGCTTAGAAATTTCCCATTCCCGCCGAGAAATTTCCTTCCGCTTTGCGACAGAAGAAGAAAAAAGCCTGCTAGACCTGGCAGGCTACGACATGGTGATCTCTGTTACCAGTACCACCTATTTAGCAGACGGCCGTCCCTTCCAGTACGGCACCATTACCTACCGACCAGACAAGGTTACCTTTGTTTCAATGGCCAAACGGTGATCAGCCCATTCTCTCTATTCAACCCAGTGTATAGGCACTGGGTTTTCTTGTGTCGTGAGCGCTAAAAAAGACAAACACCGAAACGATGTTTGTCCTTATTACACCTTGAGCATTTTACTTTCAAGGAGTGATATCAGACTTCACTGCCTTTCTGATAAGCTCAGCTTCTTTTCTTTTTTAAAGCAGCCAAGGATGCCAAGCCGGTCAAGCCTAGCAACAAGAAGGAAATATTTTGACTGTCACCAGTATTTGGCAGGACTGGTTGAGTTGTTGTAGTTTCCATTTTCTTGCTTTCTTCCTCAGCAGAAACAGTAGACTCAGTAGAAACCTCATCCTTGTTTGAGTCCTTGTTAGATTCGGCCGTCTGGTCCTTAACGTCTTTATCTATCGGAGTCGTTGTAACCACCTTGCTATCAGAAGTAACTAAAACCGTCAGCCCTTGATAAGCTGCTTGCCCCAGGCTAAAGATTCGTCCAAGCTGGTCAACCAGCTCCACAAATAGAATCGGTGCAACTGACCCACTTGTCTTAGCCTTGAGACTCAATGCAATAGATGATAAATCACCAGCTTCTTTTTCAACCACAAAGGTATTCCCTTCAAGCTTGATTCCCTCTGAAAGAACTCCATCTACTAGAGCCGGATCAAAGTGTAAACGAATTTGGTAAGTACCTTTTTCAATGCCTTTGAGATCGCCCAACTCTAGTGTCACAGGGAATTCCTGACCAATTTTAGCTGCTTCCGGAAGAACGGCTAAAATTCCTTTGGCAGGCTCATCATAACTCAATCCAAAACCAATTGGGTAGGCAACCTGGTCTGTACTGAGCAATCCATCCTTAATCAGAGGTATGTCTACAGGCAAGCTACCCTTGTGTGGTAGGCCGGCAAAGATAACTTCTACCCCAGCTGGAATATTTGGACCGAACGCATTATCTGGTCGGAGAGCCTCCGTTGGATCCATTCCCTTGTTACCATAGACTGCTACAATTGCCTTAGCAGCTGGATAGTTAGCAACATCATAAGGTTTGGAAATACTCATGACAACAACTAGCTTACCTTGGCTATTAGCGTAATCTACAACCTCAGTAGGAACCCTGGTCAACCAATGGTCACTAGCCAAATGAGATTCACGTCCAATTTCCGACACAAGGATAATATGACTCGCTTTGTCTAAACTTTCTTTCAAGCTTTCCGAACTAGATTCCGCATTGTATCTGACAGTTTCAAATGTAACATCTGCTGGTATAACACCATCCGCCTGCAAGCGTCTCATTCCCAAATCAAGGCCAGGAAGTTCGTTATTATAGGCACCCAATAATAAGACATGGTCACCAGCAGTCAACTTAAATGGCAAGATAGTATCATCGTTCTTAACCACCGTTACCGCGCTGGCGGCAATTTGTCTTTCCAGGTCTCTATTCAAATCAGATCCTACCGCCTGGTTGGCTGCCTCTGCAGTTCTTGCCGCCAAGTCAAAGTCCAATACGCCGCGTTTTGCTTTCAAACGTAAAATCCGTCGAACAGAATCATCCAGCATGCCTTCTGTAATGTGTCCCTGCGCCACTGCAGCTTCGATGTCATCAATAATAGCATCGATTTTAGCTAAATCAAGCTTGTTTCTCAAAACTGTTGGCATCAAGACAATATCCACACCTGCTTGTATGGCCATGATCGCTGCTTCGGATTCCCCAAAGTTTTGAGAAATGGCGTCCATACCCATAGCATCCGTAACAATAATTCCATCATAGCCATACTGATTGCGGACAATGCCTGTCAAAATATCATCAGACAGGGTAGCAGGAATATGAATTTCTTCGCCAGATTTTTTAGAAACATAGGTATCTTTCTCAATCTGTGGGTATTGGATATGAGCTGTCATAATCATGTCCACTCCGCCATCCATGGCAGCTTTAAACGGAGCTAATTCTAAGGCTGCCAATTCTTCCATTGACTTATCTACCAGAGGAAGACCTGTATGAGAGTCGGTTGCGGTGTCCCCATGGCCTGGGAAATGCTTAGCTGCTACAGCCACATTATGGGCCTGAATTCCCTGCATCAAAGGAATTCCTAGGGAGGCAACAAGTTCAGGATTAGATGAGAAGGAACGCAGACCGATAACAGGGTTTTGAGGATTATTATTTGTATCCAATACCGGCGCAAAATCCACATTGACACCCAAAGCAGATAATTCCCTACCGATAATCTCACCAGCCTGTCTAGCTAACTCTGGATCACGGGTGGCACCCAATGCCATATTCCCTGGTAGGGCCGTACCTGAACCCAGACGATAAACAATTCCCCCTTCCTGGTCAATAGCAATCAAGAGAGGGATATTCCCATTCTGAGCCTTATTTCCAACTGCAGCTGCTTGCATATCCTGTGTAAGATTGAGGGTTTGTTCCGTTTCCTTTACGTTTTCCGCAAAGAGGATAACGCCACCAAAATCGTACCCATCAATCGCTTCTGCAATTTCTTCATTAACAACCGTCAGGTCGCTCACCACTTCGCTACCTTCCGTCTGCCACTTACGAAAATCCGGCATCAACATCTGCGTGATTTTTTGCCGTGTAGACATGTCGTCAATCATGCTAGTGATTTGCGTCTCTGCATCTACAGCTTGTTCACCAGTGTTAAGCTCCTCACTAGCTGGAGTTGCAGATAAGTCTGTGGAACTGGCAATCGGTACATTCACAGCTTCAAGACTGGTGCCTGTTTCTGGTGAAACAGGTTCCGTATTGGCCTTGACTGTAGCCCATGGACTTGTCGCCATAGCAAGCGCAAGACCTGCTAAGTACAAATAGCTATGCTTTTTCATAGTTACCTCCATTTTTTGTTTTTTATATTATTATACAAAAACATCCGCTACCTGTAAACGTTTACCACCTGACTGTTGACATTCTCTACTAGTTTTTTTCTCCATTCGACAAAATGAAAAACCAGTTGTACAAATACGAACAACTGGTTTTATCACTATAGACTTATCTTACTCATTCAACCATTGGTCAACCGTTTCGCGGTTGACATCAATCCATTTTTGAGCGGCATCGTCAGGAGACATCCCCTCATTCATATCCAAAAGAATGGACTCCATATCCTCAGAGGTCCAGTGGAAATTATCCACAATTTGGTACAATTGAGGCATATCCTCTTGTAGACCTTTCCGTGCAATCGTATGGATATTTTCTGTCGAACCAAATGAACCTTCTGGGTCGTCCAAGTATTTCAATTCATATTTGGAGAACATCCAGTGCGGAGACCAGCCCGTTACGATGATTTCGTCTTGGTTAGCAATCGCTTTTTCTAAAGCGGTTGTCATGGCACCTGTAGAGGCCTTGGTCAATTCCCAACCAGACAAGTTTCCATAGTCTTGCAGGGCATTTTCAGCCGCCTCCATAATTCCAGCACCGGGCTCAATCCCTGTGATAGTTGTGGTCGCCTGATTAGACAGGTCCGCAATGCTAGTCACATCCATATAGGCTGGGACAACCAATCCGAGCTTAGTCCCTTCCATATTTGGTCCCAAATCATCTAATTGGTTCTTATGTTTGTCATAGAGCGACGCCTGTGTGACCGGCAACCAAGGACTGACTGAGAAATCCGAGTCCCCGTTTGCAACTGACTGCCACATGACGGCATTATCCAGCGGTACCATTTTTACGTGGTAGCCCGCCTCTTCCAAGACCTTGGCAATGACAGTTGTCGACGCCACCTCAGTATCCCACTGAGTATGGGAAATGGTCACCGTCTGTCCCTGCTCTGTATTTCCGGAAGTCAAGGCTAGGAAGCTTCGTCCCAAAGCTGCTCCGACAAATACCAGCAAGGCCGCTAGAGCGATGCACTTGTTGGTTGACGATTTTTGTCCAATTTCACGTTTGGCATTGAAAGCCTGAGTGACACGGTCAAGGATAATCGCTAAGATAACCAAGGAAATACCAGATACAAATCCATTCCCGATGTCCGCCTTCTGAAGGGCAGACAGGACTTCACGACCCAGACCTGGCGCCCCGATCATAGAACCAGTAACCACCATGGACAGGGCCAACATCATGGTCTGATTGACACCAGCCATAATGGTATTTTTAGCCAAGGGCAATTCAACCTTAAACAATTTCTGAGCCGACGTTGAACCAAAAGCATCCGCTGCCTCAACCAACTCTGTCGAAATTTCACGGATCGCCAAATTAGTAAACCGAACTGTCGGCGGTAGGGCGAAAATCACTGATGCAAAGACACCCGGCACCATGCCAATCCCGAAGAAGGCTACCGCCGGAATCAGATAAACAAAGGCCGGCATGGTCTGCATAAAGTCCAAAATCGGATTGACAATTTTCTTGACCGTATTGTTCTTGGCCATCCAAATTCCCAGAGGAACCCCGATAACAATCGAGATCAGGCTGGCTACGATGACCAGAGTCAAGGTGTTGATCAATTCATCCCACAACCCTTGGTTGTAAATAAAGAGCAGGCCCAAGAAAGTCATGACTGGAAGGGGCCATTTTTTTCGTGCCAAAAACCATACAGCTACAGTTGCTAATCCGATAAATAGGAGCGGATGAATGAACAATAAGGTGTTGGTGATCCAGTCCATCAAGGTACTCCCGATGGCTTGTAGTATATCAAACAGCCCTGCGAAGGTCGTGGTCAACCAACTGGTCAAGGCCTCTACCAGCTCTGCCACTGGTAGTTTTTCTTGCAATAAATCCAAAATATCTAACCTCTTTCTCTAGTTTTCCTCTGTTTCTGACGCAGTGCCATCATCTGGAATATTAGCCAAGGCTTCAATCACGCGCCCGCGAATAATAACCCCAAGGAGCTTATTGTGCTCGTCCGTCACGGCAATCGGCGCCGACGAATCATAAATCAGAGGCATAATATCTGTAATCACTGTATCTTTTGAAACCGTCAGAACGTCCTTATCAATGACATCAGACAGTGGCAAGCCCTTACGACGCGCCTCGATAACAGCATCTGCGGTCAAGGCTCCCACCAATTCCCGACGACGATTGGTTGCCATCAACATAGAAACCTCCTCTGTACGCATGCGCATCAGAGCAACTTGCGGCCCGTCCAATTCAACCGTTGCCGTAATCGGCTTAATCATAATATTTTGTGCCGTCAAGACCTTGGAACGATCGACATCTTCCATAAATTCACGAACAAAATCATTGGCCGGATTGGTCAAAATTTCCTCACCAGTACCGATTTGCATGATTTTCCCGTCCCTCATCAGAGCAATACGATCACCAATTCGCAAGGCCTCGTTGAGGTCGTGACTGATAAAGATGATGGTTTGCTGATTGCTAGCTTGCAAATCCAAGAGCTCATCCTGCATTTCACGACGAATAAGCGGGTCCAAGGCTGAAAAAGCCTCATCCATCAAGAGAATTTTCGGTTTGTTGGCCAAGGCTCTAGCCAAGCCGACACGCTGTTGCATCCCACCAGACAGTTGGTCTGGGTATTGATCCTTGAAGACCAACAAGCCTGCATTTTCCAATGCCTTCTCAGCCGCTGCCTGACGTTCTTCTTTTGATACCCCACGCAATTCCAGACCGAACTCTGTGTTTTCCAAAATCGTCTTATGTGGAAATAAGGCAAAACTTTGGAAAACCATGTTCATATCGTGGCGACGCACCTGCCGCAGCTCTTCAGCGTTCATTTTTGAAATATCTTGACCATCCAAGACAATGCTACCAGATGATGGTTCTATCAAACGATTGAGCATCCGCACCAAAGTTGATTTCCCTGAGCCCGACAGACCCATGATGACAAAAATTTCGCCCTCTTGGATTGAAAAATTAGCATCGTAGACCCCAACGGTGGCACCTGTTTTCTTCAAAATTTCTGTTTTTGATTTTCCCTGTTTGACCATTTCAAGGGCAGCCTTCTGCTTTTTACCAAATACTTTGGTCAAATTTTTCACTTCTAGTAATGTCATGTGAACTCCTTTCTCGAAGTGGCTACATTATAAAATTTAAGTGTTGTCACTTTTTATAAACTCTATCTTAAAGTAAGTGAAGCCCATTGTCAAGGAAAAAGTGTTCACATCATTTTCAAACAGACTATCAAAAATACCCTCAAACGCCGTATCTACAAGGCTTAAACTTCGGTGAAAGAGTAAAAAAAACAAACCACCGAAGTGATTTGTCTTTTATGTAAGTATTATTTGCTGTGCCAGATGTCTTCGTTGTACTGCTCGATTGTACGGTCAGAAGAGAAGAATCCTGCTTTGGCGATGTTGTGGACAACTTTTTTGTTCCAAGCATCTTGGTCTTCGTAATCAGCAAAGACTTGCTCTTTGACTTCAATGTATTCTGCCAAGTCAATCAAGGTCATGAACCAGTCTTTAGAGATGAGTTCATGGTGGAGACGGCTCAGGCGTTCTTCATTACCAAGTGCAAGTACTTCATCGCTGACGATAAAGTCAACTGCACGCTTGATATTGGCATCGCCATTGTAATAGTCCGAAGATACGTAACCAGCCTTGTCGTACAAGTCGATAATGGTATCTGAATCCTTACCAAATGTATAGATATTGTCCATACCAGCCAACTCTGCAATCTCCACGTTGGCACCGTCCATAGTACCAAGCGTCAAAGCACCGTTGAGCATGAATTTCATGTTACCAGTACCTGATGCTTCTTTAGAAGCCAATGAGATTTGTTCAGAGATGTCAGTCGCAGGGATCAATTTTTCAGCAACAGTTACGTTGTAGTTTTCGACCAAGTGAACATTGAGGTACTTGCTGACTTCTGGGTCATTGTTAATCAACTCAGACAAGCAGAGAATCAAGTGAATAATGTCTTGGGCAATCACGTAAGCAGGTGCTGCCTTACCACCAAAGATAACCGTGATTTTACGTTTTGGCAGATTACCGTTCTTGATTTCAAGATACTTGTGGATAACATACAAAGCGTTCATTTGTTGGCGTTTGTACTCGTGGAAACGTTTGATTTGTGTATCAATAATAGAATTTTCATCCAGTTCGATACCTTTGTTGTCTTTCAAATAACGTTTGAGAGCCAATTTATTGTTAAATTTGATTTCCGCCAACTTAGCATGAACTTCTTTGTCATCAGCAAAGGCCAACAATTTCTCAAGCTTAGTCGCATCTGTCAAGTATTCATCGCCAATCAATTCCTTGATGTAGTCTGCAAGATCTTGGTTAGCAAATTCCAACCAACGACGGAAGGTGATACCGTTTGTCTTGTTATTGAATTTCTCTGGGTAAAGCTCGTAGAAACCTTTCAACTCAGAGTTTTTCAAAATTTCAGTATGGAGAGCCGCAACCCCGTTGACAGAGTTTGAGAAGTGGATATCCATGTGAGCCATGTGCACACGACCAGACTCGTCGATGATGTGAAGAGCAACATCCGCTACTTCCTTAGCAACCAAGGCATCCAATTCCCTGATGATGTCTACTAAGTGAGGTACTACCTCTTCCAAGAATTCAAGTGGCCATTTTTCAAGGGCTTCTGCCAAGATGGTGTGGTTGGTGTAACCAGTCATGTTCTTAACGATGGCCACTGCTTCTGCAAATTCCAAGCCGTGTTTTTCAGTCAAAAGACGGATCAATTCTGGAATAACAAGTGAAGGGTGAGTATCATTGATTTGAACGTAAGCATAGTCTGCCAAGTCACGCACATTTGAACCACGCTCAATCGCTTCGTCAATCAAAAGCTGGGCAGCATTTGACACCATGAAGTATTGTTGGTAAATGCGGAGCAATTCACCATTCTTGTCTGAATCATCTGGATACAAGAAGAGGGTCAAGTTTTCTTGAATAGCCGTCTTGTCAAACGTAATGCCATTTTCAATCAAGCCATAGTTGACAGACTGGATATCAAACAAGTTGAGGTAGTTCTTAGTGTCTTTCTTGTAACCAAGAATATCCAAACGGTCCAACTTAGATGTCAAGGTGAAGTTTTTGAATGGTACATCGTAGCTGATTGTCGTTGGAATCAACCAAGAGTCATTTTCAATCCAGAAGTTTGGCTCCGCATCTTGTTGGTTGTCCTTGAAGACTTGCTTGAAGAGACCGCAGTGGTAGTTAAGCCCTACACCCTCACCATTGATACCAAGTGTTGACATAGAATCTACAAAGCAAGATGCCAAACGGCCAAGTCCACCGTTACCAAGTGATGGTTCTGGTTCAACGTCTTCAACCTGTGCCAAGGACTTGCCAGCTGCTGCTAATTCTGCCTGAATGTCTTTGTAGACACCCAAGTTGATCAAGTTGTTTGACAAGAGTTTACCAATAAGGAACTCTGCTGAGATATAGTAAACCTTGCGTTTACCTGTGTTTTTTGGCATATCTGCCGCTGATAGTTTGACATAGTTGAGCAACTGAAGATAGATTTCTTCGTTGGTCATGTCGGCTAATTTCTTATTGGCTTTGCTTTCTGCAAATGTAGTAAAGTTATTCATGATTTTTATTTCCTCGTTGATATAGTGTAGTCATTTTGACTAAGAAGTCTGTGTGGTCCTGGGTTAAATCTTCGGCTTTCATCCGCCATTCCCAGTTACCTCCAACAGTTGAAGGCATGTTCATACGGCTGTCTTCACCCAAGTCCAGAACATCTTGCATGGTCGCAATAGCTGTATCGCTGACAGTTGCAAACAGTGTTCGAAGCATGGCTTGAGTAACTGGCTCAATCGGTTTTCTGTTGGTATAGGCATCTACAAATTCCTGTTGTTCAGGCTCTAGATTGTTATACCAGCCATTAACCACCTCATTATCATGGGTACCTGTATAGGCGATTGAGTTTGGCACACAACGGTGTGGGATGTCGATGCTCTGCCCTGTCACATCAAAGAAGCCAAATTCTAAGATTTTCATACCTGGGTAGCCGCAGTCTGCCAGCAACTTGCGTGCCTTAGCATCGATATTTCCAAGGTCCTCTGCAATAATCGGCAGGTCCCCTAGGGCTTCTTTAACTGCCTTGAAAAGATTGTAGCCTGGGCCTGGCTCCCATGTGCCAACCTTGGCAACTTTAGCATCTCCAGCTACCTGCCAGTAGTCAGAAAAGCCTTTGAAGTGGTCAATTCTCAAGACATCGTAGATCTTGAAGCTCTCGTGAATACGGTAAATCCACCAGTTGTAGCCAGTCTTTTCATGTTGCTCCCAATCATAAAGTGGGTTACCCCAGAGCTGACCGTCCGCAGAGAAGTTATCCGCTGGTACGCCTGCCACATAAAGTGGCTTGCGTTCGCTATCAAGCTTGAAGAGTTGTGGCTTGGTCCAAACTTCCACACTATCTGCCGATACGTAAATGGGCATATCTCCAATAATCTTGATGTGGTTTTTGTTGGCGTAGTCCTTCAACTGCTTCCACTGGCTAAAGAAGAAGTATTGAGTGACTTTGAAGTAGTCGATTTGATCTGCTAACTCTAAACGATACTTGGCCAAGGCTTCTTCGTTTCTGGCAACAACTTTCTTGTCATCCCATTCTTGTAGGGCCTTGTTGCCAAAATGTTCTTTAATTGCCATGAACTCTGCATAGTCATTTAGCCATGATGAATTAGCTTTTTCAAACTCTTGAAAGGCTACTTTACGCTTGTCATCAGTCAAGAAATTTTTAACAGCTCTTTCCAAGATTGGACGACGTGCTTCGTAAATCAAAGCGTAGTCCACTTTTTCTGGATTGTCCCCAAAGTTCACATCTTGGTAATCAAAGTTGGCCAATAAATCCTCTTCCGCCAACAAATCAAAATCAATTAAATGGGTATTTCCAGCAATAGCTGAAAATGATTGGTAGGGAGAATCCCCATAACTGGTCGTTGTAAGAGGAAGAAGCTGCCAGTAGGTCTGCTTGGTTTCAACCAAGAAATCAACAAAATCATAGGCAGGCTTTCCAAAAGTACCGATACCAAACTTACCTGGAAGTGAGGTAATATGCATTAAAATTCCACTGGTACGATTCGCCATAAAAACGTTTTCCTTTCTTTCAAGTACAATCATAGTTTAACGCAAACGTTTGCACTTGTCAAGGAATTATACAAGATTTTTGAAAAACTTTTCCGTAAAACCGCTCGAAAGCTGTCAATATGAGCTTTTTTAGACACTAGTTAATACCTTTCAAAAAGAAAATCCGAGAATTTCTTCTCAGATTTTCTATATTATCTTATTTTTTTATGAAAAGGTTTGCTTGTCAATTTTGATTTCACTGTCAGCCACATCCGCGAGTAAGTTGGTCACATTTGTATGGTCCAAATAGAAGTCTGTCACCTTATCACGAATTTGATTTTCAATCACTCGGCGCAGAGGACGAGCTCCCATAGCCTTATCATAACCTGCTTCCATCAAGAATTCTTTGGCAGCTTCTGTCACTTCAAGGGTAATCCCTTTTTTAGCAAGCGTTTTGTTAACCTGCGCCAACAACAAGTCAACGATCGATTTCAGGTCCCCCTTGTCTAAATGTTTAAATTCAATAACTGCATTGAAGCGATTAAGGAACTCCGGACGAAAGAATGGAGCGATACGTTCCATAATACCTTGTTCTTCCTCACCTTCTGGTAGATCATAACCAAAACCTGCATTAGACGTAGCGATGATAATAGTATTTTTAAAGTTGACCTGATTGCCCTGTCCATCAGTCAAATGCCCGTCATCTAGCACTTGCAAAAGGAGGGTAATCACTTGTGGATCTGCTTTTTCAATCTCATCCAAGAGGACAATGGAGTACGGATTGCGACGGACACGCTCTGTCAGAGTATGGGAATTGTCATCGTAGCCCACATAACCAGCTGTGGTACCGATTAATTTGGAAACGGCTGTCCGATCGCTGTATTCAGACATATCCAAACGAATAATGGCATCCTTGTTACCAAACAAGTCTAGCGCTAACTGTTTCGCCAACTCTGTCTTACCCACACCTGTCGGACCGACAAAGAGGAAAGAACCGATCGGGCGGTTGCCGTCATCAAAACCTGCACGATTCCGACGAATGGCACGAGATACAGCTTCCACCGCATCGTCTTGACCGATAACATTAGCTGCCAGACGATTTTTCAATTCCTTGAGTCGTTCAATGTCAGAAGCTCCCATTTGAGAGACTGGAATTCCTGTCATCCGCTCAACCGCCTGAGCCACATCATTGACAGTCGCTACCACTTTCTGTTGCTCCGTGTGGTTGTCAATTTGTTCTTGGAGCTTGTCGATGCGGACTTTTTCATTGAGTGCTGTTTCGTAATCTTCTTTTTCAGCTGCTTGACTTTGCAAAGCTTTAGCCTGTTCAATCTCTGCCTCCAAAGCTTGAATATCTGTCACAGGATGTTGTGCAGCCAAGTGTGCAGCGGTCACATCAATCAAGTCAATGGCCTTGTCTGGCAAGCTACGTTGTGGAATATATTGGACGGAATAATCAACCGCAGCTCTCAAAACCTCATCTGGCAATTCAATATTGTGGTGGGCTTCATAAAGCGGCTTAATCCCTTTCAAAATCTGGTAGGTATCTTCTGCGGATGGAGCATTAACCTTGACTTCATTGAAACGGCGGGCCAGAGCGGCGTTCTTGTGAATAGTATTGCGGTATTCGTCCTGAGTAGTAGCACCGATAACCGTCAACTCCCCACGGGATAAAGCTGGTTTGAGAATATCCGCTAAGCCCTTGGAACCTGAGTCCCCACCAGTGCTACCAGCTCCCAAAATCTGATGAATTTCATCAAAGAAGAGAATGATATTTCCAGCTTTTTTGACTTCATCCACAAGATTTTGCACATTTTCCTCAAAAGCCCCACGATACTGAGTCCCAGCTTCCAAGCCTGAAATGTCGATGGAGAAGATTTCCTTGTTCTTAATGGCAGCTGGCACATCTCCGTTGACAATGGCTTGAGCCAATCCTTCTACTACCGCTGTCTTTCCGACACCTGCATCACCGACCAAAACTGGGTTGTTCTTGGTTCGACGAGCTAGGATTTCTGAGGTTTCTTGGATTTCCTTGTTGCGTCCAATGACTGGATCCAACTTACCTTCACGCGCATCTTGGGTCAAATTTCGACCAAGTTTTGCAAGAATTCCGTCTGACTTTATCTGACCTTTAGCCTGTGTTTGAGCCACTTCTTCTGTCTGTGGCAGGCGACCAGTCTGACGGTACATAGCGAATTCTTCTGGTGTCACTTCACGCCCATTGATAGAATAACGGCGACGTTCTGTGCTGTAGCCACCCATGTTCCCCATGAGTTGATTGAAAATATCGTCCATATTGTTAAAGTTATTGAAATTGTTGTTCATAGTTTTTACCTCGTTTAAGTTTTATTTTTTTACTTTTACTGACCTTTGTTTTAAAAAAATTGATTTAGTCTTTTAGTTTGCTTTTAGTACTAGGCAACGAGCTGAAGGCAGTACTGAAGTACGGCAAAGCGAGTTCAAATAATGATGAGATTATTTGAAGTTGGAGATAAGGAAACGAAGTTTCGTCATTCGCCGCAGTAATAAAAGATAAACTAAATGACGCTAATAGGGTATAATCCTGTCTTTCATAGTAACCTCCTCAGAAGTTTGTCTTTTACTGATCATTTAGTCAATTAGTCAGTCAAACTTTTCGTTTGACCTAAACTGACCTTTTGTTCAAAGAATTCGTAAGGTCCTTTACCTTACGAATCTTATTCTACACCATTGGTCAGTAAAAGTCAATAGTTTTGTTTGACCTTTTTTGACTTTTATACAAAAAAATCTACCTGACGGTAGATTTAGATGATAATCCCTTCCAAATGATCCAGTTCATGCTGAACAATCTGGGCTTGGAAGTCTGTCAGCTTTAGGCTCTGCTTTTTCCATGAAGCATCAAAAAACTCCACTTCAATCTCCTGATAGCGAGTGGTCGGACGGGTACCTTCTAGCGACAGGCAGCCCTCCTCGGTCTGATAGGGCTTGGCCTTGCTGATGAGGACGGGATTGTACATGACCAGGTTGGTGAAACCCATGTTGACGATGATAATCCGCTTTTTGACGCCAATCATATTGGCCGCCATGCCCACGCAGGCATGAGCATTGGCTGCTAAAGTGTCCTGCAAGTCCTGACCGACCTGCACATCTAGCTGAGTCGCAGGCTCAGACTTTTGTTGCAGGAAGAAAATATCTTTCATAATAGGTTGAATCATAGGGCGGCTCCTTGCTCATAAACTACATCTAGTATACCAAAAAAAGCCTAGTTTCCACTAGACTTTCCTTATTTATTCTTTGCAATAGACTGCAATGGCTTGACTGACAAAGGTTGCTGTTCCTGGTCCACCTGCTCGGTCAATGTTGGCTGAAAATCGTTCATCTTCAACGTACATGAGACCTAGCCCCTGCAAGATTTCCTTGGTGCAGGTGTAGAAGTTTTCTGTGATATAGGCCTGCAAAGTAGCTACCTGAGCCTGTACATCTGGATGACTTGCTTCCAAGCTCTGCATTTTTCCAAAAGCTTCAAAAATAGCCTGCATCTCTCGGGCAAACGCTCGATCCTTACTGGCATCATAACCTTCTTCAAACTCAGCATAGGCCGCGGTCTGTCCCCACCGCTCCTTGGCCTCCTTCCTGTAGGCTTCTAGTTGACTGCTGTCAAATGCGTGAAAGTCCATGATTTCTCCTCCTTTTTCTATGAGCAATCTGGCGTGACTGATGATGCGGTCCAACCGTTCCCTCTTGAGCTCTAAAAGGGTAATATGGTCCCGCAAGACCTGCTGACGATTGATTTCCGTCACGTCCAGAAGCTGCTGAATATCTTTGAGAGGAAAATCCAATTCACGGAATAAGAGAATTTCTTGCAAACGAGCCAAATTCTCCTGATTATAGTAGCGATAACCATTTTCTGCTACAAATGCTGGTTTGAGCAAACCAATCTGGTCATAGTGGTGCAAGGTCCGCACTGTCAATCCTGTCAACTGACCGACCTGCTTAACTGTCCAATTTTCGTTCATAGAAATCTCCTCTCTATGCCCAGTATAAGGGATAACGTAAGGTGAGAGTCAAGGGAAAAATGAATTTTTTATCCCTTCTTTATAATTTCATTCATATAACCAGCGGTAATAATCCCTGCAGGTAGAGCAACAATCGCAATTCCAATTATCGAAGAAAACAGGGTGGCTCCTTGCTCATAAACTACATCTAGTATACCAAAAAAAGCCTAGTTTCCACTAGACTTTCCTTATTTATTCTTTGCAATAGACTGCAATGGCTTGACTGACAAAGGTTGCTGTTCCTGGTCCACCTGCTCGGTCAATGTTGGCTGAAAATCGCTCATCTTCAACATACATCAGACCTAGCCCCTGTAAGATTTCCTTGGTGCAGGTGTAGAAGTTTTTTGTGATATAGGTCTGCAAAGTAGCTACCTGAGCCTGCACATCTGGATGACTTGCTTCCAAGCTCTGCATTTTTCCAAAAGCTTCAAAAATACTCTGCATCTCTCGGGCAAACACTCGGTCCTTGCTAGCATCGTATCGCTCTTCAAATTCAGCATAGGCCGCGGTCTGTCCCCACCGCTCCTTGGCCTCCGCCTTATAGGCATCTAGTTGACTGCTGTCAAATGCGTGAAAGTCCATGACTTCTCCTCCTTTTTCTATGAGCAATCTGGCGTGACTGATGATGCGGTCCAACCGTTCCCTCTTGAGCTCTAAAAGGGCGACATGGTCCCGCAAGACCTGCTGACGATTGAACTCCGTCACATCCAGAAGCTGCTGAATATCCTTGAGAGAAAAATCCAACTCACGAAATAATAGAATTTCTTGCAGGCGAGCCAAATTCTCCAGATTATAATAGCGGTAGCCATTTTCACCCACAGAAGCTGGTTTGAGCAAACCAATCTGGTCATAGTGGTGCAAGGTCCGCACTGTCAATCCTGTCAACTGACCGACCTGCTTAACTGTCCAATTTTCGTTCATAGAAATCTCCTCTCTATGCCCAGTATAAGGGATAACGTAAGGTGAGAGTCAAGGGAAAAATGAATTTTTTATCCCTTCTTTATAATTTCATTCATATAACCAGCGGTAATAATCCCTGCAGGTAGAGCAACAATCGCAATTCCAATTATTGAAGACAACATTGTAATGATTTTTCCTAGCATTGTTGTTGCAAATATGTCACCATAACCAACAGTAGTTAATGAAATTGTCGCCCAATAAATTGCATCAAAAAATGTTTCAAAAGTATCAGGCTCAACCGAAAAAATCAATAAAGCAGTAAAGAAAATATAACCAACAGCCAGGCTTGCTACTAGCAATAATGACTCTTTTTGATTTTGCAAAACGTTCATCAAAATCTGAATGTTTTTTGAATAGCGGATAACTTTGAAAACTCGAAGTACCCGCCCCATCCGTACAATTTTCAATAATCGAAGACTGTTATTAAAGTATAAAAAAGTCGGTAAAATGGACAATAAGTCCACTATGGCTAATAGGCTAAATGGGTAGAACAGAAATGATAGTTTTCCTTTTTGCAATTTGAAATCAGCTGTTAGTATTCTAAAAAGATAATCCAAGCAAAAAGTAGCAGTCGAAATATAATCCATTAACAAATGAAAAGAATTCGTATGCTTAGACATCAAAGGAATCAAACTAACCACTATTGCAAATAACATTATTAAGTTATAGCAACGTGACAATAAACTATCGTTATCATTTTCTAGAATACAAAATAATTTTTCCCTCATCTCACTCCACCCTCACCGGCACGCGCCCATAGGTCTGCTCTGCCATTGCGTCAGCTCCCAGTTGATAGACCAAATCCGCTTGCTGGGTCAGGCTGTCCCAGGGCTCTTTGCCGATCCGCGTCACCAGGTCCACCCGCTCCTTGACAGTCTTGAGATAAGCCTGACCTAGAGCCGAGAAGCCTAGGACATGGACCGCATCTGGCAAGGGAGTTTCCACCGCATTGACCAGGATGTAGGTCAGCACCCGCCGCACTCTCGCCTTGGTGTAGCGCTTGGTCGCAACGGCATCCACTAACTCCTCCACGGTCGCTACGCTCCCAATGGCAGAGCGGATACGACTGGCTAGTTCTTCGTTGACCTGAAAGACCTGACTGAGATCTGGGTGAGTCGCAATCTGGTAGCGGAGCAGAGGAAAATAATCCTTCCAGCTTACCTTGGTCGCCTCTTCAAAGAGACTGGCAGAAGGCAAGAAATCACGCACCAAGTCCAGCTGATCAGCACTCTTGCGGATAGCCGTCGCCGAGGCGTAGGACGTTTCCACCTCTTCCGAATGAAAACCAGCCCCCTGCCGTTGAACAGGGCTGAGCTGAATGCCTGTTCCAGCCACTGCCTTAGCATAAGCCAAGGCCAGAATATGGTTTGGCGTGTCACCTGTGAAGGTTAGACCCGCAAATTCCTGCCACATAGCCTGTGTCTTCTGCGGATAAGAGAGATTGTCTGGCAAGTTTTTCACAAAATTTTCCATCTCTTCCAACTTATCCACATAGATATCCGCAATTTTCTGGTAATCCAGCATTTCTTCCGTACCGAAAACCAGTTTTTCCACACCTAGCTTGTGTAAAATGCTGATTGCTCCCTTGGCAAAGTGATCAGCTGACTGGACGGACACTAAAAAGGGCATCTCGACAACCAAGTCTGCCCCGTGTTCCAGAGCCATCTGAGACCGTGTCCACTTATCCACAATAGCTGGCTCACCCCGTTGCATGAAATTGCCAGACATAACCACAATTTTCAAGCCTTCCGCCTGTTCCAGCAGGTACTTATGCCCCGTGTGAAAAGGATTGTATTCTGCTATTATCCCTGAAATCATGCCTTGACCGCCTTGAAAAACCACCGCTGGCTGGTTTCTGTCGGTGACTCATCTTCAAAGTCCGCAAAGACTTCCACAGATGCAAAACCAGCTTCTTTCAATAATTCCACATAGGTTTCAATCGGATAGGTCCGCTCTTCATGCACTTCATCCCGACGGATAAACCGCTCCTCTTGACTGTCCTCATCTTTGACAAAGAAGGTCAATTCATGAACGATGGAATGCTCATGCTCCCCCTCGTAAGTATCCCAGACAAAGGCAAAATCCTCATAGTTTTCATGGTAGCTATAGCCTGCAAATACTTCCTCCATTTGATAAATGGAGTGTACGTCAAAAAGGAAAGTACCGCCTCGATTAAGAACAGAGTGAACCCCTTCAAAAACCCGCAAAACGGCTTCTTGGTCCGACATGTAGCACAGACTGTCCGAGTAACAGGTCACCGCATCGAAATCGCCGATACCTTCCAGTTCCAGCATATCCGCCTTGGCCAAGCCCATCATGACCCCAGCTGCTTCTGCTTTTTTCTGTGCCAATTCCAACATTTCATAGGACAGGTCAAGCCCAGTCACCTCATAACCCTTTTGAGCAAAACGTACAGCCTGAATCCCTGTCCCACAGGCCAATTCTAAAATTGTCTTAGTGTCTTGTGGCAAGTTCCGCAAGCTAAAATCTGTCCATTTATCATACAAGCTGTCATCCATGATTTCATCATAGACCGCCGCAAAGGTTTCATAAGTTGCCATAGTTTCTTCTTTCTTTTCGATAAAAAAATAGTCTTTCGACTATTTTAGGCTAGTAGCCAATTTCCAGTTATAAGGTACAATGCTAGATCCAAGGTAAAGACACCAGCTAAGATATAAATAAGCCCCGTCAGTCCCCTATTTAGTATTGGACGATACTTGTCCATGAAAGCATTGAATTCTAGAACAAATTTCTCATGCTGGTTGAAAATCACAGCAATAGTGAGGAGAAAGAGTGGAGCTTGACTCAGCAAGACCCAGATTGTACTGTAAAGCAAGGACAAGAGAAAATGATTGCGATGTCCAGATATGGCTAAGACTGCGAGAAAACTAGGGTCAGTCGGAGCAGTAAAAACCATAAAGACTACGCCAGCCCAGATACCTGTTATCTTCTTTTCGCTTTGATTCTCTTTGATTTCTTTTTGATTGTCACGGCGAATGCCCCAATAAATCAAGAGAGCGATGAGGGCGACATCAATCCAAACCCAACTGGCATCAGGCAGTTGATTGATAGCTGTGCCGACTTCCCCAATAAAGTCGCTCAGTTTATTGAGACTAGATCCTAAAAGTGTCGATAAGGCCACACCTAGCAGGGTTGTACCAAAGAGAACAAGCCCTGCAAAAAGAACTGCTTGACGCTTGCTTCCACCAGTAGCAAGCTGTGCCATAAGCATCAACATACCAACAGGGTCTATGCCCGCTAACCCCAACCCTAAAACGGTTACTAAATTTGCCATAAAGCTCTCCCTATCCTAGGTACTCCGATACTTCCAAGAAGCTGCCTTCATGCCATAATTTTTCAAGGTTGTAGAGGTCACGCATTTCTTCTGAGAAGATATGAACGACTACGCCTCCAAGGTCCAAAAGGACCCAGCCTCCATTACTATCGCCTTCTACACGGCTACCCTTGATTCCAACTTCCGCTACCTTTTCACGAATGTTTTCCGCAATAGCCTCCAACTGCCGACTGTTCATGGAGCTGGCAATCACAAAGTAGTCTGTCAGGCTGGTCACGCCTTGAACATCAATTACAACAAGGTCCTCAGCTCGCTTGTCATCAGCAGCCTGAACCACAACTTTTACTAAATCTAGTTCTTTCATCTTATCCTCTAATTATATTTTCTAATTTATCCACCTGGGCAAAATTCCATGACCAGATGTTTTGGTAGTGGTCAATCACGTCTTTGGCGTCCAATTTGCCTGAATAACCTGTCGCCGTTCCGTCCTGAATCACAGCTACCTTGTAGCCTAGTTCAAAGGCTACTTTAATCGTCGTGTCAATGCAAAAATTAGTCGCCATACCCATGATGATGAGTTGCTCAATTCCCTTTTCCTGCAAATAAGCATGAAGCTCCGTTTCCTTGAAGGCACTGTTAAAGGTCTTATCGAAAATCTTCTCACTAGCTAAGGGTGCAACAATTGAGTGAATCTCCCAGTCAGCAGTCCCCTTGACCAATTCCTGATCATGATGTCGGACATGGATGACTTCTAGCCCCGCTTGACGGGCTTTTGTGATGCTATCTTGCCAGAGGGCTAATCGCTCTTCAATCGCATAAGGTTTTTCCTTCACTAGAAGGTTCTGAATGTCAATGACTAACAATGCAGATTTCATAGCTGAACACCAGGCGTTTCCAAACGGAAGACCAATTCTCTTTCTTCTTCACTATCCAAGACAAAATCATTTTTCTCCAAGAGATGAGCCATTTTCTGATTGCCCTTAACGTATGCTGCAATCAAATGGTCGCAGACAGGATGTGATTGAGCCATTGCTATTACAACTTCCAAAGCCGCCTGACCATAGCCCCTTCCTTGAAACTCTTGGCCAATCATAAACCGCCAGAGCATGTACTGCTGAATGTCCTCATCAATGTCAATCAAGGCAAAACCAACAACCTGCTCATCCGTCCAGATGGCATAGGGGAAAACATCACCGTTCTCTCTATATAACCAGGCATCTGCCAAGGAACGCACGTTGGGAGCCACGAAGCCCTTGTCCTCCTCGGCTACTTTCAAGTCCAAGACTGCTTGATAGGAGCTTTCATCCAGATATTTTATAGTCTTTTAGTTTGCTTTTAGTACTAGGCAACGAGCTGCAGGCTGTACTGGAGTACGGCAAAGCGAGTTAACGAAGTAATAAAAGAAAAACTAAATGATTATAATGCAATCATCCCTACTCCTTCAAATACGAAACATAGCCATTATAGGTTTCTAAGGTTTGTGGATAAATGGGAATTCCCTTCTTGGCTAAGTAAGAAATGGTTTGGGCAGTTTCATAGGCTACTGCCTTGTCCAAGGACTCTTTTGCGATACGACGCGCCTCGTCCACCCCAGGAAAATCCCGATTGGGTTCGATGTAGTCCGCCACATAGAGCACCTTGTCCAGCAAGGTCATCTGCCCAGCACCAATGGTGTGTCGTTGAATGGCTTGGAAAATTTCCTCATCTTTCAAGCCAAAATCTTCTGCAATTTTATAGGCCCCAACCACACCGTGCCAGATGTTATTATCCCAGTTAAGCAGATCCCTGTCCAAATCATACTTGGCAATCAAGTCCAGAAAGACTTGGTCTTCCACTTCCTTGGCATAATCATGCAAAAGTGCTGCCAGACTGGCTTTTTTCGGATCACAGCCGTATTGGTCTGCCAAGGCAAGCGCCGCCTGCTCCACACCCAAGACATGTTGGAAACGCGCTGGCTTCATGGATGCACGGATTTTTTCCAAAAGAGCCTGACGGTCAAAGGTCAAATCTGCTGCAATCATTGGTAAAGTCCCTTTTCTTCGATATAGTCCAGAACTTCATGAGGCACCATAAAATTCGGCACTCGTCCTTGCTTGATAAAACTACGCACCATGCTAGAGGAAATGTCCATCAAGGGTACATCTACCCAGATAACCGGATAGGACGTCCCTGCCTTGTAACGAGGACGCTGGACACCAACAAACTGCACCATCTGGACCAATTCATCAATCCTGTGCCATTTTGGCAGGTAATCTACCATATCCGCACCGATGATGAAATAATAATCCGTATCAGGATTTTTTTCCTTCAGCAATTTCATGGTGTCGTAGGTATAGCTGACACCACGGCGTTCCAGTTCAATGGTTTCAATCCCCAAGCCGTCAATACCTGCAATAGCCATCTTGAGCATGGAATAGCGATGGTATTCGTCAATGGTTTCTTTTTTATCCACATGAGGCGGAATGAATTCTGGCATGAGCAAGACTTCATCCAGCTTCAACTGTTGACGGACCTGGTCTGCCACAATCAAGTGAGCATTGTGGACAGGGTTAAAATTCCCCCCCAGAATACCTACTTGTTTGCGATTGGTTTCTTTCTTTTCAACCTCTAATTCAACCTTGGTAAAGGGTGTTAAGAGTTCAATAGCCATAGGCTCTCCTTCTTAGATTTCTTTGACCTGTTTGGAAATTTTACGGTTCTCTTTCTTGCTAGATTGTTTGAATAAAATCAAGATGCGACCGATTTTTTGAACCGTGTCCACACCGATTTCTTCTTCCAAGATTTCTGCTACTTCGTGAATGTTTTCATCCGTATTTTGTAGCAAGGTCACCTTGATCAATTCACGCGCATCTAGCGCCTGACGAACACTGGTTTTAATCTGGTCATTTAGACCATTTTTCCCAATCTGAATGATGGGTTTAAGACTGTGTGCCTGACTGTTTAAAAAGGCACGCTGTTTTGAAGTTAATGACATAATTTCTCTTTTCTTTACTAAACTAAGCAGACCTAGTCTGCTAGCATTTTCTGAATCACTTGAGGAGACTCTTTCAGCTTGTAGATACCAGTGTAGGGAAACTCCAGATAGCTGTTAAGTATTCCCTCATAAGCAAATGCTGTGGTTTCACCTTCTGCCATGACAAAAGCAATCCGCACATGGGGTGAAACCAACGGTGCATCGTGAACACTAGCTTGATGGGTCTTTTTTGCATTTCCTAGTTCTGCCAAAAAGACCGCTATCTCTTCTGACTGGTCGATTTGGACTACTTCTTGACCTTGGACCAAACGAATTTCCCGGACCTCACTGGCTTTGGGAAGATTTGGTTCTTCCCCTGGCCAAAACCAATAGGCCAGAACACACAAACCAACAATGGCCAGCATACCAACTACTTTTCTCATAAGTGACCCCATTTTAGACTTCATTAAATAATGGCCTTGCGGATGACCACATCAACACCCTTAGGAGCCCAAGCAGCAATCTTGGCCTTTTCATTGACACGAATCCAACCAAGTCCTGAAAAGACCACATCCGTCTTCTCGTTGATGGTAAATTCATGGCGGACCAATTCAGGAAATTCTTTCAATTCCTTGCTGGTTGGCGGCACTAAAAGTGAGCCCGCATGTTTCTGGTAAAATTCACTAGCTCCCTGCAGTTTGGTGCGGTGGAGTTGGAGCTCATTGTCAAAGAAGGCCGTAAAGCCTTGGCGTTCACCAGCCACAAAGTCAAATCGTCCCAGACCAGCCAAGAACAAGGTTTGTTCTGGATTGAGCTGGTAGGTCTTTGGCTTGATTTCCTTACGAGGGCTGATGTACTTGAGGTTTTTAGCCGTCAAATAATGGGCCATCTGGTGGCGATGGATAATTCCTGGCGTATCATAAATGAAAGAACCATCATCCAGAGGAATCTCAATCTTATCTAAAGTTGTCCCTGGAAAACGTGAGGTGGTAATGACATCCTTGTCCCCTGTGATTTCTTGGATAATGGCATTGATGAGCGTTGACTTGCCGACGTTGGTCACGCCGACCACATAGACATCCCGACCCTTGCGGTGTTGTTCAATTTTTTCAATCAAGTCCTTGATAGCTTGCTTGTTTTGGGCCGAAGTCAAGACCACATCAACTGGTCGCATGCCGATTTCATGCGCCCGCTCGGTCAACCACTGAGTAACCTTACCTGGCTTGACTGACTTGGGTAAAATATCCTGCTTGTTGCCGACCAAAAGCACGTCATTTCCAGAAATAAAACGAGGCAAACCAGGAATGACTGACCCATTGAAATCAAAAATATCAATGACATTCACTACCAAGGCATCGCTTTCTCCTACACTATGGAGGAGTTTCAAGAAATCATCGTCTGAGATATTGACATCTGAAATCTCATTGTAATGGCGCAAACGGAAACACCGCTGACAGTAAAGTTGCCCTGTTTCCAGACCTTTTTCGAGGGCAGATTGGGGAGTAAATCCGGCAATCTCTTTATCTGTCGTCTGAATTTGAGCACCACAACCGATACAAAATAATTCTTCCACTTACATCTCCCTCTTGTAGTCTATCGCTCCATATTTGGCGATAATTTTCTTTATGGTCCGTCGCTCACGCCAACGGTTAATCTGCGTATTGATCGAGTCTGACTGAATCAAGGGCTTGACCAAAACAGACTTGAGCCCTGCTCGCTTAGCAGCCCGAATGTCCGTCATCAACTGATCACCAATCATAACCACTTCATGTGGCTGGACATCAAAGCGTTTCAGTGCACGGTTCATCCCAAAGGTGAAAGGCTTGAGAGCGAAGGCTTCAAACTCAATTCCAAAAGGGGCCACTGCTCGCTTTACCCGCTCATATTTGTTGTTAGAAACCACCACAACGGGAATGCCTGCGGCCTGTAAATCCTGTAACCACTGGCGCATCTCTGGTGTACCATCGGGATTATTCCAAGCAATTAAGGTATTGTCCAAATCGACAAAGACCACCTTAATACCCTGTTTTTTCAAACTGTCAACCGTTACATCATAGGCCTTTTCCAAGGCAAAATCTGGCATGTAATTCTCTAAACTCACTAATTTCTCCAAAAAATATAATCAGATAATTATAGCATTTTTTCGCAAAAAAAGCGAATAACAAGGGGAACGATCATTTCCGCATCCCATCAAAAAAGGACCGACTAGGTCGCATCCTTTCTGAGCATTTTATTGGTCAACGACATGAGTCCTTGATTCTTCCAGACTTCATTCTATTTCTCCACCCGACTGCCAAATGCCACGAGTTGACGAATTTCTTCTATTTCGCCCTCATGCAGACCTTTGACGATTTTCGAGCCCATAATCACGCCGTCCGATACGCGGTTAAATCGGAGAATATCCTCTTGGCTGGAAACGCCAAATCCTGTTAATACTGGGACAGGAGACAAAGCCCTTAAGCGTTTCAGGTGACCATCCAAGTCCTCACGGTACTGGTTGCTCTTGCCGGTCACGCCATTGATGGCAACGGCGTAAACAAACCCTTCCGCATCCTGCACCAATTCTTGCTGCCGGTCAGTCCCTGTTGTCAAACTAACCAAGCGAATGAGGCATAAATCACTCTTTTCCAGATAGGGACGCAGGATATCCTCATGTTCGTAAGGTAGATCAGGAATAATCAAGCCTTTGACAGAAGTCGTCTCCAAATCGCGGAAAAACTGGTCCAAGCCATATTGAAAAACAGGATTAAAATAAGTCATCAAGATGAGTGGCACCTGACTGGCTTGCCCTTGCAACTGCTTGATAATGTCCAACAGATGGACACCCTTGGCCAAACTGCGTTGCCCCGCCTCCTCAATCACAGGACCGTCCGCAACAGGGTCCGAGAAAGGAACACCGATTTCAATAGCTGAAACGCCTGCCTGCTCCAGAAAATCAATGGTTTCAAATAGTCCATCTAAACCCTTTTCATGGTCACCGGCCATGATGTAGGGAAGGAAAATGCCCTTGCCATTTTCCTTAATATTCCGCAAGTGTTTTTCTAGTATTTTTGTCATTGTTCTTGGTCCTTTCTTTGGGCAGCTAAGCGTTCCTTGACTTGAGCAACATCCTTGTCACCGCGACCTGATAGGCAGACGATGATGGATTTGTCTGGTCCCAATTCCTTGGCTAAGCGTGGCAGATAGGCGATGGCATGGCTAGATTCTAAAGCTGGAATAATCCCTTCCAAGCGCGACAAGAGTTGGAATCCTTCCAAGGCCTCTTCATCAGTGACAGACACGTAGGTCGCCCGTTCGATTGCATTGAAATAGCTGTGCTCCGGCCCAATTCCCGGGTAATCCAAGCCGGCAGAAATGGAGAATGCCTCCATGATTTGCCCATTTTCATCCTGTAAGACGTCCATAAGCGCGCCGTGTAAAACTCCCGGTTTCCCTTTTGCAAAAGTCGCCGCATGATGCTCTGTGTCCAGACCCAGTCCAGCCGCCTCTACGCCATACATGGCAACGGACTCGTCATCGACAAAGGGGTAAAAGAGCCCCATGGCATTAGAGCCACCACCGATACAGGCCAAGAGGGCATCGGGCAATTGTCCACCAGAAAGATCTGAAAATTGCTGCTTGGCCTCGCGTCCAATCACGCTTTGGAAGTCGCGGACGATTTCTGGAAAGGGCGCTGGCCCCAACACGGAGCCCATGACATAATGGGTATCTTCAACTTGAGCCACCCAAGCGCGCAGAGCGGCATTGACCGCATCTTTTAGCACACGCGAGCCATCGGTCACCGCATGCACCTTAGCACCCAGCAACTCCATCCGAAAGACATTGAGCGCCTGACGTTTGACATCTTCCTCGCCCATGTAAATGGTACACTCCATATCAAAGAGGGCTGCTGCTGTCGCAGTTGCTACACCGTGCTGACCTGCACCCGTTTCAGCAATAATTTTCTTCTTGCCCATGCGTTTGGCCAAGAGTACCTGCCCCAA
This sequence comes from Streptococcus sp. A23, assembly GCF_043674155.1. NCBI lineage: Bacteria > Bacillati > Bacillota > Bacilli > Lactobacillales > Streptococcaceae > Streptococcus > Streptococcus sp. A23. Next base: position 20,400 of record NZ_JBIMJP010000004.1, on the reverse strand, counting down.
AGAATTGTTAATCTTGTGGGCACCCGTGTGGTTGAGATCTTCTCGTTTGAGGTAAATCTTGGCCCCACCACAATAATCGGTCAAACGTTTGGCGAAATAGAGGGGATTTTCTCTGCCCACATACTGGCGGAGCAAGTGGTCAAATTCCGCTTGAAAAGCAGGGTCCTCCTTGGCTGAACGGTAGGTTTCTTCTAGCTCCAAAACAGCTGTCATCAAGGTTTCCGGCACGAAACGGCCGCCATATTGGCCAAAAAAGCCATCTTTATTGGGTTGTTGATAGGTCATTTTTTCACTCTTTCTATAAATGCTTTAATTTTGACAGGATCCTTGTGTCCATCCGTCTCTACTCCAGACGAAACGTCCACAGCATAGGGTGAAAACAAGTCTTGTGCCGTGGCAACATTGTCTACGGTCAAGCCACCTGCGATGAAAATCGGCTGTCTGAATTGCTTGCCGGTCAATAATTCCCAGTCAAATGTCTGCCCTGAGCCCGCTATAGGCGCATCGAAAAGCAGATAAGCCGCCTGTGTCTCACTGATATCGTCAGCCTTATCCAACTGAATGGCCCTAATAACAGGAACAGGGACTTGCTGAACATAGCTTTCATCCCAATCGCCGTGAATTTGCACAATATCCAAAGGCACTTGACCAATGGCCAACTGCAATTCTGTCGGGGTCGGACTGACAAAGACACCAACGATTTGCATCCTTTCCGGGATGAGCGTCGCCAATTGATGCGCTCTTTCTAGGCTGACCTGCCGCCTGCTGGGAGCAAAGACAAAGCCCAGATAATCCGCACCGCCCTCGACAGCCGCTCGCACAGCCTCTTCAGTGGATAAGCCACAGATTTTAACCTTTGTCAATGGCCAACTCCTTTACCTTCTGCTGAACATCCTCCGCCTGCATGAGGGCAGTCCCCACCAAAATGGCTTGAAAATGAGGTGCCAGTAAAGCCGCATCTGCCCCACTGAAAATAGCCGATTCAGATACATAGACGGCTTGGTCTTGAAAATGCTTGTTCAAGTCCAAACTGGTCTGCAAATCCGTTTCAAAAGTCGTCAAATTGCGGTTGTTCACCCCGATAATCTTGGCACCGATACGATGAGCAATCTCTAATTCTACCAAGTTATGGATTTCCACCAAGACTTCCAAGCCCAGTTTGCTGGCAAAATCATAGAGTTCCTGCAAACGATTTTCCGGTAAAGCCGCAACAATCAATAAAATCACCGTAGCCCCAGCATTTCGTGCACGAACAATCTGCTTTTCATCAATGATAAAATCCTTGGCCAAGGTTGGAATAGACACCGCCTCTGAAATCTGACGGAGATAGTCAATCTTGCCTTTGAAGAAAACCTCATCCGTCAAGACCGAAATCATGGCCGCACCCGCCTCTTGATAAGTCCGCGCCTGAGCTAGAATATCAACATCCAGATTAATGGCGCCCAAACTAGGGCTGGCTTTTTTGATCTCGGCAATAATCTGTAGGCACTCCGAATGCTCCTTGACATAGTCGTAGAAAGAATAGGTCTGGCGAAGTGGCTGAACTTCCTCCAAAACAAGTCTAGCCACTTCTTTTTCTTTCTGCTCTAAAATGGTTGGTAAAAATGCTTTTGTCATACCTGTACCTCTCGGAGTGCCTCTAATTTGGCAAGGGCTGAACCATCCGCCAGCAATTGACGGGCTAGGGTAATGCCATCCTTGATACTGTCTACCTTACCATTGGCAAAAAATCCCAAACCAGCATTGAGCACCGTTGTTTCCAGATAGGGACTGGCTTGGTTGCGCAAGACGGAAACGAGAATGTTTGCATTTTCCTTGGCATCGCCCCCGCGAATATCAGCTGGCTCCACGCGTTGCATACCCAAATCCTTGTAGGAAAAACTGCCTTGGCTAATCTGCCCATCGGACAAGAGCGTGTAATGATTGGTGCCATACAAGGCCGCCTCGTCCATATTATCAGGACCGGTCACAATCACACCTCGACGCAGGCCCAGACTTTTCATGACCTGAGCCAATTCCAAGTGCAAATCGCCACGGAAAACGCCCATCAATTGGGTATCCAGAGATAACGGATTGGCCAACGGACCTACAATATTCATAATGGTCGGGATACCCAAAGCCTTACGAGCCGGACCGATATAGCGCATGGCTGGGTGCATGGATTGGGCAAAGACGAAGGCCAATCCGACTTCTGACAAGGCACGAGCCAAATTTTCTGGACTAGCCGCGATGTTGATGCCTAATTCTTCCAGAACGTCTGCCGAACCCGACTTGGAGGATACGGAACGGTTACCTCCCTTGGCCAGACGGACACCGCCCGCCGCTAGGATAAATCCTGCTGTTGTTGACACGTTAAAGCTATAAGACTGGTCCCCTCCTGTACCACAATTACACATGGCATCGGTAAAGGTCTCTGGCAGCTGAATGGCGTGGGCCTTGAGTGATTTGACCACACCTGTAATCTCCTCGACCGTTTCCCCCTTGGTCTTAAATCCCAGCAATAGCGCTGCAATCTGACTTTCCGACAATTGCCCCTCTAGTATTTGGGCAAAGACCCCTTCCACTTCTGACTGCTGTAAATCCTGTCTGGCTGCTATTTTTTCGTAAATTGCTTTCATCTGATTACCTCTTTCACAAACGCTTCAATCATCTTGATCCCATCTGGTGTACCGATACTTTCTGGATGATATTGCAGACCATAAATGGGTAAAGTCACATGCTGGATGGCCATAATTTCCCCATCGTCTAGCGTGCGCGCCGTTACCTGAAAATCCTTTGGCATCTCCGTCACGACAATGGAGTGGTAGCGCATGATGGTCACTTCCTTTTCCAAACCTGCAAACAAGGGCGACGATGCCTCCAAGTTCATCTGGCTCTGCTTTCCATGCATGACCTGTCGCGCCAGACCAAGCTGACCGCCAAAAACCTCTGCAATCGCCTGATGACCTAGACAAATCCCCAAAATCGGTTTCTTCCCAGCAAAGGCTGCAATCATCTCTTCCATTTTACCCGCATCTGCTGGCCAACCCGGTCCCGGAGAAAAGACCAGACCATCTGCCTTTTCGGCCTCTACAAAGAGTTGCTGGTCATCATTTCGCAAGACCTTAATCTCTGTAAAAGCTCCCACATATTGGGCCAAATTATAGGTAAAGGAATCGTAGTTATCAATAATGAGAATCATGGCAAATCTCCTATTCTAGTCATGGCCTTGGCCTTGTTGACCGTCTCTTGGTATTCATTTCCCGGAATGCTGTCGTAGACAATTCCTGCGCCCGCTTGAACATAGGCCATCTGATTTTTGATAATCATAGTCCGAATGGCAATGGCAAAATCCATATCACCAGAGGCAGATAGATAACCGATGGCACCTGCATAAACACCGCGCTTTTCCTTTTCCAGTTGGTAAATCCGTTGCATGGCACGAATTTTCGGTGCGCCTGATACCGTACCTGCTGGCAAGGTCGATTTGAGAGCGTCCAATGGGCTGAGTTCTGGTAATAGCTGCCCTTTGACAATACTGGTTAAGTGCATGACATAGCGAAAGAGCTCCACCTCCATGTACTTGGTCACTCGAACACTGCCGATTTGAGCAATCCGCCCCAAATCATTTCGCCCCAAATCAACCAACATCCGGTGCTCCGCCACCTCTTTCTGATCAGCTAACAAATCCGCCGCCAACGCCTTATCTGCCTCTTCATCCAGACCACGCGGACGTGTCCCCGCAATGGGATTGGTCGTTACCAGACCATCCTTGACAGAAACCAAACTTTCTGGACTAGCTCCGATAATCTGATAGTCCCCAAAATCATAAAAGTAGAGGTAATTTGAAGGATTGGTCACCCGCAAATTCCGGTAATAATCCAGTGGCTTGCCAGAAATTGGTGCCGAGAAGCGCTGACTAAGAACACATTGGAACATATCCCCCTGACGAATGAGCTCCTTGGCTTTTGTCACCATCCCCTCAAATTCTTCTTTTTCCAGATGATTGTGGAAAGACAAGGAATGAAGGTCATGCGGTGCAAATTCAGCCGGATGCGCCTGCTTGAGCGACTGCAAGACTTGCTCCAAAGCGCTAGCCATTTCCTGTTCATTTCGACCGCTGTAGATATTGTCCTCATGTATGGAAATGGTCTCTTTTTTATGGTCAAAGACCAAATAGGACTCATAGATGAAAAAGTGCATATCTGGCGTGCCAATCGGATCAACCGGAATATCGCCAATGTTTTCATAGAGGCTAATCATGTCATAACCAAGGAAACCAATGGCGCCACCGCTAAAGGGACCGGCATCCGCTACTGGATGTTTACCCGTCAATTCCTGTAGATAATCCAGTGGGTCGGCATCAATAACTTCGTCATTCCGCGTCAAGATGCCATTTTCAAATTTAATCTCATAAACCGGGTTATAAGCCACAATGGAAAAACGAGCATTTTCCTTGTCTCTGGGAATAGACTCCAAAATCATCTTGTGCTGCCCCTCTAGGCGCATATAGGCTAAAATCGGGGTTAAAATATCTGCGGATAAACTTGTTTTCATATAGAACTCCTCTCGCGAACACAAAAAACCTCGCACAGAAAAAATCTGTGCGAGGGCGTCTAATCATAGCTAGCGCGGTGCCACCTCCATTGACAAGAGTAGCAAAAAAGCCCTTGTCCTCTCAAGCTCCTCCAACAAGGAGCCGCACGGTAAGGGGTGCCAACCGGAAGGATATTGTTTACCTTCTCTTATTTTCCATCAGCCCATTTCAACTTCGTCTGCTACTGGCTCGCAACAACCGCCAGTTTTCTGGAAACAAACCTGAAGTCTACTTCTTCTGATTGCTATTATTTTACACTATTATTTCTATATGTCAATCTTTTTTTCAGAATTTTTTTAAAATATTCGGATATTCGGATTTTCAACTCTACACAAAAAAGGACTGGACAAGGTCCAATCCTGTGTGATGATTATTTACGTTTTGGTGGGTTGTGGATCGCAACACCAAGCACATCAAGGAAGGCTTCGTACATCACTTCTGAGAAGGTTGGGTGACCGTGGATGGATGCTGCCACGTCATCAACTGTCAACTCAGATTCCATGATAGTTGCTGCTTCGTTGATCATTTCAGCTGCAACTGGACCGATGATATGAACACCAAGGATTTCATGGTATTTCTTATCAGCAATCACTTTTACGAAACCATGTGCTTCATTAGAAGCGATGGCACGACCGTTACCAGTGAAGCTGTTGCGACCGATAAGGATGTTTTCTTTACCGTATTTCTCGATAGCCTGGTCTTCTGTCAAACCAACCATAGCGATTTCTGGGTGTGTGTAAACCGCTGCTGGTGTGAAATCCAATTTAGCCTTGTGGTGGTTACCATGGATGGCATTTTCAGCTGCCACTTCACCCATACGGTAAGCAGCGTGGGCCAACATCTTAGTACCGTTGACATCACCTGGTGCGTAGATACCTGGGATAGATGTTTCTTGGTACTCGTTAACCTTGATACGACCGCGGTCTAGTTCAAGGTTAAGATTTTCAAGACCAGCCAATTGTGGTACACGACCGATTGAAAGAAGGGCTTTTTCAGAAACGATTTCTGAGCCGTCGTTCAATTTGATGGTCAACTGGTTGTTAGCTTCAACGATTTCAGATACACCAACTGAGGTCAAGAATTTCATACCTTTCTTAGAAAGGACTTTTTGCAATTCAACAGACACTTCGCGGTCCATACCTGGAATGATACGGTCTGCCATCTCAACAACTGTTACTTCTGTGCCGTATGATGCGTAAACCAAACCAAGTTCTACACCGACTACGCCGCCACCCATAACAGTGAGTGACTTAGGAATTTCACGCAAGTCAAGGATATCATCAGACGTCAATACCAACTTAGAATCGATACCTGGGATATTGATGCGGGATACCTTAGAACCTGTTGCAAGAACGATGCTACGACCTTTGATAACCTTGTCGCCGATGACAACAGTCTTGTCAGGGTTTACTTGACCAAGACCGTTGAAGATGGTTACCTTATTGGCTTTCAAGAGACCTGCTACACCGCCTGTCAAGGTCTTCACAACCTTGTTCTTGAAGTCAACTGTCTTGTCCATATCAACTGTGTAGTTAGTTGAAGCAAGGTTGATACCACGCTCAGCCGCAATCTTCAAGCCGTCAAGGATTTCCGCGTTTTTGAGGTAGGTCTTCGTTGGGATACATCCCTTGTTCAAGCAGGTACCACCAAATTCTGATTTCTCAACGATAGCGATTTTACCGCCCAATTGAGCACCACGGATAGCCGCGTAGTAACCAGCAGGACCACCACCGACTACGACCATGTCGTACTCATCCGCAGCCAATTCTGCCTTAGGAGCTTGTGGAGCAGCTGCAGCAGGTGCTCCAGGAACTTCCAAGCCAGCTGCTTTCAAATCAGCAGTTGCTTGAGCGACTTCAGCCGCTGCTGGAGCAGCACCGCTACCTGCTTCAACTGTTTCACCTTCTGCACCAAGGTAAGCGATAACTTCTGTTACAGGAACAGTCGCACCGTTACCATGAACGATTTTCAAAAGAACACCTGAATCTTCAGCTTCTAGCTCCATGCTAGTCTTGTCAGACATCATTTCCAAAATCACATCGCCTTCATTGACGAAATCACCTTCAGCTTTTTTCCACTCGATGATTTCACCTTCTTGCATGTCCACACCGAGTTTCGGCATAATAATTTCAATTGCCATAATTATGATACAAAGAACGTCCAAATGCGACTAAATTTTAGGAGTCCAAAGCAGGATGTTCACATCCAAGGCGGACTATCTAAATTCCGAGCATTTAGTTCGTGTTCAAATGTCACGAACCCGTTCTACATCCTTTCTTTGTTTTCTAATCAGAAATCTAATTCTCTAGTTTAAACCAATGGAGATCTTATCTTAGATCAACAATTCAAGCGGGTTTTCCAACAAGTTCTTGAGGTCAACCATGAATTTCGCGCCGTTCATACCATCAACAATACGGTGGTCAATGGTCAAGCAGAGTGCCATGATTGGACGGATTTTGATTTCACCGTCGATGACAACCGGTGTTTGAACCGTTGACGCCACACCAAGGATAGCAGAGTTTGGTTGGTTGATGATTGGGTTAAAGGTCTTAGTTCCAAACATACCCAAGTTTGTGATAGAGAATGTCGAACCAGACATTTCAGCACCCTTCAACTTACCAGATTGCGCTTTCTTGATGACATCTTTGGATGCAACCACGAATTCAGACAAGCTCATCTTATCTGCACCGTGAACAACTGGTACAACCAGACCTCCATCCATACCAACAGCGATACCAAGGTTAACGAACTTGTGCAATTCGATTTCTTGAGCATCGTTGATGAGAGACGCATTCATGTAACGGTGTTCTTCTTTCATAAGCGTACGAACAACTGCAAGACTGATCAAGTCTGTGAAGGTTACTTTAAGACCTGTCTTGTTCATGATTGGTTCAAGAACCTGCTTACGAAGTGCCATGAGGTTGGTCATGTCAATGTCGTAGTTCAGCGTGAAGGTTGGTGCAGTCAAGTAAGAGTTAACCATACCTTTCGAAATAGCCTTACGCATTGGACTCATCTTGATGATTTCAACGCCTTCTGGCAATTCTTTGACTGATTTTTCTTCTGCTTTAGGACTAGCTGCTGCTTCAACCGCTGGAGCTGGTGCAACAAGGGCAAGAACGTCTTCTTTCTTGATTTTACCGTTGACACCTGTTCCTGTCACAGTTGTCAAATCAACACCCAGGTCAGCTGCAATACGAGCTGCAAGTGGAGTAGCCTTAGGAGCCGCACCTTTGAAGTCTTCAACGTCAGACTTGTGGACACGACCATTGGCACCCGTACCAGGTACTAAACCAAGGTCGATACCCAAATCACGCGCCAATTTACGAGCTGCTGGAGTTGCACGAACTTTACCACCACCTTGCGGTTTCGCAGCCACTACTGGAGTTACAATAACCGGTGTACGGCTAGCAGGAACTTCTTCGATAGCTGCTGCTGGCTCAACCGCTGGAGCAGAGCTACCAGCCGCTTCCACTGTTTCACCTTCTGCGCCGAGATAGGCAATGACTTCCGTTACCGGAACTGTCGCACCATTTCCATGCACAATTTTCAAGAGAACGCCTGACTCTTCAGCTTCCAATTCCATGCTGGTTTTATCAGACATCATTTCCAAGATGACGTCGCCTTCATTGACGAAATCGCCTTCCTGTTTTTTCCACTCAATGATTTCACCTTCTTGCATGTCCACACCGAGCTTAGGCATAATAATTTCAATTGCCATATTTAAGATACCAGGGCCCAACAGAGAGTGACTGGAAATGAGAAATTCCTAAAAATTCCTGATTCCCCAACTCTCCGGCCGGGTTCAATTCCTTTCTTTCAGTTTCTTACGTTTCATTCTTGTTTATAACAAGATTTTCTCTTAACCCTTGTTAACTTGTTTGTAGATTGCCGCTTTGATTTTCTCTACGTTTGGCAATACAGCATTTTCAAGAACGTTTGCGTAAGGAACTGGTACATCGTCTGAAGCGATACGGATGATTGGTGCATCCAAGTAGTCAAAGGCTTCACTTTCAGTGATGATTGATGCGATTTCACCGATGAAACCACCTGTTTTGTAAGCATCGTTGACCAAGATAACCTTACCAGTTTTCTTCACTGATTCGATGATCAATTCTTTATCCAATGGGATAAGGGTACGTGGGTCAACCACTTCAACGCTGATGCCTTCTGCAGCCACTTCATCAGCAGCTTGGATTGCACGCTCAAGCATACGTCCGTAGGAGATGATAGTCACATCTGTACCTTCGCGCTTGATGTCCCCTTTACCAAGTGGAATGTAGAAATCTGGATCCAAGTTGACTTCTTCTTTTTTACCGTAAAGAGCTTTTGGCTCCAAGAAGATAACTGGGTTGTTATCAAGGATAGATGATTTCAATAGACCTTTTGCATCGTTAGCTGTACCAGGTGCGACAACCTTGATACCTGGGATGTGCGTCAACCAAGCTTCAAGAGATTGTGAGTGCTGGGCAGCAGAACCGATACCTGAACCTGAAGCCACACGGAAAGTTACAGGTGTCTTCAAACCACCACCAAACATGTAGTTTGTTTTAGCAGCTTGGTTAACAATCGCATCAAGGGCAATGGTTACGAAGTCCATGAAGGTCAAGTCAACGATTGGACGAAGACCAGTTTGAGCCGCACCAACTGCAGAACCAGCAATTGCTGCCTCAGAGATAGGCGTGTCGCGAACGCGTTTTGGACCAAATTCATCCAACATACCAACAGATGTACCGAAGTCACCGCCGTAGATACCGACGTCTTCACCCATCAAGAATACTTTTTCATCCTTACGCATTTCTTCGCTTTGAGCCAAGTTAATCGCTTCACGCAAGGCCATTACTTTTGTTTCAGCCATTTTTACAATTTCTCCTACTTATAAAAAATTTTTCTTCAATCTAGACTGTAGACTAGTCCACAAAAACGTCTTCGTATGCAATTGAAATATCTGGATCTGGGCTTTCTTGTGCGAATTTCACAGCTGCTTCTACTTGCTCTGCAACTTGTGCTTCGATTGCATCCAATTCTTCGTCGGTAGCAATTTTGTTTTCAGTCAAATACTTGCGGTATTTCTTAAGCGGATCTTTTGCTTTCCACTCGTTAACTTCTTCTTTTGTACGGTAAACACCAGCATCGGCTGTTGAGTGACCAAACCAACGATAAGATTCAACCTCAACCATGGCTGGACCGTTACCTGCACGAACATATTCGATAACTTCTTGCATTTTCTCGTAAACAGCAACCACATCGTTACCATCTTCGATATAGTGACCTGGCATACCGTAAGCCGCTGCACGAAGGTAAAGGTGAGGAATCTTGGTGGAGTAAGAAATATCAGTTGAGATACCGTAGCGGTTGTTTGTGATAAAGAAGATAACTGGCAAATTCCAAACAGCTGCCAAGTTCATTGACTCATGGAAAGAACCTTCGTTAGTCGCTGAGTCACCTGAGAAGGCGATAACGATATTATCTGTACCAAGGTATTGTTGGGTCAAAGCCGCACCAACAGCCAGGGCATAACCACCACCTACGATACCGTTAGAACCGAAGTTCCCTTTTTCAACGTTGGCCAAGTGCATGGAACCACCTCGGCCTTTAGATGTACCAGTTGCCTTACCAGCAAGCTCTGCCATCATACCGTTGATATCAATACCTTTTGCAATAACGTGACCGTGACCACGGTGGTGAGAGAAGATAATATCTTGGTCTGTCAAGCTAGCAATCGGACCAACCGCTGCTGCTTCTTCACCAACTGAGAAGTGAGTCATACCTTGTACAAAGCCACGACGCACTAATTTGTTCAACTTCATGTCAACATCACGAATTTGCTGCATTTTCAAGAACATATCCAAATGTTGCTCTTTTGAAATAGATACCATAATTTCCTCCAAAGGTTTTTTCTCTTTCCTTACTATGATAGACCTTTTTTTCACAAATGGCAAATTTTTGAACCGTTTTCTATTTTCTTGTAAACTTTCTGAAAACCTTGATTTCGTTCACTTTTTCACAAAAATATCGACAAGGACACACCTGATAAAGTTCTTTTTATCACAAACTTTTTTTCTCTTGAACTTCCAATTGTTTCTATGGTAAACTAGAGGTGGAGGTAGGTATGGATTTTGAGCTATTTCTTATCATTTGTAACTACATAGGGACAATCGCTTTTGCTGTTTCAGGTGCCGTTAAAGGTTTCAGAAAAAAACTAGATATATTTGGGATTTCTCTCCTCAGTCTGATGACAGCTGTGGGAGGTGGTATTATTCGAGATATCATGGCCAATCGTATTCCAACTGCTCTGACGGACCCTTCAGCCATCTACTTATCCGTTGTCGTGGCCATTCTACTCTATCTCTGCGCCATTCATATCCGACAGGATACACCTCTTGACAAGCGGGCCCTGATTCTCCTTGCCCAAACCAACCTCATCTTCGACGCGATAGGTCTGGCGATTTTCGCCCTAATCGGGGCCAACACTGGCATAGAGTTACAGCTAAATGCTGTGACAACAGGTATTCTTGCGACCCTGACTGGAGTTGGTGGTGGCATTGTCCGAGACTTATTGGTCAATGAGACCCCTATTGTCCTTCGAGAGGACGTTTATGCTGTCTTGGCCCTATTTTCCGGTATGATTTACCATATCTGTGTGGTCAATTGGCAACTACCTCAAATTCCTACCTTTATTACTATATTTGTCATCTCTTTGATTATCCGACTGCTAGTCATCAAATACAAAATCAATCTTCCCAACATGGATAGAAAACCAAAGGCCTGAGCATCAACTCAAGCCTTTCACTATTGTGCTTCTATCTGAATCCAGGTCAAACTGTTCAGATCAAAAACTGGTGATTCTGCTTCTATCTCAGGAACAGGACCCAATCCCGGAATATGTTCGTCATATTGATAGAGCTTGGATTGACCAGCAACCTCATAAAGATAGCTACCATCTTGTAGGGGACGGAGAATGGCCTCCTCACCTATTTCAGGACCGATATGACGGAAACTGTCAACCAGGCGTAAGAGGTCCCCTCCACCATACAGAGTATAGAGGTCAATCAGCACATAACTATCTGATTTTTTCAGAGCAATAATCAGATCTTCAACCCCATCTTGGTTAAAATCATACAGGCTATAGAAAGCGCCAGCATAGATTTCCGGCTGATGAACCAAGACTAATTGGGTGCTGACCTGTTCGGGATTGATAGCTTCTGGTTGGGCAAGACTAGCTTGGTAATTTCCGATGACGTCCTGATAAATTACTGGTAAGGAAAAACCTTGCTGAGCAGAAGACCCCGCCTCTTGCTCACTTGAACCAACCGATATCTCTTCTGATTCCGTTGGAGCAGAAGTTTGAGTAGACGTTTCTGTCTCAGTAGTAGTGGACTGCAAATCTGCTGGCTGACAAGCAGCTAGAAATGTCATAGCCCCCAAGAGCAGACCAAGATATTTTACCCTCTTCATAGAAACCTCCAAATGTTCTTTCTATTCTTAGTATAACAAATATTCTGAGGCTTGTATAGGATTTGGAGAGCCAGAACGAATAACCCCTGACTCTCATAACATTTCAATCAGCTTATCTGAAGTCAGTCACCCCTTTCAAACTAACTCAATAGTAACAGCATTCTTTGTCTCCAATCTACAGATAGTTCAATGCTCATAGTTCTCGCTCCATCCCCGATAAAATATAAAAAAAGAAAGAAAACACCCGACAAATGCCGGGCGCCTTCAGGAGATTATATGAAAAAGAATAAATAGAGTATACTGAAGCCTCCTTAAAGAAAACTTAAAGTTTTCTTACCAAAACAATTTTGTTCCATGGACTTGGTCAATCGGTAGCTTGTTGACCAATTCTGGAACGTTATTCACCGTCAATCCACCACCAATAAGGATTTGAATTTTTCCCTTGGCATAAGTCACAATCTCGTTTAGCCAGTCAATGTTTTCCAAAGCACAACCAGACAGATTACCCCGCGTTAAAATCCGCGTCACACCGTGTGCTGCCAGCCAATCAATGGCCTCAAATTGTCTCCTGCGTGGTATTTGATCAAAGGCCATGTGAAAAACAACTTCGCACCCTTCAGACACGGCCAATAATTTCTCCAAAGCGACCTCGTCCAGCCAATTTTCCTCGGTCAACAGACCATAAACCAGACCGTCCGAACCCAGTTTCTTGGCCACCTTACAATCTTCTACCATCATGTCCACTTCCACCTCATCATAACAGAAATTCCCGCCACGGGGGCGAATCATGGTCATGACCGTCGCATTATTTTCATGGGCCAGTTGACAAACGTAATCAATCACCGCATAGCTAGGTGTCGTTCCACCGACTGCCAAATTATCGCACAACTCCACTCGTTGCGCCCCTAAAGAAAGGGCACGCGCTACGTCAATATGGTTCTCCGAACAAAATTCTCTAAGCATATTTTCTCCTTTGTAAGCCTTTTCTTTTAGTATAACAAAAAAGAGCATCTTAACCAATACTCTTTCGTGAAATCACTAAATCTTTCAGGGAAATAAGTAGAACAGCCACCAAAATCAGCACCATCCCCAAAAAATCAATGGGATAAAATTGCTCATTAACTAGCCAAACGGCAAAAAAGACCGATGCGACCGGCTCAATCGAAGCCAAAAGACTGCCTTTGACCGGACCGACCATGCTGACGCCCTTGAGAAAGGCCGTATAGGCAAAAATGGTACCAACACCAACAATTCCCAACATGCCCAAGAGACTACCACCGTCCACGGGAAGGCTCTGGCCCCAGGTCCTAAAGGCAAGAACTGCCACCAAACCACCCATCAGCATGCCAATCCCAATGACCACCATACTTCCATATTGGCGAATATAGCGACTAGGCAGGATGATATAGAGGGCGTAAGTGAAGGCTGAGAAAATCCCCCATGCCAGACCAATCGGTGTCACCGCCAGCTTGTCCAATTGCCCGTGTGTCGCAATCAGAAATGTACCTACTACAGCAAGAGCAATCGACATCAATTCAACCGCTGTCGGCTTTTGTCGGTCCCGCAGACAGGTATAACCCAAGACCAAAATAGGACAGAGGTATTGCAAAACCGTTGCCGTACCGGCATTTGTATAGTAAATGGCTTGTAGATAAGCGATTTGATTGAGCACCAAGCCCAGCATGGCAAAAAGGAAAATCCCAAGCAGGGCCTTTTTATTTTTCAAAACAGCCATCAACTGGTCCCTACTGGTCAAATAGGCCACGCCCAGCAGAACCACGCCCGAAATCACCAAACGCAGGGTCGTAATCATCTCAACCGTCACCCCACGCGTCATCAAATATTGCCCACTGACTCCCGACAAACCCCAAGCAATACCTGCCACAAGCGTAATGACAGTCCCTATTTTTGAATTTTTCATATCTACTCCTTTGATAACTTTTACTATTATAACAAAAAGAGCAGGCGTCTGCCTACCCTTCGAAAGTTATTATACAACCCCCACAAACTCGACAAACCTTCTAAAGGCAACTTGGCCTTCTGGTGTGCGTTTGTAGACGCCAGCATCTTCAAGTACACGGGCAAAGATTTGTCCCACGGACGTGCGGACAATCTCTTGGACATTTTCAGCGGTAATTGAGCTGTGAGCGGCCTTCAAGCGGTCTGCCCAGTCTTGGTGATAGACTGCCACTTGACTGTCCTGCCCCAGCAGGAATTTCTCCACCTCGGCCAACTCCGCCTTAAGGCGCGGTGGCAAGATGGCCAAGCCCATGACTTCAATTAAGCCGATATTTTCTTTCTTGATATGCTGAACATCTGGATGAGGATGGTAGATGCCATCTGGGAATTCCTCCGAGGTCTGATTGTCGCGGAGGACCAAGTCCAGCTCATAACGACCGTCACGCTTGCGGGCAATCGGTGTAATGGTATGATGCGGTACTCCATTCGTCTCAGCCTTAATTCCAACCAAGTCATCTGAATAGCTCCGCCATTTTTCCAAAATCTTAGCCGCCAAACCAAGCAGCGCCGTCCGATCGCTGGAAGTCAAACGGATGACCGACATGGGCCACTTGACCAGTCCAGCCTGTACACCTTCAAAGCCTGTAAACGTCAGCTCCTGCTCAATCGGCGCCTCATCCATGGGGAAGGTGTGCCGACCGCCCTGATAGTGATTGTGGGTCAAGATAGAGCCACCAGAAATCGGCAAATCCGAATTGGAACCGACAAAATAACCCGGCAAAAGGTCAATCAAATCCAAGAGTTGCTCAAAGGTCTGTGGCGTAATAGCCATTGGCACATGCTCAGCATTGAGGAAAATGGCATGCTCATTAAAATAAGCATAGGGCGAATACTGAAAGCCCCAGTTCTCCTGCCCCAACTGAAGACGAATAATCCGGTGATTCGCACGAGCAGGATGATTGATCCGCCCCTGATAGCCCTCATTTTCCATACAGAGCAGGCATTTAGGATAATTACTTGCTTCTGCTAATTTGGCCGCCGCAATGGCTTTCGGATCCTTCTCTGGTTTGGACAAGTTGATGGTGATTTCCAGATTGCCATAATCTGTCGGTACTTGGTAATAGATATTTTTGGCAACAGCTGCTAGCTTGATATAATCATTGCGCTTGCTGAGGTCATAGAAATCCGCAATAGCCTGCTCCGGACTATTTTCATAGGTCGCCCAAAATTGACGGTTGACCTGACTAGGAGCCGGTGTCACCAAGTCCATCAGACTAGCCCCAACCATGTCCTGCTCCTCCAAGAGTTCCCCAACTTGACCTGTCTCAAGAGCCGATGCCAACAAGGCATCTTTGAGGGCAATCATATCCGTCAGCTCCGTCTCAATGTCCAATACCTGCTCGCCAACCAAGGCCAAAACCCGATTGCGCAGATAGAGACGGTCCATATCCTCAAAGTCACTATAAACAATCGCTTGCTCCACAAATGTATCTACCAGATTTGCCATCGTCTCTCCTTCGTCATTTCACATCTTACAAAACGGTTGAACCGCCAGCAATTTCTGCCACATAAAAGCTAGGTGCATAGCCGACCACTTCTGTGTAGGTCTTGCCAACATTTTCCTTAAAGGCTTCTACCTTATCCTTGTGGACAATGGCAATGCCACAGCCACCAAATCCTGCTCCCGTCATCCTCGCCCCGAGAACGCCCTCTTGTTGCCAAGCGGTATGGGCCAACGTATCTAATTCCAGACCGGTCACTTCATAATCATGCTCCAAGGACACATGTGAGGCATTGACCAGACGACCGAATTTTGCCAAATCACCAGCTTCAAGCGCTGCCCGAGCCTGCAAGGTCCGTTGATTTTCCAGAACGGCATGTCGCGCCCGTTTGAGACGGTTTTCGTCCTTAATCAAATAAGCATATTCGTCGAAAGTCCATTCGTCCAACTCACCCAAGGTCTCGATAGAGAGGACAGAATTGAGCTCTTCCACCGCTTTTTCACATTCCGCACGGCGCTCATTGTACTTAGAATCTGCCAATTCACGGCGCTTATTGGTATTCATGATAACAATGACATGGTCGCCCAAATCCAGCGGCACCAAGTCATATTCCAACGTATTGGTATCTAGGTAAATCGCCTTATTGTCCGCACCCATACCGATAGCAAATTGGTCCATGATTCCTGAATTAACCCCGATGAACTGATTTTCCGTCAATTTTCCGATTTTAACCAAATCAAGGCGAGTCAAGTCTAACTTGTATAGCTCCTCCGCAATAATCCCAATCAGCAGTTCCAAAGAGGCTGATGAGGACAGGCCAGACCCATTTGGAATATTGCCATAGATATAGACGTCCATACCCGAGTCAATCGTATGTCCAGCCTCCTGCAAGAACTTAAGTACGCCCTTGGCGTAGTTGGTCCAGTTATGGGCCTTGTCATAGACTAAATTGCCCAAATCCACCTCAATAATACCCAATTTCTCAAAATTGGCAGAGTAAAAGCGCAGGACTTGGTCATCACGCTTGCGGGCTGCACCATAGGTCCCCAAAGTAATGGCAGCTGGGAAAACATGACCGCCGTTGTAGTCCGTGTGTTCACCAATCAGGTTAATTCGACCTGGCGAGAAGAATGCCGCGTCCGCTTCTTGACCAAATACATCCTGAAAGGCTTGTGTGATTTGTTCCTTGTTCATAAGAACCTCCTTGAATTGTAATCGATTTCTTTTATTTTATATCTAAAAAAAGACCTTGTCAAGAATTTACTAAAATTTTACTAATCTTTTCTATTGTGCTATAATCAAAGAAAAAGAAAGGGGAAAGCCATGGTCACTATCAAAGAAATTGCAGTTAGAGCACAGCTCTCATCCGCCACTATTTCCAGAGTTCTCAATGGAGATAACAGCCTATCCGTCAGTCCAGAAACTCGCGAACGCATCCTAGACTTGGCTCAAGAAATGGGCTATACCAAACATTTGAAAAAGCAGGCGCCCCAACAAAAAGGCACCATCGGACTTGTCCAATGGTACACAGAAAGCGAGGAATTAGCCGACCTCTACTATTACTCTATCCGCGTCAGCATCGAGCGCGAGGCTAGCCGACTGGGCTATCAGCTCATCCTCTCCTTCAACGACCTGAGCAATCCGCTCCTGGCCGAGGTTAACGGCATCATCGCAGTGGGCAAATTTTCTTCTAGGCAAATAGCAGAGCTGACCAGCTTGTCTCCTCATCTGGTCTTTGTGGACAGTGATACTCTGACCGAAGGGTTCTCCTGTGTAACCACTGATTTTAACCACTCGGTTCAAACCGTCATCAATCATTTTCGCAGTCAAGGTATCGCTGACATCGGACTGCTAGTCGGGCAGGAAAAGACCTCCGACGGACAAGACCTGCCTGCCGACCCCCGCTTGCTCAGCTATCATGACTATCTGTCCACCTTGGGCATCTACAAAGAAAATTACTGCTATATCGGGAAATTTTCCACCCAGTCAGGCTACGAACTGATGACCCGTGCAATACAAGAATTGGGCGACGACCTGCCACCAGCCTTCTTCATGGCCAACGATACGCTGGCTGTCGGTGCTTTGCGAGCCCTACAAGAGCGGCAAATTGAGGTTCCTGATCGTGTTCAAATCATCACCTTCAACGACACCGCCATCACTCGTCAAGTCTATCCGGCACTCTCCTCTATCAGCGTTTTCACGGAGGAAATGGGCCTTGAAGCTATGCAACTCTTGGACCGCATCATTGCAAATCCATCCGCCCACCACCCACGAAAAATCAAACTCAGAACGACATTGACCATTAGAGAAAGTTCATATTAAAAAAGGCTCTTTGTCAACAGTTGTAGGTGGGCGAAAATGACTTTTACGCGATTTCTAACCTTTCTAGGATAGCGTAGAAAATGATTTCGGATGGTTGCTTGAGTTCTTCCGTCTAGAATGGTAATGACATTCAGTGAGTTGAAATCTTGTGCGATAAAGCTCATCTTCCCTTTCTTGAAGCCATATTCATCCCAGCTCATCACCTCAGGTAAGGTATTCCAATCTGTTTCAAACTTGAACTCATTAAGCTTTCGACTAACTGATGATGTTGAGATAGATAGCCTGTGTGCAATATGTGTCATTGCTTGATTTTCGATGAGTAACTGGGCGATTTTCTGGTTAACAGCGACAGAGATTTGGTGGCTCTACTTGGCAAGAGGAGTTTCAGCAACCGCTATTTTTCCGCAATCTTTACACTGGAACCGACGCTTTTTAAGGTGAATAAAGAGGCGATAACCAGCAGTTTCTAGATAGGGGATTTTGGAGGCTTTTTGGAAATCGTATTTAGCCATTTGTCCCTTACAAAAAGGACATTTAGGGGCTGTGTAATCCAAGTGACCGTATAGTTCTAGGTGAGTTCCGATATCATACTCATCAGTGATAAGGATATTTTTGTCTTTATTCTGAGAAAATTTGTGATAAAATTTAGCTGTTCCATATGAGTCTTTCTAATGTGAGTTTGGTTGCTTTTCATTATAGGTCATATGGGACTTTTTTCTACCATTTGTCAAGTTCATCGAGGTATTTGATGAAAAATATTTTGAGTTCAATAGTCAATGTTTTCTTTTGGACTAAAGTTTCGTGTAAAAAGAGTAGACGAAATTAACACCTTACGTTGAAAATTTTTGATAAGGTGTTACAATAATATTGCATAAACAATCTTACAGATTTTGGGTTAAAGTGTAATCGTAAAGTTTGTTATGCGTTATGAGGTAATACATTGTCCGAATGAGACGATGTATGGAGGCAATCGTGTGTGCCTTCGTAGAAGTCGTTTGCGATTGCCTTTTTCGTTTCTCATAAAAGTCTGCTATATGGCAAGGATTGGTGTGACTAGCTGAAGCGATATTGTGAATGCATTTGAACAGAATCTTTCTAGCATAGGGATTGCCACGCTTGGTAATGTGTTCCTTAGCGATGAAGTTTCCAGATTCATAGTGTCTCAGGTCAATACCGATAAAGGCATTGATTTGATTGGCAGACTGAAAACGGCGAATATCTCCCAGTTCACCAATAATACTTGTTGCAGTAGTCTCAGCTATTCCAGGAATAGAGCGCAGAATGTCATATTCAGGTAATGGCTGAGCTAGTTCCACCATTTCGTCTAAGACTGCCTGTCTCTGTTCAGAAAGTCTAAGCAATTCTTTTGTATAGTAACGGACCTCTTCCAGCATTGGAGAGTTTTTCTTGACGGCACAATACGATTGATTAGCTAGTGCTATCAGCTTCTCGGCTAAGTACGCTACACGCTTGTCCGAAATCCGTTTTGAAGTAGATTGACGAATGCTTTCTGAGAGTTCGTCCTTGCTTAAATCAAGCACGAAGTCCTTGCAAGGAAAAGCTATGACCAGGTTCCAGTATTGTTCACCAGTTGGTGTTGACAAGATATTTTCCAATTCAGGGAAAGTGACCTGTAAGGCCTTGTGCAGGCGGTTTTTAGCTCGAACAATGTCCTCGGTCAGATTCTGATAGAAACGGCTGAGATCCCGCAAGTTTTGGTAGACTTCTTTTTGGACATACGTCGTTTTACGATTCAGTACAAACTGAGATTGAGCTAGTTTTTCTGCGTCAATTTGATCTGTTTTTCTCACACGCAAGCTATCCAGTTGCTTCTTGGCTTCTAAGGGATTGAGTCGTGTATAAGCGTAGCCATGTTCATCCAGAAAAGTTTGAAGACGACGAGAATAGACGCCTGTTGCTTCAAAGATGATTTCTGGCTTGTGGACGGTTTTCAAATCGCCAAGTAGCCGAGAAAAGCCAATGGCATCATTGGACATGGTATAGCCATGAACTTTCTCGCCGTTAACTAGAATGGCTACTTCTGAACTTACTTTACTCACGTCAATCCCAAATACTACTCGCATGATATTACCTCTTTGTCTTGAATGATTCCTTGTTTTAGTGATGTCATTTTCAATACTCGACGTCTGGCGTCCCACATACTTTGATAACATTCTTTCTAAAACAGGTGTCTTGCCAGTTTTTGATGCGACGTCTAGCGTCAAAAGAGTTCTCGACTTAACAAGACACCTCTACTTTAACATAAAGAAAAAGTAGTGAGTACTTTCTCCCGTCGGAGATTTCCTCACTACTAATCTTAGTATGTTTTTCTACACTCAAAAAGGCTCCATAATTTCCATAATAGATTTACCCACTACAGAAATTATAGAGCCTAAAAAACACGGAGTACCCAAAAGACGAGTACTCCTTGCTTCTTAGTCTCAATAAACTTTATGAACAGTAAAATCAAAAAAAAATGCCCAATGAGCACTCTTTGATTTGTAACATCGGGAAGACAGGATTCGAACCTGCGACACCTTGGTCCCAAACCAAGTACTCTACCAAGCTGAGCTACTTCCCGTT